>DATHVR010000157.1:0-2363 GCA_035461175.1 Acidimicrobiia bacterium | reverse complement strand
CACCAGCACGACGAGCAGGGCGATGACCACGCCTTCGATGATCACCAGGGCGGTCACGAGATCCGCCCCCAGACCACGGGCACATCTCCGCTGGCGCCGTACTGGAACGTCTCGTCGGCAGCCCCCGGGGTCAGGGAGTTGCGCAGGTACCAGGTGCCGCCGTCGGCGAACCACCCGGGCCGGTCGACCCCGGTGCCGGCCCAATCGCCGACGACCGGCACTCCGCCCGGGCCGAATTCGAAGGAGGCGGTGGCACCGCCGTCCGTCGTGCGCAACATCCAGGTCGTGCCTCGAACCACGCCGGGTCGGGCGCGTCCGTCGTCGGTCCAGCGCCCCACCACCGGACTGTCCCCGGGTTGGCCGAAGTCGAAATCCATATCGGCCGGACCGGTGGAGTTGGAGTTCCGCAGCAGCCACCGGTTGCCGCGCACGACGCCGGGCGTGGCGACGCCGTCGCCGTTCCAGTCACCGACCACCGGGATGTCCCCGGCCTGACCGAACTCGAAGACGAGATCGGGGCGTCCTTCTCCCTCGACCTGGCGGACATACCAGGTGAGGGCGGTGTCTCCGGCGGGGCCTCGCCTTGTTCCCCGCACCACCGCCGAAGTGCGTATTCCCGCTCCCGTCCAGTCGGCCATCAGATGGACGTCGCCCTGCTGGCCGTAGTCGTAGGTGGACTGGGGGACACCGCTGGTGAGGGTGTCACGCAACTTCCACGTGTTTCCGGTTATGACGCCGGGCCGGGCGGCGTAGACCGACGATGGGTGCAGGCAGGCGGCGTCGTGGTACCAGGTGGATTGGCTGACGGCATCCGTTGTGGTGCAGGTCGAATCCCACTCCCAGGGGGCGACACAGGTGACGACGCGGCACACGATCGGACCGAGGCAGGCGATGTTCTGGTTGCACTGGCCGTAGCGGAATCGGGTGCAGCAGGTCTTCCAGTTGCTGCAGTCATCGTTGGCACAGGTGCAGTTGCAGTCGACACACTCGTTGCCGCACGTCCCCGAGCCTCCGCACCCGCATCCATGGCAGTCGGAGGAGTTGCAGTCCATGTAGTAGCGGGAGTTGCCGTCGCAATGGTCGGTTCCGGATCCGGGGTACTCGGCTCGCCACCAGCCCGCGATCATCGATCCCGGCGGACACGTATTGACCCCGGTCATGGTGCAGCAGAACTCGGTCCACCCCCCGTCCCGGCATCGACTTCCGGACGGGCAGTTGCTCGGGGTGCGGGTCACCGCCGAGTAGGCGCTCCCCGGCCGCAGCACGTAGGCGGCCGGGGCGGCCACCAGGGCGCTACCGACCACGGCGGCACGACGGAGGAAGCCTCTCCGGCTCGTTCTCGACTCGAGAAGACGAGCGGTGCCCTCGACCAGGCGCTTGCTCATCGGGTCGCGGCCCTCAACCGGGGAAGTTCGGTCAGGAGCAGGTACGCCACCGCCACCCCCAATCCGACGAAGGCGAGATAGGGAATCCCCATCAGGGGCTGATCGGCCAAGAGGGCGAGCGGAGCCGAGCCGGTGACGGCCAACCCGAAACCGGCTCCGGCCGAGACGAGATTGAATCCGAAGTGAATCCAGGTGGGGGGAGTGTCCGATCTTCCAAAGCATCCGCAGGACTGGATGGGCAGGCGCCGCACCAGGGCATAGACGACGAAGCCGGCGAAACCGGCGTAGATGAGGCCTGCCGAGGCAGCCGCCCAACCGCCGTAGACGATCGCCGCGATGCCGGCGATGATCTCGATTCCCCCCAGGGTCGGGGCCGTCCACGCTCCGGCGGGGAGGGCGGCGGCGGCGAGGGCGCCGCGGGTCGGAGCAGGGTCGACGATCTTGGATCCCCCGCTCAGGACGAGCAGCGCCGCGGCGATGAAGAACCATGCCTCGAGCACGTTGAGCACACTAGCCGCGATTCGGATTCAGTCCGATGTTGCCGCTCAGCCGGTTTCGGTCAGCGTGGACACCGCTTCCGTCACCGGATAGTCGACAGACGTTGTGCTGGGCGGGACCGAGACGGTGATCCATGCCCCGCCGTTGGCTCGCCATCGGGCGCCCCATTGATATGAGATGATGACCGGATAGGCCTCGAGGTCGGGGTGGCAGTCGTCGGCGGACCCGGCCGGGAGGCAGGTCTTGGCCTCGTACACGTGACGGGCCAGTCCGTCGGGGTATCCGGTCAGCTGCGGATATGCCTCGGGCGGGAACGTGTCGGCCGCCCCATCACCCCACTCGACCGTGGTGGCCGTCACCACCACCTCGACGTCGAGCACGTAGCCGGGAATGCTGATGGTGTCCGTCCACGGTCCCGGCACCGGGAACCCGGCGTGGGTCTCGAGCCCGGCCAGCCCCAGCCCGATCGGTGGATTGAGC
>DATHVR010000156.1:0-28561 GCA_035461175.1 Acidimicrobiia bacterium | reverse complement strand
CGTCGACGGCATCGCGGCAGCCGTGGTGTTCGGGTCCGGCAAGCGCTACTTCGGGTCGGTCGACGCGCAGCACCTGTTGGAGGATCGTGATGTGGCGATGCAGGGCAACCGGGTGCTTCACCTGCGCTATCGGGTGCGCCGTTGACCGATCTGAGCGGGTACGCGAAGAAGCAATTGTCTCGTGAATCAGCGCGTGCGCCGGTAGTGCATCGCCACATCACGATCCTCCAACAGGTGCTGCGCGTCGACCGACCCGAAGTAGCGCTTGCCGGACCCGAACACCACGGCTGCCGCGATGCCGTCGACGAAATGAAACGGCGCTTCGGGGTCCAAGCCCTCTGGCTGTGGCCGGTGCGTCACGACGACCACGTGGTCGATCCCGCTCGGCGGCTTCCCGTCCCAGCCGTCCGTCATGTCGAAGACGTGGCGGCCGACGACCGTCGGCCCGATCTGGTCCCAGTACGGCCGGGTGTAGTCGTAGGAGGTCTGCGACACCTTCAACTCGCCGCTCTCGTCCAACGGCACGTCGCCGCTGAACAACCAGTCGAACAGGGGTCCGGGCTGGTCGTTTTCGTCCGCGACGAAGCCGTCCACCGACACCGAGCTGTACATGACTACTTTGCCCATTGGCTCCTCTGCTTCGGGATGCCCCCATATTGGCGTGTCGTGAGCTGTCGCTCTTGTAAGAAAATCAATCTGCCGGCCGTCGCCTGTGCGCGTGCCCTCGGGCCCTCCCCTACAGGATCTCGTCGCGCTGGAACCGCCAGGCGGCAACCGCCAGCACGAGTCCGATCCACAGCACGGATGCCACGACCGGCAGCACCGACACCGGCGGCTGGCCTCCTGCCAGCATCGTGGCGACACCGGTCAGCTCCCACGGGAAGGGAAGCTTTCCGGCCATGTCGTCGACGAACAGGTGGACGGAGTCGTACAGGATCACGGCGCCGACCGGGACTCCCACCACCAGCGCCCGGCTGGTGGTCCAGGTGCCGAGCATGAGGACCAGCGCCAGGGTGAACAGGTGGACCAGGGCCAGCAATCCCGCCACGCCCAGGAAGTCGCCCAGCGGCCATGGCTCACCCAGCTCCCGCGAGGCCAGGAAGTAGATCCCGGACCAGGGCAATGCCACGAACACCAACAGGACGGGCAGGGCATGGGCGGCGTACTTGGCAATGACCATCCCGGTGCGGGAGAGGGGCTTGGCCAGGACCCACTCCAGCGTCCCCACTTTGCGCTCGTCGAGCATCACTCCCTGGGTGAGAACGACCACCCCGATCGTGGACAGCAACGTCGCCAATCCGACGAATTGCGGGAGGATGTCCCCCACCCCCATCGCCGGCTCCTCGAGACGCAGGTTGCCCTCGTTGGCGGCGGAGGCCACCCACAGCATTCCGAGGAAGATGGCGTTGAGGAGAGTGGTCCACAAGAGGGCGTGGATCCACCACCGCCGCGATCGCCACCACAACCGCGACTCGTGACGGAACACGTTGCCGGCACCGGCGTTCCAGCCGGCTGCCTGAGGGACGGCTTCGAGGGTCACGACGTCTGCTCCTCTACCACCCGGACGAATACGTCCTCGAGCTCGAACCGCTGCCGGCCGAAGTCGGTGACGACGACCTCGGGATCGGCCAGCACGGTCCGCAGAAGGTGACGTTCCGCCTCTTCCTCCTCGGCCACGACCATCCAGCGGTCACCGCCGTCCCCTGGTTCGATCTCGATCCGTTCGATCCAGGGCAAACCCTGGAGACGGGTCTGGACCGACTCCGTGGGTCCCCGCGTCCGAAGGAGGTAGACCGCCCCCTCGGTGCCGGCGAGGAGTTGTTCGATCGGGGCATGGGCCACCATCCGGCCCCGGTTGATGATCGCCACCATGTCACTCACTCGCTGCACGTCGTCGAGGATGTGGGTCGAGTACAGGACGGTGGTCTCCTCCCGCAGGTCGGTGAGCAGGTTGAGCACGTCACGCCGCCCCAGTGGGTCGAGACCGGCGGCAGGCTCGTCAAGAATCAGGAGTTCGGGTCGGTGGAGTTGGGCCTGGGCGATTCCGAGCCGCTGCCGCTCACCACCGGAGAACACCCCCACCGGCCGGTCCGCCCGCTCGGCCAGGCCCGACACCTCGATCATTTCCTCGATCCGGCTCTCCAGACCGGGGCCGGGGCGGTAGAAGAAGCGTCCGGCATAGCGCAGGGTCTCCCGGGCGGTGAGGTCAGGATAGAAATGGGGTTGCTGGGGCAGGTAGCCGATGTGACGCCGGAGGCCGAGCTCGTCCTTGCCGATCTGATAGCCGAGCACGGTCCCGGAGCCGGCGGTCGGGCTGAGCAGTCCCACCAGCATTCGCAGGGTGGTGGTCTTGCCGGCCCCGTTGGGACCGAGGAACCCGAAAATCGAACGCTGGGGAACCTCGAGGTCGACGGAGCGCACTGCCTCGACGGAGCCGAAGTGCTTGGCCAGGTCGCGGGTCTCGACAACGAGCGGAGCGCTCACGTTCCGAGTCCCAGCGTCTTGGCCAGCAGCCCGAGGCCGTCGACCTTCTCTTCATAGCCGGCCGTCGTCGCGGTGACCATCAGTTCGGCCGCCTCGGTGCGGGCCTGCAGTGCCTCCAGACCCTCGGCCACCTGGTCGGGAGTCCCGGTGAGGGACTCGGTGGGCATGGCCAGGGCGGATTCGAGGTCGAGGTTCTGTTCGGCCTCCTCCACGGTGACGATGCGGATGGGACGGCCCGTCCGCAACCAGAACCGGACCAGTCTCCCCGGTAGCGAGAGCCGATAGGCCTCCTCTTCGCTGGCGGCGACCACCACGTTGGCCGAAACGATCGGATATGGCTCGCCCAGGGTTCCGGAAGGCCGGAAGGCCTGGCGATACATGCGCACCGATTCGTCGGTACCGCCCATGTCGAAGTGATGGGCCTGCACGAAGGACAGCCCGAGAAGACCGGCGAGTTGGGCGCTGTATCCGGAGGATCCGAGCAGGAAGATGTCGGGATAGGTGACGGCCCGGGGAGTGGCCGAGAACCGGGTGTGGAGGCGCGATCCCTCCCGCACGTCCCCCAACAGGCCCATCAGGTCGATCAGATGCCGGGGGAACTCCTGGGCGTTGAGAGTGTCGGGGCTGCGGCGGAGGGCGGCGGCCGTGGCCGGATCGGTGCCCGGCGCCCGCCCGATTCCGAGATCGATCCGGCCGGGATGGAGCGCTTCCAGCATGGAGAACTGCTCGGCCACCACCAGCGGCGGGTGATTGGGGAGCATCACCCCGCCGGAACCGACTCGGATCCGCTCTGTGACGGCGGCCAGGTGGGCGATCAGCACCGACGGCGAGGTGGAGGCGACGATCGGCATGTTGTGATGCTCGGCCACCCAGAACCGGTGATAACCCAAACGGTCCGCTGACTGGGCCAGTCCGGTGGTGTCGGCGAGAGCCTGGGCGGTGGTGGCCGCGCGGGCCACGGAGCCGAGGTCGAGAACGGAGACGGGGACCTGGAGTGACATCTGCCCTGTCAACGTACCGCGCCGGGGGAGTCTTCTCCCAAATACCGCACCACCCCGAACAGCCCGACGTCGTCTCCGCCCCGGTCCCAGCCGCCCCGGATCCGGGCCCGACAGGTGGCGCCTCCGGTTCCGGCGAGGGCGCCCTCGATCTCCGGTGCCAGTCTCCGGGCGTCGCCCGCCGCCAGGTATCCCACCGGGCGGCCCTGGATGCGCACCTCCACACCCTCGAAGCACGGGCGCAGCGACGCCGCCGCCCCGACGTCGATCCCGCCGTAACGGCGCCGGCCTCCCGTCGAAGCAGTACCAGCGGCACCCTTCGGCGTCGATGTGGAGAGGGATGGTGATCGTCGTGGAACGGCACATGTAGCAGCGGTCGCCCGCCAGCAGTTCGATCCCCGCCTCCGCCCACGCCTCGGCGAACTCCCGCGGGTGCTTGCCGGGCGACGTGCAGTCCCTCCGCCCACAACTGCATCCTCCTGGCTCGATCGACTGGACGGGAACCACCGACCGCCCCGGCGCACATACCGGAGCGCAGCCTCACCACTCACGGGCCGTCCGGGAGGTCTACGGGCCGAAAGCGGACGACCCCGAAGTAGGTCACGATCACCGCCCCCACCCCGGCCATCATCACGGCGATCACCGCCAGGTCGCCGACCAGGGGGACGAGCCCCAGCAGTTGCAGCAGCACCACCGCCGCGATCACCCCGACGACGGTGGCGGTCCGGCCCGTGACGGGGAGGTACCCGCCGACCAGGTGGCCGAGAGCCATGATCCCGTAGGCCAGCACCAGCACCCCGGCCAGGACGACGACGAGGGCGAGCGGGATCAGGATCAGGGTGAAGCCCATGAACACCACCAGCGCGATGGCGGTGAGGGTGAGCAGAGTGCCGACGGTCACCACGATCACCGGATGCTCGGCGATGGCCCCGGAGACGTGGCCGAGGGCCGAGGCGCGGGTCCGGGCCAGGCGGCCGGCCACCAGGGCGAGGGCGGCGGCGAGCAGGCCGAGGGTGACGATCGAACCAAGCGGGCCCCGGTCGGCAGGGACCAGGTCGACACCGGTCCGGCGGCCGACGACGGCCTGGGCCGAAACCGTCTCCCGTCCCCCGATCGAGCGCAGTTCGTCGCCCACCACGGCGCCGTCTTCGATTCGCAGGCTACCGGCCAGTTGCACCACGTCGCCTCGTACCTCGCCCTCGATGACCAGGGTTCCGCCCACCTGGTAAACGGGGCCCTCGATCGAGACTCCGGCCGGGATCTCGACGGCGGACTCCCCCACCAGCACCGCCCCGCCTTCCTCGTTCACGACATGGCTCCCGGTCATGAGCAACTGCACCGAGTCGATCTGCTGGTCTCCGGTCGTCATCAGGAACAGGGCCACGACCAGAAGCGGAATCGTGGCGAGGTTCATGCCGGGCTCCGGGCAAGAGATCGCATTCGGTTCACATAGAAGACGACCGGGACGCCCACCGCCAGCAGCAGGGCGAGAGCGTTCACATACCTGAGATGGGCCAGCAGCGACACCTCGGCGTTCTCGGAGTAGAGGGCGAGGGCGGTGCTGAGGAACGAGGCCAGCCATCCGGCGATCCCCACCCCGAGGGCGGTACGGGTGCCGATGTCGGCGGCGGTGGACAGATCCGGCCACAGGGCGAAGTTGAGGGTGGTGTAGAAGCTGACGGCCAGGACATAAAAGAGAGGTAGCACCAGGGGCGGGTCCATCCCCGAGGGAGCCGAACTCAGGTGTGAGGTGTAGAGCAAGTGGGTGAAGGCGAACAGTCCCAGCACCCACACGATCAGCCAGCGACGCCCGAATGCCGTGTACAGCACCCCAGCCATCACCGCTCCCACCAGATGGCTGATCCCGATGAAGAGTCGAACCGACGTGTCCGGGGACTGCCAGGAGGTGGAGATGTAAGCGGGGGCCTCGATGATGCGCAGGAACCCGAGGCTGTCGATGAAGAAGACGGCGAACATCAGGACCACCAGCCCCCAGAACATGGCGGGAGTGGCTCGCTCCGGCCCGGGACGGCGGAAGCGACCCGGCCCGTGTAATTCGTGGAGCCGACCCAGTTCGGAGACGATCGCGAACCGGCCGAAGGCGATCACTCCCAGGACGATGGTGGCGGGAATCATCGCGGTCGAAAGGACGGCGGCAAACTCACCCATCCGCCACTCCCGGGGATAGAGGGCGGCAGCGAAGAAGGCCAATCCGGCCACCACGGCGGCCACATGCCCGCGGTGGTGGACCGGAATGAAGTCACGCATCAGCCCGAAGGTGACCGGGATCCCGACTCCGATCACGATCGCACAGCCGAGGACCCACACGACGAACGACGGCCGGGACCCCACCGACGGGGCCACGAGCGTAAGGACGGTCTGGAGGGCGACCACCCCAAACACAATCCGGAGCTTGAGCGGGAGGTCGACGTTCCAGCGCAGGCGATCCATCAGCATCCCGGTCGCCACCGCCACCAGGAAAGCCGTCAGGGCAAGGCCGCCCATCGCCACCGAGACCTGGCCTCGATCCAGGCCCACCCCGCGGGTGCCGAGATCGATGATGCCCAACTGCACAAAGGTGAGGTTGTAGTAGTAGCCCGCCGTCAGCAATCCGATGTAGGCGAGATAGCCGAGCAGACGGACCGGTCGACCGGGCGGAGGTGGGGTCGCGGTCACTCGTCCCGGTTGTCGCCGGACTGGGCGTCGACGATCGCCCCGATCAGCAGGCCGACCGCGGCCCCGATGATGGGGGCGAAGAACCAATTGTCACCCAGCAGCAACAGCCCGAAAATGATTCCGATGCCGGCCCCGAGGGCGATCCCGGACCCGGCCCAGGCGCCTTTCACAAATGCTCCCTTTCGACGCGGCTCCCCCAGGGTGGAGTAGATTCCGGGAGGGCGCCAGGGTACTTCGGCCCGAGCCCCCGGGGGCGAGCGGCCCTAACTCAGGGACGATCGGCCCTGGCCGTAGGGTCTCCCCGTGTGCCAAAGTCGGGATGAGCCAACTGGAGAAAAGGATGTTTCGCAATCGGACGCGTGGAAAGGAAGCCCTGACGGCCAAGTGGCACGGCAACGCCCATCCGGTTTCGCTCGGGATCGGTCTGATCGTTCTCGGGCTGGGGGCGGCGGCGGTGGCACTCCTCGGACCGCTGGGCTTCGGGGTGATCGAATACCATGCCTCCTCGGGGGCGATCGAGCAGATCCGCGGGGGCGATATCGCCGCCCTCGGCCTGGTGGCACCGGTCAGCATCCTGGCCGGGATCCTGGCGCTGCGAGAGCACATCGCCGGACCGGTCCTCGCCCTCGGACCGGCGGCCTATGCCCTCTACACGTATGTCCAGCTCGCTTTGGGCGGTGACTTCCGGCGTTATGACGGCACCAGCGAGGCTTTCTTCCCCCTCTTCATCGCCCTCTTCATCCTCGCCGCCCTGGTCATCTTCCAGTCGTGGGCGGTGGTGAATCCGCTCGCCTTGCCCCCCACCTCGCGCCGGACCGACCTTTCGATGGGGATCTTCTTCTTCGTGGTGGCCCTTTTCCTGCTGGGGGGACTGCACCTGCCCGGGCTGATGGACGTGATGGGGGGCGATCCCACATCCACCGAGTACCTGGCCGACCCCGGCGTTTTCTGGCTGGTCAAGTTCATGGACCTCGGAATCGTCGTTCCGGCCCTGATCGCCATCGGAATCGGCGTCATCCGCAACCTGCCGTGGGCCCACAAGGCGAAGTACGCCGCCACCGGCTGGTTCGCCCTCCTCGGCGCCTCCGTTGCGGGGATGGCGATCGTGATGCAGATCGAGAACGACCCGGCCGCCTCGTGGGCCAACACCATCGCCTTCGGCGTGTTCGCCCTGATCGCCCTGGCCATCGCCGTCGTCGTCTACGTCCCCCTGTTCAGGACACGTTGAGCGTGGCCGGTCAGGCTCCCTGGCCGGCCACCACCGCCGAGATGTCGACCATGCGGGCCGAGTAGCCCCACTCGTTGTCGTACCAGGACACGATCTTCACCACGTCGTCCCGGAGCAGCATGGTGGAGAGGGTGTCGACGACCGAGGAATGCGGGTCGCCGATGATGTCCCGGGAAACCAGCGCCTCGTCGGTGAGCCGCAAAACTCCCCGCATTCTTCCGCCGGCCGCCTCGGCCAGAGCGGCATGGACCTCCTCCACCGTGACCCCGCGACTGAGGTGGGCGGTGATGTCGGTGACCGAGCCGTCCTCCACCGGAACACGAAAGGCCATTCCGTCCAGCTTGCCGTCGAGTTCGGGGATCACCTTGCCGGTGGCCTTAGCGGCCCCGGTGGTGGTGGGGATGATCGAGACGGCGGCTGCCCGGCCCCGGCGACGCTTGCGGGTGGGGGTGTCCATCAGGGTCTGGCTGGCGGTATAGGCGTGGATGGTCGACATCATCAGGAATTCGATGCCGAAGGAGTCGGACAGCACTTTGGCCACCGGCGCCAGGCAGTTGGTGGTGCAGGAGGCGTTGGAGATCACATAGTGCTGTTCGGGATCGAAGGTCTCGTCGTTGACCCCGTAGACGAAAATGGCATCGGCGTCGTCGGAGGGGGCCGAGATGACCACCCGCTTCGCTCCTGCCTCGAGGTGACCGGCGGCGTCCTCCCGGGACCGGAGGGCGCCGGTGGCCTCGACCACGACATCGACTCCCAGGTCGCCCCAGGGCAGGGCAGCCGGATCCCGTTCCTGGCTGAAGGGGATCTTGTGGTCGTCGACCACGAGATGACCGTCCTCGGTCGACACCTTGCGCGGGTACCAGCCGTGCACCGAGTCGTACTTGAGCAGGTAAGCGAGTTCGTCGAGATCGGCGAGGTCGTTGATACCCACCACTTCGAAACGATCGTCGGCTACGAACTGCTTGAACGAGCAGCGTCCGATGCGTCCGAATCCGTTGATGGCGATACGAGTCATAGTCCCTTTCTGTTCGTCGCTCCCAAGCTAGCCCCCTGGTGCTTCTACGGCTCATGCGGGTTTCGGAGATGCGATCCCGGGGTAGTTGGGGGGCTCGACATCGACTCGACACCAAGGAGAGACTCCCATGATGCCTTCCGACTACCGGCCCAACGATCCCCTCGCCACCGAGAAGGACTTCAACGGCGACCCGGCCACGATCGACGACCGCGTCGACCGCACCCCCGCCCAGCGGCGCACCCCGGTCGCCACGATGGTCATGGCGGTGCTGCTGGTGGCCGCCATCATCGCCCTGATCGTCTGGCTCGTCTGACCTGGAACCTGGGATGACCGCTTCGTGGGGCCGTCGAATGACGGCCCCACGCCGCCGTCCAGAGGAGGCGGGAAATTGGCAGACACGTCGCCCGGCGCCCTCGTAACCTGGCCCCAGCCACCCCAGGAGTAGCTTGATCTCGACACGGTGAACCCAGCCTTGTTTCCGCCCGCCACCCGCGAGGTGCCACCGTGTCTGCCGTCCATCTCCACTCTGTCAGCTTCTCCTATAGCTCTGCCCTTCCCATCCTGACCGACGTCTCCGTCAGCCTCGGTCCCGGGTGGCACGGACTCGTCGGCCGCAACGGCGCCGGCAAGACCACGCTCCTGCGCCTGATCCTCGGCCACCTGTCACCGGATGCCGGGACCGTGGCCGTCGAACCGGCCCATCCCGTGGTGGCGTGGTGCCGCCAGGATGTGGAGGAAGCGGGTGAGGCCGTCGCCGGCTTCGCCGCTTCCTGGGAGGCTTCCGACGCCGCCCTCCGGGCCCGGCTCGGACTCGAAGTCGCCGGCCTCCAGCGCTGGCTCGACCTCTCGCCGGGAGAACGGCGGCGCTGGCAGGTGGCGGCCGCCCTCTCCCTTCGACCCGACGTCCTGTGTGTCGACGAGCCGACCAACCACCTGGACACCGAAGCCAGCCGGCTACTGGTCCCGGAACTGGAGCGGTTCGCCGGGGTGGGGATCATCGTTTCACACGACCGGGCCCTGCTCGACCGCCTGACCACCGCCACCCTCCGCATCGCCGCCGCCCGGGTGGAGCGAGTAGGAGCGCCGTATTCGGTTGCAGCCGAAGAATGGGAACGGGAAGCGGAGGAGGCACGCGAGGTGGTGTCACGCCTGCGAGCCGAACGAGACCGCACCCGGCGTCGGGTGGACGACAGGCGCAGGAAGCTGACCGATACCGAGGCCCGGGACCGCTCGCGGCGCCGGGAAGCGGGGCCCAACGATCCCGATGCCCGCAGCATCGTGATCAAGGGACGACAGGCCGATGCCGCCCGCGCTCAGGCGGGAGCACTCGGCGTCGACGGGAGACACCTGGCACGGATCGAGTCGCGGCTCACCGAGGTGCGAACTCCGCGTCGGAACGGTGGAACGATCTCGATCGACGCCGAGAAGGCTCGCCGGCCGGTCCTCCTGGCCCACCGTGGCCCGCTGCAGGCGGGGCGCCGCCTCCTCGCCCCCCACCTCACGGTGGATATCGAGCGGACCACCCGGCTGCGGGTGAGCGGGGCCAACGGCAGCGGCAAGACCACCCTTTTGTCGTCCCTCCTCACGGACCCTCCGATACCCGAGGATCGTTTCCTGTACCTCCCCCAGGAGTTGACACGTGAACAGGGTCGAGCCCTGATGGTGAGGCTGACCGAGATGCCCCGCGGCGAACGCGGCGAGGTGATGGCGGTCGCCGCCCGGCTCGGCGTGGACCCGGCCCGGGTACTCGACTCCGCAGATCCCTCGCCGGGGGAGTCGCGCAAGCTGTGGCTGGCAGACGGCCTGGGGCACCGGGTGTGGGTGGCGGTCCTGGACGAGCCCACCAATCATCTCGACCTTCCCTCGATCGAGAGTCTCGAAGCTGCTCTCACCGACTATGCGGGTGCGCTGGTCCTGGTCACGCACGACGATCGCTTCGCCGCCGGCCTCACCACCGAGGAACTCGGCCTCGACGGCCGGAGCGGCTGACCTTCAGCGTCGGTCGGATCGGAACGGGGTGGCCGCCCCATCCCCGGGCGCCGTCGCCACCCGCCGGTCGGGTTCGAGCAGGTCACCCTGCCACAGCGCCACCAGCGAGAAGACACCGGACGCCACGAACACGGCTCCCGCCAGTACGGCCAGCGCGGTGAGGAGAGTGGACAAAGTCTGTTCCATATCCACAAGATGCCTGAAGGGTGCGACACGTTTCATATTTCTGCTCACGTCGCTACAGCGTGCGCGCCATCCACACGGTGGCGTCGGGGTTGTCGTTGAAAGGAGGCACCTCCTCGTAGCCGGCGGCACCATACAGACGCAGGGCTGGTTCCAGCTCCCGGCGGCTGTCGAGCACCGCCCGGTGGTGACCCAACTCCCGGCCGGCGGCGTGCAGTCGGTGGAGCAGATCCCGCCCCACCCCTCTCCCCCGCAGCCCGGGCGCCAGCCACATCCGCTTCATCTCGGCCGCCCGCGACCCGTCGGGGAGGGTGATGGTGCGGACGGCGCCGCACCCCATCACCTGTCCCTCCATCTCGACGATGAAGAAGGCACCATGGGGACGGCGGTAGTGCTCCTGTCCGGTCACGGTCACCGAGATGGCGGCAAACCCCAGCACCCGCTCCAGCTCCGCCCCGTACTCCCCCACCGCGTACACGGCCCGGGGATCCTCGGGGTCGACCTCGAGGATGACCGGTGCGCCCATTGCCCTCAGGGCAGTGGAGGGCGGAGTGCCGCCTCCAGGTCGGTGGCTCCCGCCTCCCGCGCCTGCTGGATCAGTGCCGATGCTTCCTCGACCAGGCGCTGATAGTCGCCCAGGTTTCCGGCCCGCAGGGCGGCATCCGCCTCCTCGAGCTTGGCCGCCGCCTGGTCGAGCAATTCCTGGACACTGCCCGGGATGGAAGGCGGTTCTTCGTCGGGCTCGTCGGGCTCGTCAGGCTCACCCGGGCCGGGCTCAGGTGCCTCGAGGTCGAACACCTCCGCCAGCGCCTCGTCGAGGGTGGGGGCCCATTCGATGCGGTCGCCGAAGACGACCACTACCCGCCGGAACTCGGGGAAGCCTCCCGCTTCGGTCGACTGCAGATAGATCGGCTGCACATACATGAGCGAGTCTTCGATCGGCACCAACAGAATGTCGCCCTGGATCACATCCGACCCGCGCTGGCTCCAGAGCGTGAACTGGGCGGCGATCTCATCGTTCTGCTGGATGCGGTCGCCGATCTGGCCGGTGCCGCCGACGAGGATGCCCTGGGGCATCCGGAAGTCGATCAGTGGCCCGGTTTCCTCCACCCCCGGGGCCTTGGCAACCAGGAAGGAAGACATATTCGGCTTGTCACGAGGGTTGAACGGCTGCAACAGGACATAGGAGAGCTCCGGATCACCCGGCAGGCGGGTGAGGAGGTAGTAAGGGAGCATCTCGCGCAGATGCTGCTGCTGGCCGCCGACGGCAATGCCGTCGCCGATCAGCAACTCGGCTCCCGGGAACTGGCCCCGGCGGATGGTGGCGGGATCGGGGGGAACGGTCCAGGCGTCGTTGCGGGTGAAGAACTCCGACGGCTCGTTCATGTGGTAGTCCAGCCACAACTCGCCCTGAACCCGGAACATGTCCTGGGGATACCGGAGGTGTTCCTGGAGTTGCTCGGGCATCTCGGCGCCGTCCCGGAAGAGATCGGGATAGGTCTCCTGCCAGGCCCGGATCAGGGGATCGGAATCATCGACGACGTAGAAGTTGACCGTGCCGTCGTAGGCGTCGACGGTCGCCTTGACCGAACTGGAGAGATAGCTGAGGCCGTTGCTGAGGTCGGTCGACACCGGCAGGCGCCGGCGCAGGTTCTGGGTGATGGGCTGGGAATAGGGGAAATACCCGCTCGAGGTGTAGAGGTCGATCACCCACATCACACGGCCATCGGTGATGACCGGATATGGGTCCGAGTCCACTTCCAGGAATGGAGCCAGGTCGGAGGTGATGGCCTTGACGTTGCGCTGGACCAGCACCCGGCTCTCGGGACGGATCTGGCCGGAGATGAGCAGGTTGAGGTCGCGGTAGCGAAAGGCGAAGGCGACTCGCCGCCAAATACTCCCCAGGTCGACCCCGGCCTCGCCCTCGTATTCGTAGGTCTGGATCCCCTCGCCCCCCACGGGCATGTCGACTTCTTGGGCGCTGTCGCCGGTCTTGACGAGCACGGGGCGGCTCGGGGCATAGGTCTCGCCGAAATAGATCCGGGGCTGGTCGAGCTGCAGGCGCTCCACCTCCTCTTCCGGAGGAAGATCGGAGAGGAGGAAGTCGGGTTGCCCGTCGGGCAGCTCGACCCGGTTGGCCTGGCTCACGACCGCCCCCAGCCCATGGGTGTAGATCAGACGGGTGTTCTGCCAGTCGGTCCGTTCCAGGTTGGCCTCGTCGAGTTCCCGGACGGCGATCATCGCCTGGGTGGGCTCACCGTCGATCATGTAGCGGTCGGTGTCCACCATCTCGAGGGTGTAGTAGGGCCGAATCTCCTGGAGGTTCTGGTAGGTGCGAGGCAAGACCAGGGTGTCCCACAGGCGCAGGTTGTCGATCGTGAGTGCATTGGCCTCGATGTCATCGCCGGTCAGGCTGCGGGCGGCGGGGAAGTCCCGCACTTCGACCTCGTCGAGACCGTAGGCGATCCGGGTGAAGCGGATGTTGTTGGCGATGTATTCCGACTCCCGCTCCAGCGGCTGGGGCTGAACCTGGAGGCGGTCGATCACGGCCGGATAGATCAGCAGGGCGGCCACCGAGACCACCACCCACCCTGCCACCACGGTCAGCGCCAGGATCCAGCCGGGACGGGTGACGTTGACCAGGAAGATAACGGCCGCCACCACGGCGATCGCCATCAGCAAGTTGAGGGCGGGCAAGCGGGCGTGGACGTCGGTGTAGCCGGGACCGAAGAACGAGTCGCCCTGGCGGCCGGAGAACAGGAGGCCGAGGGCGTCCATCCGGTACATGGCAGCCCGGACCAACGCCAGGAGGGCAAGCAGGATCGAGAGATGGATCTTCGCCCCCGACGAGAAGGTGGGGAGCGATCCCCGGCGGATCCGGATGGCTCCGTTGAGGTAGTGGGCCAGGGCGGTGAGGACGGCGGCGGCGGCGATCAGGTTGAACAACCACCCCAGGGCGGCGTCGATGAGCGGGAATTCGAACATGTAGAAGCCGACGTCGAGGGAGAAGATCGGATCGGCCAGCCCGAACTCCTGGCGGGACAGGTAGAGGAAGACGTTGTCCCTCCAGGCGGCGATCCCGACACCCACGAACAGCCCCATGACCGCCGCCGCCAGCAGGCGGATCCGTCCCGCCCGCCCCTCGGACCAATTGCGAAACCGGGCCACGAGCTCCTCTTCTTCGGCCAGGTCGGGGGGAAAGAATCTGGGTCCGAGCCGGTCGGCCAGGTAGAGGTTCACCCAGATCACCAAGCCGGCGAACACGGCTCCGACCGCCCCCAGTGCGATCCCCATCGTCCATCGCTTGGTCCACACCGAGGAGTAGCCGACCGAGTCGAACCACAGGAAGTCGGTCCACAAGGTGCCGAGCGCGGTCAGCACCAGATAGACGAGGACGATCCCGGCGAGGATGAAGGTCAGACCGCGACGGCGGTCACCCTGGCTGCGGGCGGGCGGTGGGGTCCGCGTGAACATAGAGACGGGATTGTAAGGGGGTGGCCGGAGACAACCTCAGTCGGGCACGATCGTGCACTGGCAGTCACGGTGCACGGGGGGGAGTTGATGGCCCGCCTCAGAGGCGGCCCGACAGGTGGCACAGAGCCGTCCTGCCGCTTTCCAGTGCCACTGCCGCTGGTGATCATCCAGGACGGCCCGCAACGAGTGGTGATATGAGGAGAGGGCGAGGTGCCGCAGCCGCCGCTCGGCCTCGTCGGTCCGCCACCCCCGAAACACCCGGGAAACCGCCGCCTGCCGCTCCCGCGACCCGGGTCCGGCGGACCCGAGGGCCGACTGGATGGCGTCGGCCAGGTGCTGGCCCATCTCAGGAGGCGGGAGAACGGGGGGCGGCTGGGAGGTACCGCCGGTGACGCCGAGTTCGGTGGCCGCCTCCGCCCCCGCCAGTGCCGCCTCCTCGCTCAGGGCGATCAGGTCCTCGTGGACCAGCGCCTCCAGCTGGTCGCCGGTCACGTCCCATCGACCCAGCCGGAGCTGCTCCAGAGCCTCGTTCTGGGCCTCGGTCAGAGCCCGCTTGATCGCCCGCAGAGCGTCGTTGGTGATCGGCAGCAGCAGGCGGTCCCGGGTCTCGAAAGGATCGGCGGCTTCCTCGGATGTGGACGCCACTAACGGTTGTGGCGTGGGCACTGACTCGGGTGGGGAGAGCGGCTCGGAGGGGGACTCGGGCTCGGGCTCGGGCCGGGCGGCGGGTTCGGTGTCGGACCGGGCTTCGGATTCGGCCGCGGCCTCGGCCGGGGTACGCAGGCGCCGGAAGAGCTCCAGCACGTCGTCGGAGTCACCCGTGTGGGAGGTGTCGCCGCCGACGGGGACGGTGTCCTCCGCCTCGGCGGTCTCTTCGACGCCGTCTTCCTCCGCATCCGCTGACCCGGGGGCGGGTTCCTCGGGACGAACTGTTTCGGAACCGGGTGGCGCCGGTTCGGGCGTCTCCACCGGTTCCTCTGCGGCCGTAGGCTCCTGGGCCGGTTCCGGTTCCGGTTCCGGTGCCGGCTCTTCAGCGGTTTCGGTAGGAGTCTCCTCCGGGGCGGGGCGGACGATCCGCACCCCGTTCCTCTCTTCCTCGGATCGGAGCCGGGCCACCTCGTCGGCCAGAGCCTCGGCGTCGGTGGGCTCGGGTTCGGCTGGCGTGACGGCGTCGTCGTCAGGGGGCTCGTCCTGAGGGGGCTCGTCGCGGCCGGGCCGGATGATGCGGACGGTGTGGCCCTCCTCCCAGTCGGCCACATGCACCCCGTCCTCGTCGCTGACCACGGCCCGATGGGGAAGCTCCATCGGTTCGGAGAGGCCGATGCCCTGGCGGCGATCCTCGAGTTCGGATTCGAACGAGGCCAGAGTGGCGCGCAACGACTCGAGCTCGTCCATGAGTTCCTGCCGGCGCTGTTCGAGCGCCCGGGTCCGCTCCTGGGCCGCTTCGGCCTGGCGGTGGGCGGTGGCGAGGATGTTGTCATGATCGGCCTCGGCCTGGGCAACCAGCCGCTCCGCTTCCATCTTCGCCGCCCGCACCACTTCCTCGGCCTCCCGGCGAGCAGTGGAGGTGAGCCGGTGCGCCTCACGCTCCGCTTCGCCCATCACCGCCAGCGAGTCCCGCTCCGAAGCCGCCCGGGTTCGTTCTACCTCGGCCATCACCTGCTCCAGCAACTGGCTGGAGGTGGTCCAGGCGTCCGTCCTCAGTGCCTCGGCATCGGCGCGGGCGCTCTTGCGCATCGATTCCACCTCGGCCATGGCCTCGGAGCGCCAGCGGGCGGCATCGGCCCCGGCCCGATCCCGCATCGTCTCGGCGGCGGCCCGGGCCGCCTCCAGGACGGAGGCCACCTCGCGGCCGACCACCTCGAATTCGCTCTTGAGATCACGCTCGGCGAACTCGCCCAGGCGGGAGGCAAGCCGGTCCCGCTGCTCGGTCAGCTCCTCCACCACCGACGCCAGGTTGCCAAGCCGTGACTCGACCTCGGCCTGGTCGTAGCCGCGGAACACCACCCGGAAGGTGGCGCGACGAATCTCGTCGGGTGTGGGCTCGGTGGTCATCGGGTGACCCAAGATACAGGTCGGGGGCCGGGATGCTTGGCCTTTGGGTCAGTTGTCGCCGACCGGCTCCAGGGACTCGAAGAACGCCAGCGCCTCGTCGATGGTGGCGATAGGCACCAGCTCCAGGTCCTGGCGGGGAGCCGTCAGCGCCTGGTCGTGATTACTGGCCGGCACCAGCATGAACTCGGCCCCGGCTGCCTCGGCGGCGACCACCTTCTGGCGCACCGCTCCGATGCCGCCCACGTTTCCGTCGGGATCGACGGTTCCGGTGCCGGCCACAACGTGACCCCGGGTGAGGCTGCCCGGAGTGAGGACGTCGATGATCGCGATCGTGTACATCGCCCCGGCGGAAGGCCCGCCGACGATTCCGCTGTCGATATCTACCCAGAACGGGAGCTGGCGGATGAAGATCCCGATCATGGGCTCGTCGGGATTCTCGGCCTGCTCGGCCAGTTCGATGTCGAATTCCAGCACCTCGCCATCCCGGTCGACCGAGATCGGGACCGAATCCCCCGGTGCCAGCCCTTCCATCACCTCGGCCAGGTCGGTGGTGGCGGCGATCGGCCGGTCGCCGAGCTCGAGGATCCGGTCGCCGATCTCCAGCACC
Organism: Acidimicrobiia bacterium; assembly: GCA_035461175.1. Classification (GTDB taxonomy): domain Bacteria; phylum Actinomycetota; class Acidimicrobiia; order Spongiisociales; family ZC4RG35; genus DATHVR01. Next base: position 11,852 of record DATHVR010000156.1, on the reverse strand, counting down.
GCCCCGGCCGGCGTGTCGGCGGCGTAGCCGGTGATGTAGACGGACAGCTCGTACCCGCTGATGTCGACCTTGCCCAGCGCCACCCCGATGGCAACCGCGGTCGATTGGTCCATCAGTTCGAGGTTGCGTCGGCGGTAATCCTCATCGCTCTCCTCCGGCCTCCGCACCACCTGGCGGGAGATGACGTCGACGGAGGAGTCGGCCGCCGCCACCACGGCCTCGAATATGTTCACGTCCTGACCCGCCGCGGTCAGCATGATCAGCTCACCGTCGGTGGGAAACGTCTCCGCCCCCTCGACGATGATGGCGTCCACCGTGTCCGACACGGGGCCCGGGGAATAGGCGATGAGGGGGAGGCTCAGGTTCCAGCCCATCACGACCAGGCCGGCCAGGAAGAAGAGGACGGCCGAGGCGATCAGGGCCCGCTGGCTCTGGTGTTCGGGGAGGCGGGACACAGCCGCATCGTATCGGCGACTTCCGGTTATCGGTTCGCCTTAGAATCGCCGCCATGTCCTACGCTCCCGCCGTCATCTCCGCTCGCCTCGGATCGCGTTCTCGCGCCCTCACCGTCGTCTCGGTGGTGGCGGTGGCCGCCCTCACCGCCGCCGCCGCCCAGTGGCGGATCCCGCTGTGGCCGGTGCCGGTGACCGGACAGACCTTCGCCGTCCTGTTGGGTGGAGCCGCCCTGGGATGGCGAGCGGGCGGCGCCGCCCAACTGCTGTATCTCGCCGTCGGCGCCGCCGGGGTCCCGGTGTTCGCCGACGGCGCCTCCGGCCTCGCCTACCTGACCGGCCCCACCGCCGGCTATCTGGTCGCCTTCCCCCTCGCCGCCGCCCTGGTGGGGCGTCTGGCGGAACGGCGGGCCGACCGCCGCTTCTGGTCGATGGTGGGAGCCTTCCTGGCCGGCAGCGCCGTCATCTACCTGGGCGGGGTGACGGGCCTGGTGCTGCTACTCGACATGACCGTCCCCGAGGCCATCACGGCCGGGGTAATCCCCTTCCTGGTAGGCGACGCGGTGAAGGCAGCAGCAGCCGGAGTGTTGTTGCCAGCGGCCTGGCGCCTGCGAGGTGGCAAGTGGTAGGTGGTAATTGGTAAGTCGAAGCCGGATCGGACGCACCGGGGTCTAACCAGACGCACGCAGAAGAAGGCGCCTCCGACGCGAGCGGCCCCACCTACCACCTAAGACATATCACCTACGACAACCGCCGTCAGGCGGTCAGGCGATCACGCGTTCTGGAATTCCTCGCCCAGGTAGGCACGGATCACGTCGGGGTTGCGCTGCACCTCGGCGGGCGGGCCGATGGCGATGCGGCGACCGAAGTCGACCACCATCACGCGGTCGGCGATGTCCATCACCAGGCCCATGTCGTGCTCGACCAGGATCATGGCGATGCCGAGTTCGTCCTGGATGTCGAGGATGAACCGGGCCATGTCCTCGGTCTCCTCCAAGTTCATGCCCGCCACCGGCTCGTCGAGCAGAAGGAGTTCAGGATCCATGGCCAGTGCCCGGCCCAGCTCGACCCGCTTCTGGATCCCGTAAGGGAGCAGGCCGACGGGATACTTGCGCCACTGCTCGATCTCGAGGAAGTCGATGATGTCTTCCACCCGGCGCCGGTTCTCGATCTCGGCCTTCTTGGCCTTGCCGAACCAGAACGCCCCGGCCAGCCACCCTGTCTTCATCCGGATGTGCCGGCCCGTGAGGATGTTCTCGATCACGGTCATGTGCGGATAGAGAGCGATGTTCTGGAAGGTGCGGGCGATGCCCAACTCGGCGGTCCGGTTCGGTTTGAGTCCCATGATCGACTCGCCCTTCCAGCGGATGTCGCCTTCCTGGGGTCGGTAGACCTGATTGAGCGAGTTGAAGATCGAGGTCTTGCCGGCTCCGTTGGGACCGATGATGGCGAACAGCTCCTCGGGATAGACCTCGAACGAGATGCCGTCGATGGCCTTGACTCCCTTGAAGGAAAGGTGAATGTCCCGAACCTCGAGCAGCGGAGTCGAAACCTCCGACTTGCGATCTCCGACCTCCGACTGACTCACGACAGCCACCTCTTGCGTCGCTTGTAGTGCTTGACGTCGCGGAACGACTTGCGTTGGCCACCTTCGCCGTGGAGGCCGAGATAGAACTCCTGGACGTCCTCGTCCTTCAGGAGCTTGGCCGGATCGCCGTCCATGACCATCTTCCCGGTCTCCATGATGTAGCCGTGGTGGGCGATCGAGAGAGCCATGTTGGCGTTCTGCTCGATCAGCAGGACCGCCACTCCCGCGCTGTTGATCTCGACGATGACGTCCCTGACCTGTTGGACCAGGAGCGGGGCCAGGCCGAGTGAAGGTTCGTCGAGGATCAACAATTTGGGCTCTTGCATGAGGGCCCGACCGATGGCGAGCATCTGCTGCTCGCCTCCCGAGAGGTAACCGGCGGTGGACTTGCGTCGATTCGCCAACACCGGGAACAGGGTCATCACCCTGTCGTGGGCGGCTGCTACCGCCTTGGAATCGCCGTTGATGTAGGCCCCCGCCTTGAGGTTCTCGTCGACGGTCATCTCGGCGAAGATGCGCCGACCCTCCATCACCTGGGAGATACCCAACCGGACCCGCTTGGAAGGATCGACGTGGGTGATGTCGTCGCCTTCGAAGTGGATGCTGCCCTTGGTGATGTCGCCCTCGTGGACGTCGAGCAGTCCGGTGATGGCCCGCAACGTGGTGGTCTTACCGGCGCCGTTGGCGCCCAGGAGGGCGACGATCTGGCCGTCGGGCACCTCGAGGGAGAGGCCGCGCAGCACCAGGACGACGTCGTTGTAGACGACCTCCAGATTCTCGACTGTCAGCATTCGGTTTCCTGTGTCACGGGCCCTGGGCTCCCGGCGAAAGCCCACGGCTTGTGACACGGGTCCGGTCGGTGGGCGGGATCATCACCCACCCACCGACCGGTCGTGTCGGATTGTCAGCCTTCGAGGCTGTAGCAAGCACCGTCGAACTGGTAATCGGCGACGATGTCGGCCACGTAGTCGTACTCGACGATCTCCGAGCCGGTCGGTGAATCCGCCGACGGCCGGGCGATGTTGATCCGCCGCTGGACCTGATCGTTGGGCTCACCCACGTAGGTCTCGGGAGCATGGAGGTCGTTGAACTCGACGTTCTCGAGCGATTTGGCCGCCGCCAGCACCCCGGCCCGGGTCATGTCACCGTTCTCGTAGGCCTGCAACAGGGCGTCGTGGAGGATCTTGGCCTCGACGTAGCCCTCGTTGTAGTAGTCGAGTGGCGGCGCTTCAGGACGGAGCTCCTGCATGAGGGCGGTGAAGTCCTGGGAACCCTGCGACTGGCCATCCCACGAGTCGACATACGTGGTGATGTAGACGTCACGGGCGACAGCGTCGGCGATCTCGGACTGCATGAAGGCCGGCGACCACGACGGCGACGTACCCGTCCACTTGGCCTCGAAGCCCTGCGCCACGGCCTGCCCGAAGATCGACGAGAAGGCACCCGGGGTGGCGGTGAGAGACACCAGATCGGCACCCGAACTGGCGATGTTGTTGGCCACCTCGGTCATCGACGCCTCATCGGTGGGGATCACGGCTCCAGAACCGTCATAGACGACTTCGAGCCCCAGCGCCTCGGCTGCCAGCGCAGCGCCGGCGGCACCGTCGAGACCGAAGTCCCCCGGCACGGAGGCAATCGCGATCGTCGAGGCTCCGCCGATGTCATCGGACATGTAGGAGATGGCATTCTGGATCTCGAGGCAATACGGCGCCCCATGATGCAACAGGTTGTCGCTGAACTGGGGATCGGTCCATCCCGAATACCAGGTGAGAGGGATCGCCAGGATGCCGTCCGCCTCGTACTCGGGCAAGGCCGCCACGGTGTGGGGCGACCCGGTCGAGTGGCCGATGGCGACGATGTCGTTGCGGATCTCCTCGTACTTCTGGAGATGGGTGGGCACGTCGTAGGCGTTGTCCTCGATGATGAGGTTGACCTGGAGGCCGTTGATGCCGCCGTTGCGGTTCACGTCCTCCCAGTAGACCTCATGACCGGTGACGATCGCCTGCACCAGCGGAGCGAAGGGGCCGCTCAGGTCGGACAGCAGCCCGACATTGATCGTCCCTGCCTCCAGGTCGACACCGATGTCGGTGGCGATGTCACCCCCGGGCGCCATCGTCGTATCCGGGGCGGCGGTCGTGTCGGGGGTCTCATCGGGCGCCGCGGTCGTGGCGGGAGCGGCGGTGGTGTCGGGGGTGTCCCCGCCAGCCGTCGTCTCGGTCGGCTCGGTATCGCCGCCACAGGCGGCCAACACCATCGCCAATACCGCCAGGAGCGCAGTCAGTTTGCTCCAGCGTTTCATCGTCGGTTTCCTCCTCTTGGTTGGTCAAGCCCGGCCTGACGGCCGGACCGGCCGGGCCCTTTCGGGCCCGAACGTCTCTGTTGTTGTACCTGCCGGGTGCAGGCTTTGGGGGAAAAAAGGATCAGTATGTGAATGGCCAGCCCTTCCAGTAGTTGCGAATCCGCAGCCAGACTCCGTACAGGCCGAGCGGTTCAAAGATCAAAAAGACGATGATCAAGGCGCCGTAGATCACGAAATTGAGCTGGTCCGTGGACAAACCCGGGGCGACGCCGGCCGAGGTGTTGATGAGGCCCCCGTCGCCGCTGCCGGTGGAGACGATCGGATCGAGGATCGTCGACCACACCCCTCCTTGGGCCATCAACTCCTGCATGAGCTTGGTGAAATCCTCCACCAGCCGGGGAAGGATGATCACGAATGTCGCCCCCATCAGCGTCCCGGAGATGGTGCCGATTCCACCGATGAGGATGATGGCGATGAACTCGACCGACAGCAGCAGGTTCCATTGCTCCGGAACCGTCCGTCCGATGAACGTGGCGAGCAGGGCCCCGGCGATCCCGGCGTAGAAGGAGGAGATGGCGAAGGCGACCGTCTTCGTTCCGAACTCGTTGACGCCCATCACCTCGGCGGCCACGTCACGGTCCCGGATCGACATGAAGGCCCGTCCCGGCCGGGTGCGCTGGAGATTCTTGGCCACGACGGTCAACAGCGCCACCAACACGACGATAAACAGGTAGAACTTGGCGTTGGCGGTGACGTTGAAGGTCCCCAGCCAGGTGGCGGGGGTCTCCATGTCGAACAGCGGCACCTCCTCCTTCCACAGACGGAACTGCATGTTCGGGAAGGAGCGGCCCGACTGGGATCCGCCGGTGATGAAATCCATGTTCAGCCACAGGTACTCGCCGATGAAAACCAGTCCCAGGGTGACAATTGCCAGATACAGACCGCGCACCCGCACCGCCGCCGGGGATATCAGGACGCCAACCAGCGCCGGCACGATGCCCGCCAGTGGCAACCACACCCACATCGGCAGACCCAGGCCCCACAGCGCCCCCGATTCGGCACCGAGGACGGCAGCGGTGTAGGCACCCACCGCCATGAAAAAGGCATGCCCCAGCGACACCTGCCCTGCGAACCCGGTGAGGATGTTCAGCCCCAGGGCTCCGATCATGAAGATCCCCAATTGGGTCAGCAGCCGCAGCCAGTCCTCGGAAGCCAGGAAGTTCGGACCGGGAAGTGAACCGGCCGTGCCGATCGAGCCCTCCCGGAAAAAGGGAACCGCCACCAGGACCACCAGGAAGAGAGTGACCATCACCTTCTGGGTGGTGGTGGGAAATATCGCCTGATCAGCCTCATAAGAGGTACGAAGCAGCGGCCGGCCTCTCATGTGGCGACCTCCGGCCGCCGTCGTGAGTGGTGGGTAGTGAGTGGTGAGTGCTTAGTCCCCCGGAGCTTTGCCCCCCGGAGCGAAGCGAGGGGGGAATGGGCCCCCGCGAAGCGGGATAGGGGGCGACCCCAAAGGGGTCGGGTCAAGCGCGCCTTAGCTCTTTGCGAGCCCCTCATACCCTTCGGATCTCCTCGGAGCCGAACAGACCGTAGGGACGGAACAGCAGCACCAGCAGCATCAGCAGGTAGGGAACGACGCCGCCGAAGCCGGTGCCGATGAACGAGAAATGAGACAAGTAGGTGGTGGCAAGAGCCTGGACCAGGCCAACCAGGAAGCCGCCTACGACGGCTCCCACCACCGAGTCGAGACCCCCGAGGATGATGGCGGGAAAGGCGGCGAAAGCGATGAAGGCGGTCTGCTGGTCCACGCCCGAGGCACGGCGAGGGAACACCGCCAGGAAGATGCCCGCCACCCCGGCCAGGAAGGCCCCGATTCCCCAGGCGATCGAGAACACCCTTCCGACGTCGATCCCCTGAGCCCGGGCCGCCTCCTGATCGAAGGCCGTGGCCTGCATGGCGATGCCCATCCGGCTTCGAAAGAACACCGCCACCAGCACCACCAGCACCAGGGTGGTGAGGACCTGGGCGATTACCGAGTACGGAATCAGGGCCCAGCCGGCATCGAGAACCTTGGTCCCGAAGGGGTCGCCGAGGGGCCGGGCCTGCTGGCCGATGAAGTCGTTCGTGATGGTACGGATCACGATGTCGAGACCGAGGGTGACGATCGCCACGGCGAAGAGTTCCTCACCAATCATCGGTCGGATGACGAGCCGTTCCACCACCATCCCGATCAAGGTGGCGACAGCCAGCGCCAGCACCACCGAGGCCGTCCACTTCAGCGCGCGGGGAGCATCGCCCATCCACTGGCCGGGGATATCGAGCAGGGTGGCGAAGGCGGCCACCAGGAAGGCCCCCAGGGCAGCCAGCGCGCCGTGGGCGAAGTTGAGGACCTGAGTGGCCTTGAAGATGATGACAAATCCCATCGCCAACAGGGCGTAGATCGACCCCAGGGAGAAGGCATCCACCACCATTCGGCCGAAGGCGGTCCCCGTCACCTGACCGAAGATCAGGAGATCGGGTGTCACGAGCCGTACATCTCGGCGATCAGTTCTCCGAACATGTCTTCCATGGCGTTGCGCTTCACCTTCTGGGTGGCGGTGAGCTCGCCGTCCTCGTGATCGAGTTCCTTGGGGAGGAGCCGGAACTTGCGGATGTTCTCCACCCGGGCGAACTTCTCGTTGGTGGCATCGACCACACCCTGGACCAGTTCGATCACCTCGGGCTTCTCGGACAGGTCGCGATAGGTGGTGTAGGGGATGTTCCTCCGCGTGGCCCAGTCACCCACCGTGTCGAGTTCGATCCCGATCAGGGCGGTCAGGTACTTGCGCCCGTCGCCGATCACCATCGCCTCCTTGACGTAGGGCGAGGTCTTGAGGCTGTTCTCGATCTCGGAAGGAGAGATGTTCTTGCCGCCCGAGGTGATGATGATGTGCTTGATCCGGTCGACGATCTTGACGTGAGTCCCATCGACCCACTCCCCCACGTCACCGGTCTTCAGCCAGCGGTCCTCGGTCAGGGCCTCCTCGGTGGCCTCGGGCTTGTTCCAGTAGCCCTTGAACACGCCGTCATGCTGGGTCTGGATCTCGCCCGTCTCGGGATCGATCCGGAATCCGATCCCCTTGACCGGCTCGCCCACCGTGCCCACCTTGTTGCGACCCCAGTAGTTGATGGTGGCCACGGCCGAGTTCTCGGTCATGCCGTAGAGCTCGTGGATGGGAATCCCCATGCCGATGAAGTCCTCGATCACCTCGGGGGCGATGGCGGCGGCGCCGGTGCCGGCCCAATCGACGCGGCGGAGGCCGATCCGCTCCCGCAGGGCACGGAACATGAGGGGGGTGAAGATCCAATCGAGGACCCGCGACCGGAAGGTGTCGTTGCCATCGTTGGCGACGCGGTCCTTTCCGATCACGCCCGCCGCCTTCATGCCGAGCTCAAACCACAGGCGCTTGAACCAGGTGGCGTCCCGGCCCTTGATATAGACGGTGGCGTGGATCTTCTCCCAGATCCGCGGCACCGCGAAGAAGAGGGTGGGCTGGACCTCACGCAGGTTCTGCTGCACGGTCTCGATCGATTCGGCGAAATTGAGGACGGTGCCCAGGGCGGCCAGGTGCCAGGCAGAGAAGATCCGCTCGGCAACGTGGCACAGAGGCAGATAGGTGAGGATCTGGTCTTCAGGGGTGGCGCTGCGATTACCGGCCAGGCGGCCATCGCCCTCCACCACCCGCTCCACGCAGAACGAGAAGTTCTTGTTGGTGAGCATTGCCCCCTTGGGGGGGCCGGTGGTCCCCGAGGTATAGACGAGCGTGATGATGTCGTCCTCGTGGGCCTCGGCCATGACCCGCTCGACCGCCCCCGGGTTCTCCTCGGCGTGGCGACGGCCCAGTTCCAACAGATCGTCCCAGAAGATGAAGCGGTCGTCGTCGCGATACGCCCGGAAACCGCGCGGCTCGACATGGATGATCTTCTCGAGCTCGGTGAGGCGGTCGATCACCTCCATCACCTTGTCCGCCTGCTCCTGATCCTCGGCGAGATGAATCTTCGCGCCCGAGTCCTTGAGGAGGTACTCGACCTCGGCGGCCGGATTGGTGGGATACAACCCCACGGTGATCCCGCGCACCGCCACGGTGGCGAAGTCGAGGATGATCCACTCGGGACGGTCCTCGGAGTGGATGGAGACTCGATCACCCTTCTCGACGCCCAGTGCCAGCAGGGCGTGGGCGGCGAGGCGGATGTCCTCCCACAGCTTCTCCCAGGTGACCTCCTGCCAGATGCCGAGATCCTTCTCGCGCATCGCCACGGCTCCCGGCATCTCGGCGGCCCGGGCCCGTACCCGCGCCGCGACGGTGGGATATCCCGAGCCGACCGGGGGAATTTCCGTCCTCTCGACCATGGTCGTCATGGCTGCTCCTCTGCCGCTTGACCGTCCCCGAGGGGGGACGGCGTGCGGGACAATAGAGCAAAATCGCCCGGCTTGCCGGACAAGAACGGGAAAGTTAACGAATCGACGAAACGGTTTGCCGAATCGCAGCGAGGTCGGGCCGTGGTTCACGCTCAGTCAGGTCACCGGTGGCGGGGGGAGAGTGCTGAGTCCCGACCTTCACCCCCTCAGTACTCGGTACTCAGTACTCGATATCGTCCGGCGATGGACCCTCATCCACCTTCGATCCATTCGCCGCCGCCGGGCCAGTGCTCCTTTTTCCAAAGGGGGGCGCGGGCCTTGAGTTCGTCGATGAGGTAACGGGCTGCTTCGAAGGCGTCCTGGCGGTGGGCGGTCGAAACCGCCACTACCACCGCGGGGCCGCCCAAGTCCACGATCCCGATCCGGTGTTCTACCACTCCGGCCAGGATCGGCCAGCGGGCGAGGGCTTCGCCGACGATCACCCCGATCGCCTCCTCGACCCGCTCCTCGAAGGCTTCGTACTCGAGATGGGTCACTCCGGAACGGGCCTCGGAGTGGTCACGGACGGTGCCGACGAACAGGGCGACTGCCCCCGCTCCGGGACGTTCCACCTCGGCCAGGGCGGCGGCCGGGTCGAGCGGCCGGTCCCGGATGGCGATCCGGACGGTTTTCTCTGCACCTTCCATACAATCAACAGTCTATGAACCCCGTCCCCAGCTCCCAGTCGGGCACCCGGCGCCCGGATATCCCCGATCCGGTGTGGCCTTCGACGGAGTGGCCGGCGGGCCCGATCGGTCCTCCCCCGACTCCCTTCGAGCCCCAGGTCGAGGCCGACGAGGCTCCCCGGCGACGGGATGGCTGGGGGATAGCGCTCGGAATCATCGGCGGGGCACTGCTGGGAACGGGTGTCACGCTGGGGGTGCTGGGGTTGACCGGCGGGTTCGATGACGGAGTCATCGCCGAACCCGCCACCACCCTGGCTGCAGTTCCCACCACCGCCGCCCCTCCCGGCCTGTCGGCGGCCCCGTCCGTCACGGACGTGGCGGCGGCCGCCATCCCCTCCATCGTGGCGGTCGAGGTGCTGGGCGAAGACGGCGGCCGGGGCGGTGGCTCGGGTGTCGTCTACCGGGAGGACGGCTTCATCATCACCAACAATCACGTCGTCTCAGGGGCGGCCGAGATCTTCGTCATCTTCTCGGACGGAATCGGATACTCGGCCGAACTGGTCGGAACCGATCCGCTCACCGACATCGCCGTCATCTCCTCAGAGCGGACCGACCTGGCACCGATCCGGCTGGGAGCCGCCAGCGACCTGGTGATCGGAGAGCGGGCAGTGGCGGTCGGCAACCCCCTGGGCCTGCTCGGTGGCCCCTCGGTGACCACCGGCATCCTCTCGGCCACCGGCCGATCCCTGGCCGTGGAGGGCGACAACATCCTCTACGGGCTATTGCAGACCGATGCTCCCATCACCCGCGGCTCGAGCGGCGGTGCTCTCCTCGACGGCGAGGCCAAGCTGATCGGGATCACCACCGCCATCGGAGTCTCGGACGTCGGCGCCGAAGGTCTGGGTTTCGCCGTCCCGGTCGACCTGGCCGTCAGCGTGGCCGATGATCTCATCGCGGACGGGCAGGTTCGTCATGCCCTGCTCGGCATCTCGGGCACGACCGTCACTGAAGGCCTGGACGGGGCCACGGTCCCGATCGGGGTCGAGGTGAGCACCCTCGGCACGGATTCCGCTTATGCCGCCGTCGGCGGTCAGATCTCCGACGTAATCGTCGCCATCGAAGGCGCAAAGGTCACCTCGATCCAGGAACTGATCGCCCGTCTTCGCATGCGACGGGCGGGCGACGAGATCACGGTTCGCTCCCTCCGCGGCGACCAGGAACTGACCTTCACGGTCGAGTTGGGAGAGTGGACGGAATGAGCGACGACGATCTCTTCTCACGGTTGTTCGAACTCTTCAACCAGCCCGGCCCCGTCAACTGGAAGCTGGCCGCCGAGGTATCCCATCATCTGACCGGAGAGCGAGTACCCGTCGAGCCATGGGCGGCCGAGGAATACCGCGAGCTCACCCGGCTGGCCGAGTACCGGCTCGAGGACTCGGGGGCGATCACGGTGTCACCGGCCCAGGACGTCCTTCCGGTCGACTCGCGGGAGTGGGCCGACCGCCACCTGGAGGCATTCGGCTATCTCAGCGAGCCCTTCTCGGACATGGGCGGGACGGTCGGGCCGATGGCCCAGCTGGCTCCGGCGATGATCGGGATGCAGGTGGGTTCTCTGGTCGGGGGCCTGGCCCGATGGGTGCTGGCGGCGTTCGATGGCGCCCTCCCCACCGATCGTCCGCTCCCGCTGGCGGTGGTGGTCCCCCACGTCGAGGAGTTCGCCGCCCGCCACTCCTTCGAGGCCAGCTCGGTGCGGCTGTGGGTCGTTTCCGAGGAGGTCGCCTACCGGGCCGTCACCGCCGTGCCCTTCACGACCGAACATTTGCGCCGGCTGCTCGAGGCCGAGGCCGAGAGCATCGACTTCGACCCCAACCAGCTCACCGGCCTGATGGGAATGACCGACCCTGCCCAGATTCAGGAGGCGGTGGCGGGAGAATTGGGAGACCTGTTCGGCGGCGAGGAAACCCAGCAGGCCCGGGGCGAGACCGAGGCCTACCTGGGTCTGCTGGCCGGTTACGCCCGCCTCCTCACCGAGCGATCCACCGAGGAGCTGCTCCCCGACCTGGCCGCCATCCGCCAGGCCCGGGACTTCGAACGGGCCCCGGCCGAGGCCCCGGTCCCCTTCGGTCCTGCCTCCCCCTCCAGTGAGGTGATCACCCAGGGCCGCGAGTTCTGCCTCGAGGTGGAACGCCGCTACGGCCCCGACGAGCTGAAGCGGCTGTGGACCTCACCCGATCGCATGCCGACGCAAGCCGAGATGGCCGACCCGGTGGCCTGGGCGGCCCGGGTCCTCCTCGAAGATCTCTAAGCCGAAAAGCCTCTTGGGCCCCCACCGTCCGAGACCTCCAACGACAGACGACGCTCCTCGTGAGATGGGTGGGCGGATGGCCCCTCTCAGGGCCGATGGGGACGAGCAGCCGTGGGGGTGTGGGGGCAGTACCCCCACATA
>DATHVR010000155.1:0-28928 GCA_035461175.1 Acidimicrobiia bacterium | reverse complement strand
CGAGGATGAAGATGGCACCTAGGCCGGTGTTGATCGTGCGGGGGACAGTCTGCAGGCAGGCGAGGTTGGCGATCCGGGCGACCGGGTGGTCGGGATTCTTGGCCATCTCCTCGCGGATTCGGTCGAAGATCACCACCGAGTCGTTGACCGAGTAGCCCACCACGGTGAGGAGTGAGGCCAGGAAGACGCCGTCGAAGGTCTTGCCCAGCCAGGCGAAGATCCCGATCAGGATGGCGACGTCGTGGAACATCGACAGCACCGCCGCCAGGCCGGTGGTCCAGCGGAATCGGAACGCCAGGTAGGCGAGCTGGACCACCAGGGCGATACCGAGCGCCATCAAGGCCCGGTTGCGGAGTTCGGCCCCCAAGGTGGGACCGACGAACTGATCCCGAACCAGTGTCAACTCTCCTCCCAGCTCGGCCACCGCCCCCTCGATGGCGCCGGCCTCCTCGGGAGTGACCTGCTCGGTGCGGATGACGACGGTGCCCTGGCCCGACTCCTGGATCAGGGCCCGGGGGAAACCGGCGTCGGCCAGGTCGGCCCGTAGCTCGTCGAGATCGACCGACTGCGCCGGTGTGTATTCGACCAGGCGGCCACCCAGGAATTCGAGCCCGAAGCTGGGGCCGCGCACGACCAGGCCGGCCAGGGCCACCGCCACGACCACGGCGGAGACGATCAGCCACATGCGGGGACGGCGGAAGAGGTCGAAACGTCCCGAGGTGAGCCAGTGCTGGAAGCGACGGCCGGTGGTCATTCCCATCAGACCGGGTCGGTTGTCGAGGCCGGACCACTTGGTGAGGATCTCCAGGAGCACCCGGGTCACGACCAGGGCCGAGAACATGGAGACGACGACACCGATCGAGAGAGTGACGCCGAAGCCGCGCACGGCTCCCGAGGCGAAGAAGAACAGGAGGATGGCGGCGAGCAGCGTGGTGATGTTGGCGTCGGCGATGGCGCTGAGGGCGCGCTCGAATCCGGCCCTGACCGCCCCGGACACGGAAGCGCCGGCGTCGTGTTCCTCCTTGGCGCGTTCGTAGACGAGCACGTTGGCGTCGACCGCCATGCCGATGGCGAGCACGAAGCCGGCGATGCCGGGCAGGGTGAGGGTGGCACCCAGCGCCGCCAGCACCGCGAACGAGAGCAAGCCGTACACGCCGAGCGAGATGGCGGCGGCCACGCCCATCAGGCGGTAGAAGCCGATCATGTAGAGGATGGTGAGGCCGGCACCGACGATGGCCGCCTCGATCGAGGCCTCGATGGCGGTCTCTCCCAGCGAGGGACCGATCGTGCCCTGTTCGATAACCTCGACCGGGACCGGGAGGGCGCCGGCGCGGATCAGCAGGGCGAGGTCGGTGGCTTCCTCCTCGGTGAAGTTACCGGTGATGATGGTGCCCCCGCCGGTGATGCCGACCCCGCAGGCGACGGTGGTGGCCACTCCGGGGGAGGAGATGACGGCGTTGTCGAGCACGATCGCCACCCGACGCTGCGGGGAGAAGGCGGGAGAACAGGCGGCCTCGGCGGTCATGTCGGCCCAGGCGTCGGCCCCGTCCCCGCGGAACTCGATCGAGACCACCCATTGGGCGCTGCCCTGGGGATCGAAGATGCCCGAGGCGGTGTTGACCTGGTCCCCGGACACCGCCGCCTGCCCCAACAGCAGGTCCTCGCCCGGATCCCCGGGGATCACGAGACCGCCGGCGTCGTCGGGGGCGTTGCCGGCCGGAAAGGCGTCGAGGACGGGATGGAAGGTGAGCTGGGCGGTGCGGCCGATTACCTCGAGCGCCTCGGCCGGGTCGGTGACGCCCGGCAACTCGATGATGATGCGGCGGTCGCCCGACAGCTGGAGGGTGGGCTCGGCCACGCCGAAGGCGTCGACACGGCGGCGCAGGACCTCGAGGGTGCGGGTGGTGACCTCCTCGGTGACCTCCACGTCGGCGGTGTCCTGGGCCTCGAGCACGATCTGGGTGCCGCCGCGCAGATCCAGGCCGAGCTGAATCGGGATGGTGAGGACGGCATAGACGGCAGCAGCGGTGGCCGCAATGGTGAAGAACAGCCGCCACCGGGATACTTTCAACAAGTTGGAACCTCGATCCGGGGCGGGCGCCAAGTTACCAGCGGGGGAGCCCGCTCCCCGAAATCTGCTCGGCGGTCAAAGGTCAGGCCCGACCGTAGACGCGCACCAGGGCCCCGTTCATGACCGAGGACGACTCGGAGAGGATGAAAGCGGCCACGGCGGCGATCTCGTCGGGGGTGGGCCAGTGGACATAGTCGGCGTAGGGAAGTGCGGCCCGGGTGGCGGGGGTGTCGATGACCGAGGGCATCAGGATGTTGGCCGTCACCCCGGAGCCCTCCAGTTCCTGGGCCAGCGTCTTGCCCAGCGCCACCACGCCCGCCTTGGAGATGTTGAAGGCGGCCTGTCCCGGTGGCGCTTCTTCCACGGCGCGGCTGCCGATGAGGAGAACCCGGCCCCACTCGGCCTGGCGGAGATAGGGGACGGCGGCGCGGGTGGCGTAGAAGGCGGAGCGGAGGTTGAGATCGAGCATGCGCTCGAAGCGGACGTCGTCGGTCTCTTCGACGTCGCGTCCCCCCGCCCATCCTCCCACCAGCGAGCAGAGTTGGTGGATCGCCCCCCAGCGGTCGACCGCTTCCTTGATGAAGGAGGTGATGGCCTCTGGGTTGGTGGCGTCCACCCGCCGCAGCAGGAGGCGGTCCTCGTCGAAATCGAAGGCATCCTCGAAGGCGGCCGCCTCGTCGGGCTGGATGTAGGTGATCGCCAGTCGCACGTCCTGGTCGACCAGGTGCCGGACGAGGGCGGTACCGAGGCCTCCGGTGCCTCCGGTGATCACCACAATTCTTTCGTCCATTCCCAGTCCTCCTGTGCGGATCGCAGCCCTTTGCCCGATCATGAAACCGCCTCACATGCTAGGTTCAGTCGGACGGTCGCGGAAGGAGACCCAACACATGGCTTCGATCGCCTTTGAAAAAGTCGGCAAGGTCTATCCGGGAGGGACCAGGGCCATCTCCGACGTCAGCATTGAAATCAATGATGGCGAGTTCGTGGTCCTGGTGGGTCCATCCGGATGCGGTAAGTCGACCCTGCTGCGAATGGTGGCCGGACTCGAAGAGGTGACCGACGGGAAGCTGAAGATCGGCGACCGGGTGGTGAATGATGTCCCGCCCAAGGATCGGGACATCGCCATGGTGTTCCAGAACTACGCCCTCTATCCGCATATGACCGTCTACGACAACATGGCCTTCGGCCTGAAGCTGCGGAAGATGTCGGACACGGAGATCGACAACCGGGTGCAGGAGGCGGCCAAGGTCCTCGAGATCTCCGACTACCTCGACCGGCGCCCGGCCGCCCTCTCCGGCGGTCAGCGGCAGCGGGTGGCGATGGGGCGGGCCATCGTGCGCGAGCCGGCCGCCTTCCTCATGGACGAGCCGCTCTCCAACCTCGACGCCAAGCTGCGGGTGCAGATGCGCTCCGAGATCGGACTGCTCCAGGAGCGCCTGGGCACTACCACCCTCTACGTGACCCACGACCAGACCGAAGCCATGACGATGGGCGACCGGGTGGCGGTGCTGCGCAAGATCTCCGGCGAGGAGTCGAACCTCCAGCAGATCGACAACCCCCGCAGGCTCTACGACTACCCGGCCAACCTGTTCGTGGCCGGCTTCATCGGCAGCCCGGCGATGAACTTCGTCTACGGCAACCTCGAGGAGCAGAACGGCGACATGTGGCTCCACTTCGCCGGGGAGTCGCTCCAGGTCGACCGCGAGATCGTCAACTCGCGCGAGGGCCTGGCCGGCTACGCCGGCCCGGAACGGGTACTTGGCCTGCGCCCGGAGGCATTCGAGATCGAAGCGGCCGAGCCCAACGCTCCCGACGCCCACAAGCTCAACGCCCACGCCAACCTGGTCGAACAGCTCGGCTCTGAGGCCTACGTGCATTTCGAGCTCGACTCGCCTCCGGTGCTCACGCCCGAGTTGAAGGAGCTTCTCGAGGACCAGGGCGGCGACGCCGAATCGCTCGGTTCGGTCTCGAAGTTCACCGCCCGGATCGACCCCGACCTCGCCCCCGACAACGACTCCGCCTGCCGGCTGGTGGTCGACACGTCGAAGATCCACTTCTTCGACAAGGAGACCGGATCCACCATTCGGTGATGAGCGCGGGCTAACCGAAAGGAGGGGCGCCGGCCGGCGCCCCTCCTTTCGCGTTCAGGGTCGGATCAGCTTGAAGGCCTCGGCGGCGGGCAGGTTGGCCGGCTCACCCAGACGGGCGGCGAGTTGCTGCATTCGCTCCCGGAACGCCCGCCGGGCCACATCGGAACGGTTGGCGTCGCCCATGGTCGTGGTGGTCTGCGATGAGTGACACAACAGCGCCCGGATCTTCTGGTCGAAGGTCGACGAGATATCCTCGAAATGGTCGGTCTCGTCCGCCTGCCACAGCAGCATCGCCTCGGGGCGGTGCTTGTCGAGGCCCTGATCGGGGAAGAAGAGGTGGTCCCGGGCCGCCACCACCCCGTCGATCAGGCCCCACCCCGCCGCCCGGTGGTCGGGATGGAGCATGTAACGGCGCCAGGGGTCGTGCCCGAGCACGACCTGGGGGCGGACGGTGCGGATCAAGCGGCAGATCTCCTCCCGCAGGGCCATCGAATTCACCAGTTCGCCGTCGACGTGCTCGAGGTGGAAGACCCTGGCCACGCCCAGGATCTCGGCGGCCCGGGCCTGCTCGCGTTGGCGGGCGTCGATCAACTCGGCGGTGGTGAGGGACTCGTCCCAGGTGCCCTTGGAGCCGTCGGTGAGGACGACGATCGTCACCTCGCATCCCACCGCCGCCCACCTGGCCAGGGTACCGCCCGCCCCGAATTCGGCGTCGTCGGGATGGGCGGCGACCGTCATCGCCGAAGCGGGTACGGGGAGGCGGGAGAACGTCGCCTCCTCGTCCCCGGTCGGTCGGGCGTCGTCGTAGAGGTTGGTCACGCGCGGGCAGGGTATCGGTCCAGCCACTGCCCGCGCGGGTGGTGGCGGGCGGCCACATAGTCGCCGGGATCGTCGAGGTCGAGGGCCAGACCCAGCCGCACCAACGGTAGGGGATCGGTGGCCCGGCGGAGATGGCGGTGGAAGCTGGCCGGGCCATAGGCGAAATCGAAGGCGCCCCACCCCCCGATCAGGGAGGTGCCGCCGTCGTCGGTGGGGGCGAGGGGGGCGTGACCCGCCTCCAGGATGGAGACGGCGGCGGTGACGTCGTCGGAGGTGAGGAGGGGGAGGTCGGCGTGGACCACCAGCCAGGGCCGGGACCGGGCGATCGCTCTCTCGACCAGGGCGCCGGCGGCGGCGTCGAGGCCCCCGCCCGAATCGAGGCGGGAGGCGAAACCCTGTCCCGAGGCCCAGCGGGCGACGGCGATGTCGGCGGCCAGCACCACCACTTCGAGGCCGGCGCCGGCGATGGTGGCCAGGGTGTGGGCGGCCAGTTGGCGTCCCAGTCGCGAGCGGGTCGCGCGGTCGAGGATCGGTGCCAGGCGCCGCTTCGCCACGAAGAAGCGCTTGATGGGAACGGCGGCGAGGACGGACACGAGCGGAGCGTAACGATATGGTCAGGAGATGCGATTTGGAGCTTTCATACCGCAGGGATGGACCCTCGACCTGGTCGGAATCGAGGTGGAAGAGCAATGGCCGACGATGATCCGGGTGGCCGAAACCCTGGAATCGTCCGGCTTCGAGTCCGGCTGGGTGTACGACCATTTCCACACCGTCCCCCAGGTCACCCAGGAGCCAACCTACGAGGCGTGGTCGCTGATGGCGGCGCTGGCGGTGGCCACCGACCGGTTGCGCCTGGGTCAGATGTGCACCTGCAACTCCTATCGGCCGCCCGCCTACCTGGCCCACGTCGCCGCCTCCATCGACGTGATCTCGGGGGGCAGGCTGGAGATGGGGATCGGGGCGGGCTGGTTCGAGGGCGAGTACCGGGCGCACGGCTATCCGTTTCCCAAGCCGTCGGTGCGGATCGGACAACTGGGCGAGGCACTCGAGGTGATGCGCCGGATGTGGACCGAGGACGAGGCCCATTTCGACGGCGAGTACTACGAGCTGGACGGGGCGGTGTGCCGACCCAAGCCGCTCCAGCAGCCCCACATCCCCTACTGGGTGGCGGGTGGCGGCGAGAAGCTGACGCTGAACGTGGCGGCCCGCTATGCCGACTACACCAACTTCGCCGGCAGCCCCGAGAACTTCGCCCACAAGTCCGAGGTCCTGGCCGGCCACTGTCGCGAGGTGGGTCGCAACTTCGACGACATCACCCGCACGATGAACATGTCGCTGGTGTGTGCCTCGACCGAGGCGGAGGCGCACGAGCTGTTGGACGAGGTGGAGGGACGGATGAGCTCGCTGGTGGAGGACGAGGCGAGACTGCAGCGCTTCCTGGCCGAGGCCCGGCGCCGCTCGGGACCGCCGGACAAGATCATCGAGCAGATCCGCCCTTATGCCGAGGTGGGCATGAGTTATCTGATCGTGCGCTTTCCCGGCGCCGCCTACGACCGGTCCGGGATCGAGTTGTTCGGGCGCGAGGTGATCGGGGCGATCTGATCCTCACAGGATCAGGGCGAGCTGGCGGCTGCGGGCGATCAGCGTCCCGTCGGCATCCCATAGGTCGGCGGTCTCGTCGTGGAACCCGCCTTCGACGATCTCGGTCGTCAGCCACACCGTGACCGGCCCCGGCACCGGGTGGTTCCAGAAGTGGACCGTCATCTCGATGGTGGGAGTCCAGGCCTGATAGCCGAGGTTGAAGGCGACGGGAGCGAATCCGTCGGCCATCACCGGGATCGCTCTCAGGTCGGGAGGGCGGCCGTCGGCGAAGGCGATGGTCCCGCCCATGTGCGGTTCGCCGCTGGGTTCGCCCAGCACGCCCCCCGCCACCGACACGGGGATCCGGAACTCGAAGTTCTCGGGGAAGTTCTGCATGAACGAGTTGCGGCGGGTTTCAAAGGGCGGCTCCAGAGTGGCGGGAGGCAGGAAGCGTTGGGACGGTCCCCGGCGCGAGGCCAAATCTGTCATGGTGGTGAGCATTCGGATCCGCTCGCGATCGTTCTGCACGAGGGAGGTGGCCACCGTCGTGGTGCTGCGACCCGCCTTGGCGACCTCGGTGCGGACCTGGATCGGGCCCACCGAGGTGGGGCTGAGGAAGTGGGCGGTGGTGGTCAGGGGGTCCGGATGCTCCGATACCTGCTGCACGGCCGCCAGCATCAATCCCATGGCGAAACCGCCGTTGGGGACCTCCCCGATGGTCCAGCGCTGGTCGAGGAATCCTCCGAAGGTGGTGTCGTCGAGGCGCTCCAGGGAGGTGTCGCGGTCGAAGGTGTGGACGGGCATGGCCGGGAAGGCTACATCGCCCATCAGCCGGTTTTCGCTCGGTTGCAACTGCGGCGAGAATCAGAGGATGAATTCCAAGGTCGTCGTCGCCGAGAAGATCGCCGAAGCCGGGATCGAGACCCTCCGCGAGTCGTGTGAAGTGGTGGTCGCCGTCGGCGCCGAGCGGAGCGAGGTGCTGGCGCTGCTCGGGAACGCCGAGGGTCTGGTGGTCAGGTCGGCCACCGATGTCGACGCCGAGATGATCGCCGCCGCCCCACGGCTGCGGGTCATCGGCCGGGCCGGCATCGGGGTCGACAACATCGACGTGGAGGCGGCCACCGAGGCCGGGATCATCGTCGTCAACGCCCCGCAGGCCAACATCATCTCGGCCGCCGAGCACGCCCTCGCCCTGATGCTGGCCCAGGCTCGCAACGTCCCCCGGGCCGACGCCTCGCTGCGATCCGGGGCGTGGGAGCGGTCGAGTTTCCAGGGCGTGGAACTGCACGGCAAGACCCTGGGTGTGGTGGGTCTGGGCCGGATCGGCACGCTGGTGGCGCAACGGGCCCTGGCGTTCGGAATGCACCTCATCGCCTACGACCCCTACGTCACCGAGGATCGGGCCCGGCGGCTCGGGGTGCAGATGGTCGACCTGGACGAACTCCTGGCCCGCTCGGATTTCATCACCATCCACCTGCCCCGGACCCCCGACACCGCCGGCTTGATCGGCAAGGAGGCGCTGGCGCGGGTCAAGTCCGGGGTGCGAATCGTCAACGCCGCCCGCGGCGGCATCCTCGACGAGGTCGCGCTGGCCGAGGCGATCCGGGAAGGACGGGTGGCGGGGGCGGCGCTCGACGTCTTCGCCACCGAGCCCCTGACCGATTCGCCCCTGTTCTCGATGCCCGAGGTGGTGGTCACACCCCACCTGGGAGCCTCGACCACCGAGGCCCAGGACAAGGCCGGCACCGACGTGGCCGAGGCGGTGGCGGCGGCCCTGCGGGGCGAATTGGTGATGTCGGCCGTCAACGTCGACCTGGGGACTTCGGTGCCCGATGACGTCGCCTCCTACCTGGCCGTGGCCGAGCAACTGGGCAAGGTCTTCACGGCCCTGGCCGGAGGACTCCCCGACCGGATGACGGTGCGGGTGGCGGGCCGGATCGGGGCCGGCGAGGTGCGGCCGATCTCGCTGGCGGTGACCAAGGGTGCTCTATCGGCGGTCTCCTCCCGCCCGGTGACCTATGTCAACGCTCCCGCTCTCGCCGCCCAGCACGGCATCTCCGTCGACCAGGAGACCACCGACACCGCCGACGACTACCAGTCGGTGATCGGGGTGCGGGGGACGGTGGCGGGGCGCGAGGTCTCGGTGGCGGCCACCCGGGCCCGCAAGGGGCCCACCCTGGTCGAGATCATGGGCCACGACGTGGAGCTGCCGGTCTCCGAGAAGATGCTGGTGGTGCGCAACGCCGACATCCCCGGCGTCATCGGCCGGCTGGGCAGCTTCCTGGGCACTCTCGGCGTCAATATCGCCAACATGGTGGTGGGACGCGCTCCGGGTACCGGGGATGCCGCCATGATGGGCTTGAATCTCGACGACCCCCTGAGCGAGGATCAGTTGGCCGAGTTGCGGCGCCTGGAAGGGATCGAAGAGGCCCGCTACGTGTCGCTGTGACCCGGGGCCGGCTCGAACACGGCCGGGGTCTGGAAGGCGGCTCGGTCGGAAACCCGGCGCAACGAGCGCAGGACGATTCCCCCCAACAGTGCGATCATGACCACCGTGGTCAGGGCCCGCCCCACCTCCCATCCCAGTGAGGTGACCAGGCTGAAGACGCCGAAGCGGCCCAGGTTGTCGAGGAGCGGAGCGCCGGCGACGAACGACAGCGAGGTGTCGGCCCCCAGGGTGAAAGGCCAGAACGACAGGTTCATCAACAGGCCATAAGCCACCGAGGCCACCGCCCCGTATGCGGCCAGCACCGCCAGCTCGCCATGCCCCCGCACCCGGGGCAACAGCCCGGCGCCGAGGCCGATCCATGCCGCCCCCAGCATCTGATAGGGCAACCACGGGCCCACCCCGGCGGTGATGAGGGCGGACACGAACAGCGTCGTGCAGCCGAGGATGAAACCGAATCCCGGCCCGAACACCCGTCCTCCCAGCACGATCATGAAGAAGACCAGTTCGACTCCGCCGGTCCCGGCCCCGATCGGTCGCAGGATGGCTCCCAGTGCCGAGAGCACTCCCAGCATTGCCACCGTCTTGGCGTCCAGACCGCCTCCGGAGATCTCGACCACCACCACCCCCGCCACCAGGGGTAGGACGAGGGCGAAGATGAGGGGAGCCACGTCGGTCTGGGCGAGGGCGCTGGAGGGGGCGGTGAAGAGCGGCCAGGCGAAGGCAAGCAGGGTGGCGACGGCGGCCCCGATCAGGACCAGGGCCGAACGGCGGGGGAGCGGGATGACCTTCACACCGCCTCCAGGGCACGGGCCACGTCCGACACGGTGAGCCACCCGCCGGGACCGAGGATCTTGGCCACCTGGGGGGCGAAGGTGGGGGATGCGACGACGATGTCGGGAGTGGAGCCGTCGGCCACGATCTCGCCGTCGGCCATCACCAACACCCGGTGGGCGAACTCGGCCACGAACTCGACGTCGTGGGTGGCGACCAGGATCGACGCGCCCTCCGTTGCCAGCCGGGCCAGCACTCCGCCCAGCCGTTCCTTGGCCGCGTAGTCGAGACCGCGGGTGGGCTCGTCGAGGAGGATGAGCCGGGGCCGGGCGGCGAGCTGGATTCCCAGCGCCAGCCCCAGTCGCTGACCTTCGGAAAGGTCGGACGGATGGGCCCGGGGGTCGGTCGGGCCCAGGATCTCTTCCACCAGCCGATGGCAGGCGCCGGGCCGGGCCCCGGCGGCCCGGTCGGCGGCGGCGCACTCCTCGGCGACCGATTCGAGGTAGAGGAGGTCGCCCGGATTCTGGGGGACGAGCGCCACCCGGCGTAGCGCCTCGGCCGGGGACAGGGTCGACGGTTCGGCGTCCTGGATCAGGACCCGGCCCCGGTCGGGCTTCCGCCCGCCCTGGAGGGCCCACAGCAGCGTGGTCTTGCCGGCGCCGTTGCGGCCCATCAAGGCCACCGCCTCGCCCTCGTGGAGTGAGAACGTCAGGTCGCTGAGGGCGGCGTCGCCACCTCCGTAGCTGAAGCTCACGTCGCGGACTTCGGCCACGGCCCGAGCCGGGCCGGGGGCTGCAGGCGCCGGGGGTTCCAGCGGGGGCAGGTCGACTGCTCGCCGGCGGGCGTCACGCACCGACAGCGGAAGCGGATTCCAGCCCGCCAGGCGACCCAGCCGCACCACCGGCGGCACGATCGCCGTGTCGGCCATCATGGCGGCGGGAGCACCCGCGCCGGCGCGGCCGTCGGGATGGAGGCGGATCACCGAGTCGGCGTACTGGATCACTCGTTCCAGGCGGTGCTCGGCCAGCACCACGGTGGTGCCGAGGTCGTGGACGATGCGGGTGATGGCGGCCAGCACCTCTTCGGCGGCGGTCGGGTCGAGGGCCGAGGTGGGCTCGTCGAGGACCGTCACCCGGGGATGGGAGGTGAGGACCGCCCCCAGTGCCACCCGCTGCGCCTCCCCGCCCGAGATGCTCTTGAGGGGACGTCCCCGCAGCGGGGCCAGGCCGAGCAGGTCGAGGATCTCCTCCACCCGCCGGCGCATGGTCTGGGAGTCGAGTCCCAGTTGTTCCATGGTGTAGGCGAGCTCTTCCTCCACGGTGGCGGTGACGAACCCGGCGGCCGGGTCCTGGGCGACGTAGCCGACTAGATCCGACATCTCCCGGACCGGGAGACGGGAGGTGTCCCGGCCCCCCACCGTCACGGTGCCGGCCAGGGTCCCGCCGCTGAATCGGGGAACCAGGCCGTTGATGGTTCGCAACAGGGTGGTCTTCCCGGACCCGGTCGGCCCGATCACCAGGGCCAGTTCGCCCTCAGGCACGTGGAGGTGGACGTCCGACAGGGCGGGGCGGTCGGCGTCGGGATAGGTGAAGGTGACCGAGTCGAATCGGATCATGCCGCCAGCCTTTCCGGTGCCGCCAGCACGGGCGAGGGCCGGCGCGGAGTGATCAGCGCCGGGAGGGCGGCCACCAGCACCGCCCCCAGTCCGAGCGGCCCGGCCACCGGCCACGTCAGCGGCTCGAGGGCAGGATGGAGCTGGGCGGGCGACACCGTTGCCAGCACGACCATCCCCGCGGCCACCGCCGCGCCTGAGAAGGAGATGGCCCACTCGTTTCCGCCCCAGGAGTCGGGTCGGTAACGGGAACGGGCGATTCCCCGGCCCCGAATCACCAGCGCCGCCACCGTGGCGACGAGACCGGCAACGAGCAGGAGAGCGGCAAAACCGACGGCCCGGGTGGAGATGAGAAGGGACATGCCGGCCAGCACCGAGCCCAGCCCGGCGTAGGCCACGATGCGGGCCGGCATCGGGACCGAACCGATCGAGCCATCGCGCCCGAAGCCGCGGCCGTCCATGGAGGCGGCCAGGGCCATCGATCGGGAGAGGGTGTCCTCGAGCACCGGGACCAGGAGGGCGCGGAAGGCCCGGACACGCCCGGCCTGCTCACCGCGCAGCCGTCGGGCGGCCCGCACCCGGTTGACCGACTCGATCAATTGCGGGGCGAGCGAGAGGGCCACCGCCACCGCTGCCGCCACCCCGCCCAGGGCCTTCGGGAAGGAGGCGAGGAGGCGCCGGGGGTCGGCCAGGGTGTTGGCGGCGCCGACGCAGATGATGATCGTGGCCAGACGGAGGCCTTCGTAGGCGCCGGACAGGGTCTCCTCCAGTGTCACCGGTCCGCCCAGTGCGATCCCTCCCGAACCCCCGAATTCGGGAAGCGTCACCAGAACCCGGTCGCCGAAGTCGCCCCCGAGCAGGATCCGGAACCCG
The DNA here is from genome assembly GCA_035461175.1 of Acidimicrobiia bacterium. Lineage (GTDB taxonomy): Bacteria > Actinomycetota > Acidimicrobiia > Spongiisociales > ZC4RG35 > DATHVR01. Next base: position 16,662 of record DATHVR010000155.1, on the reverse strand, counting down.
ATCCGGATGGCGACCACGACCAGTGCCAGACCCAGATAGAGGCGGAAACCGGTCCCGGCGGCGGGAGGGCGGTGGGTCGCCACCACCAGCATGGCCACCGCCACGATCAGACCGAGGAGGATGGGATTGGTGGTGCGGGTGGCGGCGAAAGCGAGGAACACCGCCCATGCCCACCAGGCGCCGGCATGGACGCGGCGGGTCATGGCGCCGCCCTCCGTCGCCAGGCCACCGCCGCGGCGGCGGCGACGGCTCCCACCACTGCCGCCCCGGCCACGAAGCCGCCCCCGCCGGATTCGGGGGAAGCGGGCGGGGCGATGGTGGTGGGGCCGGTGGCGGAAATTGACGTGGTGGGGGTGGAGGTAGGGGTGGGGAGCGCGGTGGTGGTGGTCGGCGTGGTGGTGGTGGTGCTGATTGTGGTGCTGGTGGTGGCCGAAGTCGAGGTGGTGGGGGCGGTGGTGGCGGGGGGCGGAGCGGTCGTAGTCGTAGTCGGGGCGGCCGTAGTCGTGGTGGTGGTGGTGGTCGTCGTCGTGGTCGTGGTCGGGGCGGCCGTAGTGGTGGTGGAGGGAGCCGGGGGAACCGCCAAGGCGGGGGCAGTGGTGGCCCCGGTGGAGAAGGCCCAGCCCTCCAGGTCGCCCTGGATCGGGCCGGCCGCCCCGGCGGACGACATTCGCCACTCGCCCCCGAGCTGGGCGGTCCAGTAGGACCAGAAGCCGGTGGCGGGAGGGGTGTCGGCGCAGTCCTCGGTGTCCGCTCCGGGCCGGCCGTCGATGCGACACACGAAGGCCGGGTTCGACTGCACCCGCACCACGTCGAATCCTGCCTGGGCCAGGGCGTCGAAGCCGGTGCCGGCGCTGGGGGCGCACCCGGTTCGCACCCCGCCACCGAGCGCACCGAAGTCGACCACCACCGTGGTACCGCCACCCGGGTCACAAGCGGCGGCCCCGGCGGGGGCGGCCGGGCCTAGCACGGCCAGCGCCACCATCAACGTGAAGGCGGCGAGGCCGGGACGCCGACGGCCCGAGGGGGTGGTCCGGGCGGCTATCGGGGGTTTCCCATCTCGATCAGGGCGCGGTACAGGAAGGCAGCCATCTGGCCGCGGGTGACGGGATCGTCGGGGCAGTAGCGGTCGTCGGTGCAGCCGCGGGTGATGCCGGTGGCGGCGAGCCATTGGATGTCGTCTGTGAAGACCGAGCCGGAGAGGTCGGTGAAGTCGGGTCCGGTATCGGCGATGTCACCCAGGCTGCCGTCGAGGGCGCGGTGGAGGAAGGCGGCCATCTGGGCGCGGGTCACCTGCTCGTCGGGACAGAAGTCGTTGGTGCTGCAGCCGCGGGTGATGCCGGAGTCGACCAGCCACTCGATCTCCCGGGCGAAGGTGTCGTCCCAGTCGACGTCGGCGAACGGCCTGATCTCCAGTTCGTGGAGGGGGCGGGAGGCAAAGGCCAAGGCACCCTGAAGGGTGGCGTAACCGTTAGGGGCGGTGTCGGCGGCGGTGAAGCGGATCCCGCCGTCTCCGGTCTGGAGCGCGACGACGAACTCCGTCGCCAGGTCGGCGGCGGCGGTCCGCCCGGCCGCCCGCAGGGCATGGGCGCCGACCCCGGCGGTGTTGGCGTTCGGCTCTCCGAACGGGCTGGGCCAGGATCCGTCGGGGTTCTGCTCCGCCACCAGGAATCCGGCCGCCGCCTCCACCGCCGCGCCCGCTCCGGCGGCCACCGCCGCCTGGAGCGCAACGGCGGTGACATCGATGTCGGGGAAGTCGGGGGCGAAGTCGCTTGCCCACGCACCGTCCGGGCGCTGGCGCTCCTCCAGCCACCCGGTGGCGGAGGCGGGCACGCCATCCCCGGTGGAGGCGAGGGCGATCATGGCCAGGGCGTGGCTGAAGACATCGGCGGCGAATCCGCCGTCGGGGCCCTGCAGCTCACGCAGTTCCACCTCGAGGTTGCGCATCGGCACCATGTCCCCGACCGGTTCCTCGTGCGCGATGGAGGCGGCGAGGAGCACCTTTGCCAGCGGCCCGGCCAGGGGCGCCTCCTCCGGTCCGATGTACTCGGCCCCGCCTGCCGTCAGCTCGGCCAGGGCGCGGCGGGCCGCTCCCTGCTCGCGGTCGGTGGCGGCAAGCGCGAAGACGACGTCGGTGCGGGCCGCCGCCACCCCGAACTGGTCGAACTCGGGTGTGGGCGAGGCGAGTTCGCGGGCGATCCAACTCGCCGCCCGGGCGGCGGGGGTGTCGTCGGCGGCGGAGGCGGCCGAAACCGGAAGAAGGCCGCCGGTGACGAGTGAGGCTGCGAGCAGCGAGGTGGTCAGGGATCGCAGGCGCATCGGGTGTTCCTTCCTCGGGGCCGGGAGGTGGACCCAGCGACGAGGGGTTCCGATGGTTCCCCGCCGGGAGGGCGGGTCGGACGCCGTGTTCGTCCCGGGCTCCACCCGTAGACCTCGACGGGTGCATATGGAGCCTCGGTCCCACCGGTATCCCGGCTCGCCGTCCCCGGTGGGGGACGACCTACGGTTGCGGGTCAGCGCCGGACTTCGACCGGCTTCCCCGGATAGGACCAAAACAAGTTGTCGGAGCCGACACTAGCAGTGGGTGGGTCCTGGGCCACCGACGGATCGAGACAGGTTCAGAACAGCAGGGCCTGGAGAGCCCACCCGGCGGCCAGCCCGTAGAGACCCGCCACCAGGTCGTCGGCCGTCACCCCTACGGCGCCGGGCAGGTCCTCGGCGGCCGCCACCCCCGGGAACGCTCCTTTGAAGATGTCGGCGGTGCGGAACACGAGCCAGGCAACGACCGCGGCGGGGAGCACCAGGCCGATGGTGGCCAGAAAAGTTCCCGCCGCCTCGTCGACCACCACCCAGCCGGGATCGCCTTCCGCGTCGGCAAATCGGCGCACCGAGATCAGAGAGGCCAGGGTCACCACCAGCGCCGCGGCCGCCTGGGCCCACCAGCCCACCTCGCCCAGGAGAACGGCGATCACCAGGGCGAACATGCCGGCCAGCGTCCCCGAGCCCATGTCCTCGCCCCGGACCCGGCGGAGGATGAGTCCGGTGCCGAAGAACGAGGCGATGAGGCGGGCCATCGGCGGCAGGGTAGGGTCTCCCCGCCCGACCCAGGAAGACCATTGACCGACCGGCTCCACGGCCTCGCCACTCCATCCGATCCCGCCGTTTCCCCCGACGGGCGGCGGGTCGCCTTCGGTGTCACGGTGGTCGATTCGGAGGCTGACCGTTACCGCCGCCGGATCTGGATCGCCGAGGGAAGCACGGCGCGGCCGTTCACCTCCGGCGACGGCGACTCGGTGCCGGTGTGGTCACCGGATGGGCAGAGCCTGGCCTTCCTGCGGGCCGAGGACAGGGTGGCGCAACTAGCGATCATCCCGGTCGACGGCGGCGAGGCGCGCCTGCTGACCGATCTTCCGTTGGGGGTGTCGGGCGTTCCCGTCTGGGCACCCGACGGGCGCCGGCTGGCCGTGGTGGGGAGCGACTGGCGACCCGAGTGGGCAGACCTCGACGATGAGGAGCGAGCCAGGCGTCCCCGCCGCATTGAACGGAGGGACTATCGGGCCGACGGTCTGGGCTGGACCCACGATCGCCTGCGCAGCATCTACCTGGTCGATGCCGTCGGCGATGCGGGGGCGGTCCGCCTCGACGGGTCCGACCGCGACCAGCTCGGCCCGGTGTGGTCTCCCGATGGGTCCCGGATCGCCTACCTGACCGATCTCTCCGACCGTCCCGGATACGACCCCGGAAGCGACATCCGGGTAGTCTCGGTCGAGGACGGGGAGACGGTGGGGGAGGCACCCCGTGGACAGTGGGCCGCCCTCGGGTTCCGGGCGGACGGGGTCTTACACGGCCTCGGCAGCCCCGGCGACGACTTTCCCGACCTGTCCGGACTGTGGCGGCTGGAACCGGAGGTCATCCCGGTCGTCGACCATCCCCGCGGTCTCTACTCGTTCGCCGCCGGTGCGCCCCGCCTGCGCTTCGACGGTGCCGCCGCCCTGGTGTGGGACATCGACTCCGGCCGCGCCGGAGCTCTGGCGGTGGAGCCGGACGGCTCGGTCGAGTCTCTCCACACCGGGCTCGAGGTGGTCTCCGGGTTCGACCGGGCCGGGGGCACCCTCGCCGTGGCCACTTCGACGGTCGACTCCCCCGGGCATCTGGTGGTCCGGCAGGGGGACACGACCGAGGACCACCATGATTTCGGGGGTCGGGAGGCTGAGGCGCTCCATCCCCGCCATCTCGTGGTGGACGGTGCTGGGGGCCCACTCGACGTCTGGGTCCATCTCCCTCCCGGCGAGGGCCCGGTGCCGCTGCTGCTCAACATCCACGGCGGCCCGGCCAGCCACTATGGCTGGGGCTATTTCGACGAGTTCCAGGTGTATGCCCGGGCCGGATACGGGGTGGTGGCCACCAACCCGCGGGGGTCGACCGGGGGCAGCCGCGAGTTCCTCCAGGCGGTGAGGGGCGAGGGCTGGGGGACGGTGGACGTCGAGGACATCGACGCCGCCGTCGCCGCCGCCATGGAAGAGTTCCCCCGCCTCGACCGCGACCGCATGGGGGTGATGGGCGGGTCGTACGGCGGCTTCCTCACCGCCTGGCTGATCGCCCACCAGACCCGCTGGAAGGCGGCGGTGGTCGAGCGGGCACTGCTGTCGTGGCCGAGTTTCGGCGGCACCTCGGACATCGGGGGTTGGTTCGCCGACAGCTATCTAGGCGAGCACCGTCTGCGGTGGGAACGGAGCCCGCTGCGGGTGGCCGACCGGGTCGAGACCCCCACTCTGATCCTCCACTCCGAGAACGACTTCCGTTGCCCGATCGAGCAGGCCGAACAGTTCTTCGACATCCTGGCCGGCAACGGCGTCCCCACCGAGTTCGTCCGCTTCCCCGGCGAGGGCCACGAACTGACGCGCAGCGGTCGGCCCCGTCATCGGGAGGAACGATTCGAGATCATCCTCGAGTGGCTGGGTCGGTGGCTGTCGCCCCGGGGGTGAGGGGCCGGTCCCTGACCGGATGAAACCGGGTGTGGCCGACCGTGGCACAATGTCGGTATGGAGAAAGCCACCACCATCTGGATGGACGGTGAATTGGTTCCCTGGGAAGAGGCCCAGATCCATTTCCTCACCCACGCCCTCCACTACGGCACCGCCGTCTTCGAAGGCATACGTGCCTATGAGACGCCGGAGGGAACCGCCATCTTTCGGTTGCGCGATCACATCGACCGTCTGCGCCGCTCGGCGCTGGCCTACAACATCCCCTGGCAGTACGACGTCGACGAGTTGATGGAGGCGTGCCGGGAGGTCCTGCGGGTCAACGGTCTCGAGGCCGGTTACATCCGTCCCCTCGTCTTCTACGGCCTCGGCGCCATCGGCCTCAACCCCGGCACCGCCGAGGTGCGGGTCGGAATCGCCGCCTGGCGCTGGGGGGCCTATCTGGGCGAGGAAGGGATCGAGAACGGCATCCGGGTGCGGGTCTCATCCTGGCGCCGGATCAGTGGTCAGAGCTTTATCCCCCTCGCCAAGGGGAGCGGCCAGTATTTGAACAGCGTGCTGGCCAAGCAGGAGGCGGTGGCCACCGGCTATGACGAGGCGCTGATGCTCAACGGTGACGGCAACGTCTCCGAGGGCTCGGGCGAGAACCTCTTCCTGGTGCGGGACGGGGTGGTGTACACGCCACCGATCTCGGCGGGAATCCTCGACGGGATCACCCGGGCCTCGGTCATCGATCTGCTCACCGACGACGGAGTCGAGATCCGTCCCACCGCCCTCACCCGCGGCGACCTCTACGGGGCCGACGAATTGTTCCTCACCGGCACCGCCGCCGAGGTGACTCCGATCCGGGATGTCGACGACCGACCCGTGGGAACGGGACGGCCCGGCCCGATCACCCGTCAGGCCCAATCCCTGTACGCCGACACCGTCTCCGGCAAGCTGGCAGCGCGCCGGGGCTGGCTGGACTACATCTAGACCATGGCTCAACAACCCCACGTAGAGATCTCCCCGACCGAACTGCCCACGCCCGTGATGGAGCCACCTCCGGCCCGGCGGCGACAGCCGCCCCGCCCCGGCCTCATCACGACGCCCGAGGAGAAGCCCGAAGGCGGGGTGTTCGGGACGCCCGGTCCCGACACCGGCTGGGCACTCCGCATCCTGTCCACGGCCGACCTGCCCGATGACAATCCCCGGCTACGACAAATCCTGGCCGCCCTCATGTCGGCCCGCGCCGCCCACTTCGGTCGGGCACCCGTGCCCGAGGACCTGCAGGTGGCCTTGACCCTGGCCGGGTTCGGCCACACCCGCTCCGAGGGGCTGGAAGAGCGCCGGCAGCGGTGGATCGTGGCGGCGGCCCATGAACGCTCGCCGGGACGGGCGGCGGTGGCCGACGTGGGAGGCGATCTGTTCCTGGACAACACCCACGCCGACCTGAAGTCGCGGGGATAGATGGCCTTCAAATACATAACCGGCACCATCGTTCCGATCCGGGATCGGGAGTGGGCCGAGTCGATGCCCACCGAGCACCTCGACACCTGTTTCGGGTGTGGCTCCGCCAACCCCGCCCGCCTCGGCATCAAGCCCTGGGTGGAAGGCGACAAGATCGTGGCCGAGTTGGTGTTCGACCCCCGTTTTGAGGGCGGGCCCGGTCTCGTCCACGGCGGCGCCACCGCCGCCTTCTTCGACGACCTGATCGGGTTCGTGTCGATGGCCCACCAGATGCCGGCCGTGACCGGCAACCTCCACGTCGACTACCTGGTCCCGATCCCGCTCGGGGTGACGGTGCGGGGCGAGGCCTGGCTGACCGGGGTGCAGGGGCGCAAGCTCTACGCCGAGGCGGTGGGCTACCTCCCCGACGGCTCCCGCTGCGTCGAGGTGCGCAGCCTCTTCATCATGGTGGGGATCGAACACTTCCAGCAGGTGGCCGGCCCCGAGGCCAAGACCCCCTACCAATCCGACGAGTACTACCCCTGAACCAACCCGCTTTTCGCGACAGATTTGCGCGCCATGGCGCGCAATTCTGTCGCGAAAACGGTTTGATCCCCGCTCTGTTGTGCGCTTGTCCAACTGGCGATAACCTCGCGGGATGATCCGGACCACGCCTTTCCACGAGCGGGTGGCGGCGCTCGACCACACCGGGCTCTGGAGCCACTGGGCCGGCTATCTCGTCGCCGACAAGTATCAGCTGTCGGAGAAGTTCGAGTATTTCGCGATCCGCAACTCTGCCGGGATCTTCGACACCTCGCCTCTCTACAAGTACCGGATCCAAGGCCCGGATGCCGAGCGGTTCCTGGCCGGGGTGCTGGCCCGGGACATAGCCACCTGCCGGATCGGGCGCGCCCAATACACCATCTGGTGCGACGACGACGGCTACCTGATCGAGGACGGGGTGATCTTGCGGTTGGCGGGGGACGAGTTCCTCCTCTCCGCCGCCCGCCCCAATCTCGCCTACCTGTCGGCTCTGACCCGGGGCATGGCAGTCGAAATCGTCGACGAGTCGGAGGCCTGGGCGGCTATCGCCGTCCAGGGACCCCGCTCACGTGAGATCCTCGACGGGGTGGCCCCCGATATCGGGGGCCTGGGCTATTTCCAGCTCACCACCACCAAGATCGCCGACGCCGGGGTGATCGTCTCCAGGACCGGCTTCACCGGCGACCTCGGCTACGAGGTGTGGGTCCCGGCCGAGCGGGCGCTGCCGGTATGGGATGCGGTGATGGAGGCAGGGATTCCCGCGGGTCTGATCCCGTTCGGCCAGATCGCCCTCAGCATGGCCCGCATCGAGGCGGGGCTGCCGCTGATCGACGTCGATTTCACCTCGGCCCGGTTCGCCTGGACCCCGGCCCAGAAGACCACTCCGGTCGAGCTCGGATTGGGATGGATGGTGTCCGATCTGGACCGACCGTTCATCGGACGCGACGCCATCCGTCGCGAGATCGAACGGGCGTCGAGCCGCCACCGCTTCACCGGCCTGGTGGTCGACTGGCAGGAGTGGGATGACCTCTTCGACGCCGCCGGCCTGATTCCCCCCAAGGACCATGCCCCGGTGGAGGCGGACCGGATGCTCTACGACGACGAGGGTGCGGTGGTCGGCTGGGCGTCGAGTTCGATGTACTCGCCGATGCTGCAGCGCCACATCGGCCTGGCCCGGGTCCGTCCCGACCTGGCCGAGCCCGGCAACCGGGTGAACCTGGAGGTGACCATCGACCATCGTCATCACACGGTGGGGGCGGTGGTCACTCCTCTGCCCCTCTTCCACCCCGACCGAAGGACCGCCTGAACCCATGTCAGCTGCCAAGAAGAAGTCGACCGACTACGACGCCATCGTCATCGGTGGCGGCCACAACGGCCTCGTCAACGGTGCCTACCTGGCCAAGACAGGATTGCGCACCCTCATCCTGGAGCGCCGCCACCTGGTGGGAGGCGCCGCCATCACCGAGGAGCTGTATCCGGGGTTCTCTTTCACCACCTTCTCGTACGCGCTCAGCCTGCTTCGACCCCGCATCATCCACGACCTTGAACTGACCCGTCACGGGTTCATGCCGCTGGAGATGCCCTCCAGCTTCGCTCCCGGCGAGGACGGGGACTACCTCCTGCTCGGTCCCGATCACGACGCCAACCTGCGCGAGATCGCCCGCCATTCCGCTCACGACACCGACGCCTACGACCAGTACCAGCACGATGTTTCGATGGTGCGGCGGGCGATCAAACCTCTCCTCGACCAGATCCCGCCCGATCCGTTCTCCGATGACCCGCTGGAGCTGGCCCGGATGGCGGAACTGGCCCAGCACCTGCGGAAGCTGGACAAGCGCACCTTCCACAACGCCGTCCGTCTCCTCACCGGGAGCGCCGCCGATTTCCTCGACGACTACTTCGAGAACGACCTGCTCAAGGGCTACCTGTCGTCGTCGAGCATCATCGGCACCAAGGTGGGACCCCGGTCCCAGGGCTCGGGTCTGGTGTTGCTCTACCACATCATCGGCGAGCACGACGGCGAGTTCGGTGCCTGGGCGTTCCACAAGGGCGGTAACGGCGGCTTCACCCAGGTGCTGGCCCGCGCCGCCGAGGCCTTCGGTGCCGAGATCCGTCTGGAGAGCCCAGTGGAGGCTGTGATCACCTCCAACGGCAAGGCCCGGGGAGTGGCACTGGCCGACGGGACCGAGTTTTCGGCCGGCATCGTGGTCTCGGCCCTCGATCCCCGGCGTACGTTCCTGGAACTGGTCGAGCCGCGGGAGTTGCCCGCCGACCTGGTCGAGGACATCCACCGGTTCAAGTTCCAGGGCACCTCGGCCAAGGTCAACTTCGCTCTCGACGGCGCCCCCCGCTTCCCTGCCCTGGGGGACCGGACCGACCAGTACCGGGGCTTCACCAACATCGGGCCGTCGATGGATTATCTGGAACGGGCCTTCGACGATGCCAAGTACGGCTGGTACAGCAGCCTTCCTTACATCGACAGTGCCGTCCAGTCCACCATCGACCCCGACATGGCTCCTCCCGGCAAGCACGTCATGTCGTGCTTCATCCAGTATGCCCCCTATCACCTTCGTGAGAGCGACTGGGAGGCACAGCGCCAGAACCTGGGCGACACGGTCCAGGCCACCCTGGAGTCCTTCTTCCCCGGGTTCGGCGATCTCGTCCTGCACCGGGAGGTGGTGACGCCGCTCGACATCGAGCGGGTCGTCGGTCTGTCGGAAGGCAACATATTCGGCGGCGAGTTCCTCGCCCCGCAGATGTTCTTCTTCCGTCCCGCCCCGGGCTGGAATCAGTACCGCACCCCGATCGACGGGTACTACCAGTGCGGCTCGGGCACCCATCCCGGCGGCTGTGTCATGGGGGCGCCGGGGATGCTGGCCGCCGAACAGATCCTGGGCGATCTCAGTCGAGCTTGACTCATGGCGCGACTCAGCTCGGAGGAACGACGGGAGGCGATCGTCGAGGCCGCTCTGGCGGTGGCCCGGCGCAAGGGCCTCGCCACCACGACGGTTCGGGACGTGGCGGCCGAGATGGGGACCTCGAGCGGTCTGGTCCATCACTACTTCGATTCGATGGACGAGGTCCTGGCGGCGGCCTTCTCTCGAGCGGCCCGCACCGGCCTGGAAAACGTGACCGCTTCCGTGGGAGCGGCAGCCGATTCCCGCCGGGCCCTGACCGCCTTCCTCGACGACTACGCCACGGCGGAGAACGACTGGACCTTTCAGCTGTGGCTGGATGCGTGGAGCGAGGCCTCCCGCCGCCCCGCCGTGCGAGACATCTCGGCCTCGCTCAACGTGGCGTGGAAGGATCTGCTGGAGTCGATCATTTCCCGGGGCGTGGAGGAGGGTGTTTTCGCCTGTTCCAACCCGGAAGGGACGGCCTGGCGACTGATCTCGCTGCTCGACGGCCTGGTGCTGCAGGTGGTGGCCCATCGCAGCACCGTCGACCGGACCACCCTGCTCAGATGGGCGCGGGAGGCCGCCGAAGGCGAGTTGGGCCTACAGGGCGGGAGTCTGGAGGGCTGACCTACCAGTACTTCTCCGTGTGGACGTTGCCGACGTGGCCGTGACGGTCGATGTCGAAGCCGCGTTCGTGGAGCAGCTGGCAGGCCCCGGTCGGGGAGGGAAACACCGGCAGGTCGTCTTCCCAGGTCGGATTGCCGATCATGGCCGGGTTGCCGCACATGAAGACGTGGGTGGTGGCCGGGTCGAGCTCGACCCTGAAGCGGTCGGTGATGAGGTCGCGCTCGATCACGTCCTGGACATAGAGCTTCTCCTCTTCGGGATCACGGGTGACCAGGGGCAGGTAGTGGAAGTTGTGGAACCGTTCCTGGAGCCGGCGGTGGGTGTCGAGATAGCCCAGGTCGGCCCGGTACCGCACCGACACCACCGACACGATCGGTCCGTAGTGGCCTTTGCGTAGCAACTCGGCCGCCATGGCGTTGTGGGGGGCTTCGCCGGTGCCGGTGCCCAACAGGACGACGGTCGCCCCCGGGTCCCTGACCGGCGTGAGGGTGTAGCGCCCCACGATCCGGCGTCCGACATAGATCCGATCGCCGGGGCGGCGCAGGGCCAGGCGAGGAGTGAGGGCGGGGATGCGGTCGCCGTCGGGGGGGACGAGGACGACGTAGAACTCGAGCGTCTCGGCCCGGGCCGGGTCGGCCAGGTAGCCGTACTCGTCGAAGACCGGGCTGGAGATCGAATAGCTGCGGCGGACCAGGTTCTCCCATTTGCGTTCCAGGTCCGGGTCGGTGGCGCCGTCGGCCCGGGGCTCCCAGTAGCCGAGACCCAGCGAGGCGTACTGGCCCGCCTCGTGGTTGACGTCGCCGTGGTCGGGCTTCACACGCACGACCCATAGATCACTGTGAGTGCGCACGAAGTGGGTGATGGTGGCGTTGTAGTGGCGGTCCCTCAGTTCCTCGATCGCCTCCCGTCCCCCGCGGGCGAAGCGGGAGGGAACGGAGGGAGAGGGGAGGTGGCCGAAGTGGGCGGAGCGAATGGCCTCCCAGGCGCCGCCGGGAGCATGGTGTCCATCTCCGACATGCCACACCGGGCCCTGGTCGGTGTCACCCGCCACAGGATCGCCGATCAGGACGACGCGGTCGAAGACGAGATCGGGAGTGCCGGTGTCGTCGAAGACCACCAGTACCTCGCCCTCGAGGTCGACCAGTTCCACCGGTCGTGAGTGCCACAGGATGGTGAGGCGCCGCTCGGCTTCCCGGTGGAGGAGAGTGCGCCGAACCAGCCGGGAGAGGTGGCGGGCGTCGACGTTACCCCGGGCCAGCACGACGCTGGTGCCCTGCTCGGCGAGGGCGATGGCGGCTTCGGCGGCGGCCTCGGAGCCGCCTACGACCAGGACGTCGAGGTCCCATGCCTCGTCGGGCACCGCACCGTATTCGATCCGATCGGCGATCGAAGAAGGGATGTCCAGATCGGGACCGGAGGCGTTGTCAGCAGCTTCGAGGACGGCCACCGCGGTGGCGGACAGGCGTTGATCGCCGACCGCCACCGTCGCCCCCTCGTCGGTCACCTCCAGCGCGGTGAGCGGCCCGTGGATGATCTCGACCCCGGGGTGGGAGGCGAGGGCCGGGTAGTCGTGGGAGGCGAGGGCCGGGTAGTCGCCGGCGCCGCCTTCGGTAACCAGCGCTACCGACGTGAGTCCGGCGTCGCACGCCTCGAGCGCGAGCGAGAAGGCGGCCCGTGTCGAACCGACCACGACGAGTTCAGCCCGATTCATCAGGCGATTGTGCCACGTTGCCGTAGGCGCGCCGACGGGGGGCTGGCTACGGTTCGGGGCGCGTTTCTTACAGGAGGATCACGACTATGGCGGCCGTACCCGCCGACATCGACATCGCCCGCGCCGCTCAACTTCGCCCGTTGGGCGAGATCGCCGAGCGCATCGGACTCGAGCCCGACGATCTGATCCCTTACGGCAAGGTCAAGGCGAAGGTCCATCTCGACGTTCTCAAGCGAGTCGGTGCCCGCCCTCGCGGCAAGTACGTCGATGTCACCGCCATCACGCCCACCCCTCTGGGCGAGGGCAAGACCACCACCACCGTCGGCCTCACCCAGGGTTTGGGGAGGATCGGAAAGGAGGCGATTGCCTGCATCCGCCAGCCTTCGATGGGACCCACCTTCGGGATCAAGGGAGGTGCCGCCGGCGGCGGCTACAGCCAGGTCGTCCCGATGGACGAGTTCAACCTCCACATGACGGGCGATATCCACGCCATCACTGCCGCCCACAACCTGGTGGCGGCGGCGATCGATGCCCGCTGGTACCACGAGTCCCGGCTGTCGGACTCACAACTGGCCGAACTGGGACTCGACCGGCTCGGCATCGACGTGTTCAACCTACAGTGGAACCGGGTGGTGGACATCAACGATCGGGCGTTGCGCAACGTCATCGTCGGATTGGGCGGCAAGGCCGAGGGCCGGCCGCGCGAGACCGGCTTCGACATCACGGTGGCGTCGGAGTTGATGGCGATCCTCGCCCTCGTCGACGGCGACTCCTATTCCTCGGCCTTGCGCAACCTGCGCGAGCGGGTGGCGAGGGTGGTGTTCGGGACTTCCAAGGACGGCACTCCGCTCACCTTCGAGGATCTGTCGGTGGCAGGGGCGGTGACGGTGCTGATGAAAGACACCCTCCACCCCAACATCATGCAGACGCTCGAAGGCCAGGCCGCCTTCGTCCACGCCGGCCCCTTCGGCAATATCGCCCACGGCAACTCCTCGATCCTCGCCGACCGCATCGCTCTCCACTTGGGTGAGTACGTCGTCACCGAATCCGGGTTCGGGGCCGACATGGGGATGGAGAAGTTCATGGACATCAAGTGCCGCACCTCGGGGCTGAAGCCCGACTGCGTGGTGCTGGTCGCCACCGTCCGCGCCCTCAAGACCCACGGCGGCGGTCCCAAGGTGGTCCTGGGCCGTCCCCTGGACAAGGCCTACAACGAAGAGAACCTCTCCCTGCTTCAGGCAGGCATGCCCAACCTCGAGGCCCACATCCACAACGTGCGCCGCTTCGGGGTGCCGGTGGTGGTGGCCATCAATACCTTCCCGACCGACACATGGGCCGAGATCGACCTGATCAAGCAGAAGGCAATGGAGGCGGGAGCACTCGACGCGGTCATGGCCGACCACTGGGCCAAGGGGGGAGAAGGGGCGGCGGAACTGGCCGAGGCGGTGGTCAAGGCTTGCGAAGAGCCCAACCAGTTTTCCTACCTCTACCCGCTCAACATGAGCATCCGGGAGAAGATCGAGATCATCTGCCGGGAGATCTACGGAGCGGGCGGGGTCGACTACTCGCCCACCGCCACCCGCCAGATCGCCGAGTTCGAGAAGGCCGGTTTCGGCTATCTACCCATCTGCGTGGCCAAGACCCACCTCTCGATCTCCCACGACGCCGCTCTCAAGGGTGCCCCCACCGGATACACGGTCCCGGTCCGCGAGGTGCGGGCCTCGGTGGGGGCCGGGTTCATCTATCCCATTCTGGGCGAGATGCGCACCATGCCCGGGCTAGGCACCACTCCCGCCTTCATGAAGGTCGACGTAGACGACAACGGCAACGTCGTCGGGCTCTTTTGATTTCCGGCGCAGGCGCCGGCGGGGGCGGATGCCCCCGGACCCCCTCGGACCTGCGGTCCGACATCCGACTTCCGACTTCCGACTTCCGACTTCCGACTGGTTGGCTTCCGACTTCCGACTTCCGACTCATAACCTCTGACCCATGAAGATCGTTCGATTCAAGGCCGGTGACGACATCGCCTACGGACTGGCCGAGGCCGAGGGGGTCACCCTCTATCAGGGGTCGCCGTTCGTAGCCTGGGAGGCGACCGAGACGATGATTCCCTGGGAGTCGGTGCAGCTGTTGGCGCCCGTCCTGCCCTCCAAGGTGGTGGCGGTGGGCAAGAACTATGTCGACCACGCCGCCGAGATGGATTCCGACGTCCCCGAGGAGCCGATCATCTTCTTGAAGCCCGCCACATCCGTGGTGGGTCCCAACGCCAACGTCGTCTACCCGCCCATCAGCTCGGAGGTGCACCACGAGGCGGAACTGGCCGTGGTGGTGGGCAGGATCGCCCGCAACATCCGGGCCGAGGACGCCTCCCAGTACATCTTCGGCTACACCGCCGCCAACGACGTCACCGCCCGGGACCTCCAGCGCAAGGACGGCCAATGGACCCGGGCCAAAGGCTTCGACACCTTCTGCCCGCTGGGGCCCGCCATCGAGACGGAGCTGGATCCGCTCGAGCGGCTGGCGGTGATCGCCCGGGTCAACGGCGAGGTGCGTCAGGCCGGGTTCACGGCCGACCTCGTGTTCGGCGTGGCCGAGATCCTCGAGTACATCAGCCGGGTGATGACCCTGCTCCCCGGTGACGTGATCCTCACCGGCACACCCTCGGGCGTGGGCCCGGTGCAGCCGGGCGACCTGATGGAAGTCGAGGTGGACGGGATCGGAGTGCTGGCCAATCGGGTGGTGGCGGGGAAATGATCATGGTGGCGGGGAGATGATCATGGTGGGTGGGCGATGACGGTTCGAGTGCGGGTGGCGCCTTCGCCGACGGGGACCTTGCACGTGGGGACGGCCCGGGCTGCCCTCTTCAACTGGCTCTATGCCCGTCATTGCGACGGAGTCTTCATCGTCCGCATCGACGACACAGATACCGTCCGCTCCACTGCCGAGTTCGAACAAGACATCCTGGCCAGCTTGCGCTGGCTGGGGCTGGACTGGGACGAGGGTGTCGAGGTGGGTGGCCCCCACGGCGACTACCGCCAGTCTTCCCGTTTCGATCGATACAGCGAGGTCGCCCACCAGCTGGTCGAGACCGGACACGCCTACTACGACGATCGCGACCCCGACGAGCTCGAGGCACTCCGCGTCCGCGCTCAGAAGGAGGGCAAGCACCCGGGTCACTACATCCGCCGTCCCCAGCAGGAGCGCAGCGAGGGCTCGATCCGCTTCGAGATCGGTCCCGACGCCATCGAGTTCGAGGACCTGGTCCGGGGCGACATCCGTTTCGAGGCCGACTCGGTCGACGACTTCGTCATCCTGCGCAGCGACGGCACCCCCACCTATCACCTGGCCTCGACGGTGGACGACGTCGACTACGAGATCACCCACGTTGCCCGGGGCGAGGACCTGCTCTCCTCGACTCCCAAGCACATCCTGATCACCCGGGCGATGGGTGCCGAAACCACCACCTACGCCCATCTTCCCCTTCTGTTCGGGACCGACGGCAAGAAGCTCTCCAAGCGTCACGGCGCCACTTCGGTGAACGAGTTCCGCGAATCGGGGTACCTGCCCGAGGCGATGGTTAACTATCTCAGCCTGCTGGGATGGTCGCCGGGCGAGGATCTGACCGTCTTCGACCCCGAGCTCGCCGTGGCTCGCTTCGACCTGAGCGATGTCCAGAAGAACCCGGCCGTGTTCGACATCGACAAGCTGGCGTGGATCAACGGCGAGTACGTGCGGGCGATGGATCCGGACGTGTTCGTCGAGCGGATCCGGCCTTGGATCGAGTCCCGCTTCCGTACGGCAGTTGCCGACCGCTGGGACGCCTTCGTCGAGCTGGCTCCGTTGGTCCAGGAACGGACCCGCCTCCTTCCCGAGGCCGCAGCCCAGGTGTCGTTCCTGTTCGAGGACCAGGTCGTCCACGACGAGAACTCCTGGAAGAAGGTCATGGCCAAGGAGGGAGTCGACGAGGTCCTAGATGCCGTCCTCGCCGCCCTAGACGACCTCGACGACTGGACCACCGCCTCGATCGAGGAGGCACTGCGTGCCCTGCCCGCACAGCTCGAGCGGGGAGCGGGGAAGGTGTTCCAGCCCGTCCGGGTGGCGGTGACGGGTTCGTCGGTGAGTCCGCCGCTGTTCGAGTCCCTGGCCGCGCTGGGACGTGACACCTCGATCGCCCGGATCGAACAGGCCCGCGGACTGCTCTAGGCCGTTGGAGGACCGGCCGGGGTCCGATACCATCCTTCCGGTACGGCCCCGTCGTCCAGCGGTCTAGGACGCCGGCCTTTCAAGCCGGTAACGCGGGTTCGAATCCCGTCGGGGCTGCCATATCTGTCGGGCGACTTCGAGGCCGGCTTGGCCTCGCTGAGCCCGTCGCCTACGCGTCTCCCCGCTTGTTCGGAACCGTGCGCCGAACAGACCCCGGTCGGCCTGTGCTGCCGCCTCATAGGAGGTGGTCCAGAGCGTTTTCGCGCCACAATTG
>DATHVR010000154.1:0-18166 GCA_035461175.1 Acidimicrobiia bacterium | reverse complement strand
TGGCGGCCCCGGACGGCGAGAGCCTGTTGATCGCCGAACGCACCGGACGGGTCGTCATCGTGTCCGGGAAAGGCGCCGCCGAGACGTTCCTCGACCTGGGCGATCGGGTGGCCGCCAACGGCATCGAACAGGGCCTGCTCGGGCTCGCCGTCCATTCCACCGACAGCGACGTCTTCTTCGTCGCGGCATCCGGCAACCGCACTCTCTCCCGCTTCGGATTCGACGGCAACGAAGCGGTGACCGAATCCGAGGAGGTGCTTTTCTCCCTCCCCCAACCCGAGGGATCGGTCGACATCCGCCACTACGGCGGCAATCTCATGTTCGGTCCCGACGGATACCTGTATGTGTCGCTGGGTGACGGGGCCGACGCCCGCGGCCAGGGACAGGACCCCGGAACCGTATTCGGAACGATTCTGCGCCTCGACGTCGACGGCACCGACCCCTACGGCATCCCGGCCGACAATCCTCTCGCCCAGAAGGGAGGAGCGCCCGAAGTGTGGGCGTACGGGCTCCGCAACCCATGGCGCTTCACGATCGACCCGGCCGAAAGTCTCCTCTACGTCGCCGACGTCGGACAGGAGAGTTGGGAAGAGGTCAACGTGTTGTCCCTCGACGAAGGCGGAGCCAACCTGGGCTGGCCGTCGGCCGAAGGCAACCGCTGCTTCCTCGACTCCGACTGCCACCTCGCCGACTTCGCCGCCCCGGTGGTGGAGTACGGCCACGACGAGGGTTGTTCGATCACCGGGGGACACGTCTATCGGGGGCCGGCGATCCCGGAACTACACGGGCACTACTTTTACTCGGACTGGTGTGGCGGCTGGCTGCGCAGCTTTCGCTACCAGGCCGGCGAGGCCACCGACCTCACCGACTGGTCGGTGGAGGGGGCCGGACAGGTCAACGCCTTCGGAGTCGACCCGGACGGTGAGCTCCTGATCGCCAACTACGCCGGCGAGATCCACCGCATCGTTCCCATCAGATAGCCCTGCCGCCGGAGCTTGCGGAGGCGGGAGGTCGGGGGCAAGCGTGTGAGTCCTAAGGTGCGCTCTGCCCGGCCCTTCGGGCCGCCCCCTACCCGCTGTGATGACTGCCCCACCGCCACCGGCGGGGGCCCTTCCCCCCTCGCTTCGCTCCGGGGGACAAAGGGGGGACAAAGAGGGGGACAAAGGGGGACAAAGAGCCCAGCACCCACCACCCATTGCCCACCACTCATTACTCAGAACCCCAGCCGCCGCCGCCGGGGCTGAGGATCACGAGGCGGTCGCCTGGTTCCACTTCGAGCGTGGTCTTGCCGGGGAGACGTTCTTCGGAACCGTTTCCACGGATCAGCCAGTCCTCACCAATTGCCCCGGGTTCGCCCCCGGCCAGGCCCCAGGGACGGTGACGGCGGCGCTCTCCCATCAGCGATACGGTGGCGGCCTGGTCGAAAGCGATCTCGCGGATGATGCCCTCCCCTCCCCGGAACCTGCCTGACCCGCCGCTGTCCCGGCGAAGGGTGGTGCGTAGGATCCGGAACGGGTAGTGGGACTCGATCGATTCGCGGGGCGTGTTCTTGGTGTTGGTCATCCCTGTCTGGATGCCCGACTGCCCGTCGCGACCGGGGCGGGCACCCTGCCCGCCGGCCACCGTCTCGTAGTAGGCGAAGTCTTCGTTGCCGATCAGGCAGTTGTTCATCGTCCCCTGCGAAGCGGCCGGCACCCGGTCCGGAGCAGCCTGGGCGAGGGCGCCGAGGATCACGTCGGCGATGCGCTGACTTGTCTCGACGTTGCCGGCGGCCACCGCCGCCGGGGGTAGGGCCGAGACGAGGCTCCCGGGTTCCGTGACCAGATCCAGCATGCGGTAGCAGCCTCCGTTGGCGGGGATCGTCGGATCCGTGGCCACCCGCACCGCGTAGTACAGACAGGAGCGGGTCACGGCCTCGGGAGCGTTGAAGTTGGCCGGAATCTGGGCGTGGGTCCCGCTGAAGTCGGCCCGAAGGGAGTCGCCGTCGACCTCGACCGCCACCCGGATCTGCACGTCCTCGTCGCCCCACTCCATCCAGTCCTCAAACCGATAGACCCCGTCGGGGAGGCCTTCCAGGGCGGCGTGCATCCGGCGTGCCCCGTAGTCGAGCAGCGCCCCGGAGACGGCCGTGAAGCGCTCGGCGCCCTCCGCCCGGACCAGTTCCTGGAGGCGGTGGGCCGCCACCTCGTTGGCGCCCATCTGGGCCGACAGGTCGCCCCGGCGCTCCCACGGTGTCCGGGTGGCGGCGAGGAACGGCTGGAGGAACTCGTCGATCCACTCCCCATCCCGGGCACAAGGCATGGGTGAGACCACGTGGCCCTCCTGCTCGAGACGGACAGCGTGGGCGGGCATCGAGCCGGGTGCCTCACCGCCAACGTCGGCGTGGTGAGCCCGGTTGCCCACCCACCCCACGTGCCGGCCGGCCACGAACACGGGCCGTACCAGCGTGAGGTCGTTGAGATGGGTACCCCCGGCGAAGGGATCGTTCACCGCATACTGGAGGCCAGGCTCGGGATCGAACCGCTCCAGGACGGCCGCCACCGAGGCCGGCATGGCCCCGAGGTGCACCGGGATGTGCTCGGCCTGGGCGAGCATCTCGCCTCTGGGGGTGAACAGTGCCGCCGAGCAGTCGGCCCGCTCCTTGATGTTGGGCGAGAAGGAGGTGCGGCGGAGCACCGTCCCCATCTCCTCGGCGATCGACCCCAGTTGGTTACGGGCGACCTCGAGGGTGACAGGATCCATCACCATCGCACCTCGATGGTTCCATCGGCCGCCACCACGGCGGTGTCGCCGGGGAGCAGCACGGTGGTGCCCACCTCCTCTTCGATCACCGCCGGCCCTGCGAACTCGAACCCGGCCGGCAACGTGGCTCGCTCCCACACGTCGCTCGGGAGGCGGTTCTGGCCGAAGACGACGTGGCGACGACGGGGAGTGGGCGGGGGTCCCTCCCCCACCGGGGGCAGGTCATCCCACCCGAGGAGCGGGCGACCTTCGGCTACGGCCCGCACGGTGACCGCCTCCACCGGATCCTCGAGCCGGGCGAATCCGTTCATCTCGGCGTGGAGGCGGTGGAAGTCGGCGGTGGCGGTGGCGAAGTCCGCCGGCATGGCCACCGTAACCGTGATCTCATGCGACTGGCCCCGATACCGCATGTCGACCAGTGACTCCACGCGTGCCGGCTGGACACCGTTGGCCGACCGGAACCGGCGCACCGCTTCGTCCACCACCGATGCCATCGCCCCGGCGAGGTCCCCGCCCTCCTCGAGGAGAACGCTGCGCGCCCCGTCCAGCCGGGGCGGTGCCATCAGAAGACCGAGGGCCGAGAACACCCCGGCATAGGGCGGGATCGCCACCGCCTTCATTCCCAGTCTCCGGGCCAGGCCGCTGCTGTGGAGGCCCCCGGCCCCGCCGAAGGCGACCAGCACCGCCTGACGGGGGTCGGCTCCCTGTTCGATCGACACCGCCCGGATCGCCCGTTCCATGTGCGCTTCGACCACCTCCAGCATCCCTGCTGCCACCAGGTTGGGGCTCATATCCGCCGTCCGACCCAACTCCTGGAGGGCCTGGAGGGCAGCTTCGGGATCGAGGGGAAGGCTCCCGGCCAGGCGGACGGCGGGATCCACTCTTCCCAGCACGATGTGGGCGTCGGTGACGGTGGCCTCGGTACCACCCATTCCATACGCCGCCGGTCCGGGAACGGCTCCGGCGCTCCGGGGGCCGACCCGCAACGAGCCACCGGGATCGATCCAACCCACGCTGCCGCCGCCCGCTCCGATCGTGTGGACCGCCACCGACGGCATCCGGCACACGTACCCGTCAACCGCCCGCTCGTAGGCGACCTCGGGGCGGGCATTTTCGATCCGGCAGACGTCGGTGGAGGTGCCGCCCATGTCGAGAGTGATCAGACGCCCGTAGCCCCGGGCCTGACCCATGCGGGCGGCGGCCACCACCCCTCCGGCGGGTCCCGAGAGGAGCAGGGCGGCGGCCAGGCCGGCGGCCTGGTCGACTTCCATCAGTCCGCCCGAAGACCGCATCACCTGGACGCGCTCGGCCACCTCACCGGTGGAAACGGCCAGTCGCTCCAGGTACCCGGCCACGCGCGGCCACAGATAGGCGTTGAGAACGGTGGTCGAGGTGCGTTCGTACTCGCGGAACTCGCCGACCACTCGATGGGAGAGGGCGACCGGTATTCCGAGCGGTTCCACGGCGGCGGCGACAGCCTCCTCGGCGGCGGGATCTCGAAACGAGTAGGCGAGGGAGACGGCCACTGCTTCTGGCGCCCGACGGGAGATCCGCTCGGCCAGGTCGCCCACCTCTCCGGTCACTCCCAGACGGTCGTCTCGATCCACCAGCGGCCGGGGCCGATCGTGGAAGCTGTCGTACAGCGAGGGCCGGTCCTGGCGGCCGATCTCGAGAACGTCCTCGAAGCCTTCGTCGGTCACCAGGACCGTGTCGGCGCCCTTGCGCTCCAGGAGGGCGTTGGTGGCGACCGTGGAACCATGCAGCAGCGCCTCCCCGACCGCGCCATCGAACAGGCGGCGGGCTCCCTCCACTACACCCTCGCTCTGTTCGACCGTGGTCGGGACCTTGGCCACCGTCAACCGGCCGTCGCTCCAGGCCACGCAGTCGGTGAACGTGCCGCCGACGTCGGCCCCCACCACGGCGGCCGTCATATGGGACGCCCCGTCACCCGGGACCCACCCACCCCCGCGGCTAGGCTCGGGGTCGACATGCCTGTCACCGCCGAACCCACCCCGAACCCGAATGCGATGAAGTTCTCGGTCGGCCGCCCGGTCGGAGGTCCGGCTACCTTCAGCGCCGGCCAGGAGACCGACGACCCGATCGGAAGCGGTCTGCTCGGGATCGACGGAGTCGCCAGCGTTTTCATGACCGCCGATTTCGTCACCGTCACCAAGGACCCCGAGGCGAGCTGGGATGACATCAGCCCGCGGGCGACGGCGGCACTGGAGTCCCACTTCGGCTGAGCCGTTCCCGGGCTGCGGCCACCAGACCCTCGACTCCCGAGGCGATGTCAGGGGGCAAAGCGTCGACTGCGAACCAGGCCACGTCGAGGGACTCCGGGCTCACCCGGGGGCGTCGCCCGGCCGGCACCACCGCCAGCAACTGCAGGTCCAGGTGCCACTCTCCCGTCCCGCACGGCGCCGGATGCCGGGACAGCCGCAGCGGAACAGGATCGACCATCCCGCCCAGGCCGGTCTCCTCCTCCATTTCCCGGGCAGCCGCATCCACCACCGTCGAATCCTCGCTCTCGAAGTGCCCCCCGGGCTGGACCCAGGCGCCGATCCGGGGGTGAAGGACCAGGCAGACCCGACCCGTGTCGGGGTCGACGGGCAGGGCGGAGGCGGTGAAGTGGGCCGGGGTCCCGCTCCGGCTGAGGAGGGCGGGATCACTCGCCAGAGCCAGCCATTCCTTCCGCTCCTCCTCCTCCGCCGATGAGCCGGAAGGCCAGGAAACGAGAGTGGACCTCAGGTCGTGGAGGAGCGAGACGGGCACCCGGTGATCGTACCCCTGTCAGTCAGGACGCCTCGTCGCTCCGCTCCCGCACCGTCCAGGTCAAGCCCGCTCCGTCGATCCACTCGCTCTCGGCGGTCTCGGTCGAGCCCGGTGCCGACATGACCACCCGGGGACGGCCGCCCTCGGCCATGAAAGGACCGTCCACCACCATCCAACCCTCTTCGTCCAATTCGAGATGCACCTCCCACCCCTCGGGATCGAGCCGCCGATATTCCGCCTCTCCTTCGGAGGCCAGACGCACCAGGGCCACAGTCACGGCCGCCCGGGCCGGGTCGGTCCAGGTGAACCCGACGGTGCCCACCCACTCGACGAAGGATCGCTCACCGTCGTCGCCGTCCCGCGTGAAGTGATCGCGGATGAACCACTCGGCTACGGAGGCGGCGGTGACCTCGACCGGCGCATCGGCCAGGGCCATCAGGTCGGCCTCCGACCACAGCCCGGTTTCGGGCACCGTGGTGGTGCCGGCAGGCGGTAACGAGACGCCCCCGGCGGGGGGACCGGCCACCGGTTGGGAGGAAGCCACGGCGGGGGGGACAGTCGAATCGACGGAGGTGGAAACCGGCGTTATCTGGCGACCCAGCGACACCCCCACCGCCCCCAGCACCAGGACCCCGGCCACCAGGTAGGCGATCCACCGTCTGTCACCACCTGCCCGCTCCAGCGACTCCCACGGGATGCGTTCGAACACCTCGACCTCGGTGTCGTCACCTCGCTCCCGTTCCCGGTCGTCGCCCACGCCCATGCCCGGAACGTACGCGAGCCACCTGACCGCATCAAGGGGGTTGTGGACACAGGCGGGGAAAGAAGTCCCTGAACCCGACGCGGCTCACTAACGTTGGGCGACGATGGCTCTCAACCCTGACCCCAAACCGGGCCGCTGGATCTTGCCGCTGGTCGTCCTCGGCATGGTGGCCTTCACGTACTTCTTCGTTCGCGCCCTGCCGGAAGGGGCCGAAGAGCCCTCCGACACCAGCCTGAGCGCCTCCGACACCACCTTCCCCGGTTCCGAGACCTCCCCCGAGGACACCACTCCCGGGTCGAGTGCCCCCACCGACCCCACCCTCGACCCCGAGACTCAGGCCTATCTGGACGGGGTCGGGGTGATCCTGACCTCGATGGAAGACCTCCAGCGTGAGATGGCCGCCGTCAACGGCGGTTTCGACGCCGACCCCCGCACGGTGGAGTACGGAGACGCCGTGGATCGTCTCACCGTCCTGGCCGATCAGGCCGGAGACCTGGTCGGGGAAATCGACGCTCTCACCGTCCCCGAGTCGCTCGCCACCAACCACGAGACGATTCGCAATGCCGTCACCACCGCTGCGGGCGCCGCCGACGAGGCCCTGGCCGGCCTCCAGTCGACCGACGACGGCTCCCAGCGTCGCAACGCCATCGAGGCATTCGATTCCGCCCTCTCCGATCTGCAGACCGCGGTCGACAACGCTCGATCGGCCGCCGGGTTGGCCACCACGCCCCCCACCACCGAGGGGACCACCGACACCACCGAGGGGACCACGGACACCACTACGGGGGACACCACGGGAGACGGCTGATGGGTGTCAACGTCACTCCGGTCCCCGACGACCGGCGGCGCGACTTCCACCAGGTCCTGGGGGTTGTGTTCGGGTTCGATGCCAACGACGCCGACTATGAGCGCATGGACTCCTATTTGCCCTGGGACCGGGCCCGGGCCGCTTTCGACGGGGAGTCACTGGTCGG
The DNA here is from genome assembly GCA_035461175.1 of Acidimicrobiia bacterium. Lineage (GTDB taxonomy): Bacteria > Actinomycetota > Acidimicrobiia > Spongiisociales > ZC4RG35 > DATHVR01. The sequence continues at coordinate 10,915 of DATHVR010000154.1, read as the reverse complement.
AACCTTGGGGGCGTTCTCTCTCGACATGACCGTGCCCGGGGGCACGATGGCCTGCGGGGGCACCACGGTCGTCTCGGTTCTCCCCACTCATCGCCGCCGTGGGGTGCTGCGCGTGATGATCGACTCCCACCTGGCCGAGGTCCGGGACAGGGAGGAGCCGGTCGCGGGTCTGTGGGCGTCTGACTCGGCCATCTACGGCCGCTTCGGATATGGCTCCGCCGCCCGGGCCACCGAGATAGAGATCCAGCGGGATCACGGCGCCTTCCATCGACTGGTGCCGGAACCCGCCCCGGTCCGCCTCATCGACAAGTCCGAGGCGGCGTCGATCTTCCCCGAGTTCTACGACGACTTCCGGCTGCGCTATCCGGGTATGTTCGCCCGCAGCGAAGCCTGGTGGGAGAACCGCCGCCTCTTCGACGATCGCCACAACCGCAACGGCTTCACCGGGTATCGGTTCGCCGTCACCGAGGCGGCCGGGTCCGTCACCGGGTACGTGCAGTATCGGTACAAGCCCGACTGGAACGACGGCCACGGCGAGGGAACGATCCGGGTGGTCGAGATGTTCGCCGGGGAGCCCTCGGCCTGGGCGGGCCTCTGGCGCTACCTCCTAGACCACGACCTCACCGCCAAGGTGGTCGCCCCCAATCGCTCGCTCGAGGATCCCATCTTCGAGATGCTGGCCGGGAGACGACGGGCCAAGGGGACCATCGAGGACAGCCTGTGGATTCGGATCATGGACGTCAAGCGGGCGCTGGAAGGTCGCCGCTACTCGGCCCCGGCCCGCACCGTGCTGGCGGTACACGACCCGATCGACGGCTCCCTCACCCGCTGGCAACTCGACCTGTCCCCGGCGGGAGCGGCGGTCACCGCCACCTCGGCCGAACCCGAAGTGTCGATGGACCTCGAAGACCTGGGCGCGGGGCTGATGGGGTGGCCCCGCTTCCAGGACCTGGGCCGGATCGGGCGCCTGGAAGGCGACCCCCGAATCCTGGCCGCCCTCGACGCCGCCTTCACATGGTCACCCGGCCCCTGGTGCCCCGAGGTGTTCTGAGCCCACCAACCGCTTTTCGCGCCTGAATGGCGCGCCATGGCGCGCAATTCTGTCGCGAAAACCGCTGGGGTTACCGCCTCCGCCCGTCGACGGCGTCCTCACCTGTCCAGGGTGAGACTCGCTTGGCTGCCCGCGGGCGGGCTACTGGGACCAAGATGGAGTCGATGGCCGAGTACGAAGAGAAGCGCCGCTTCGAGGAGACTCCCGAGCCGGAAGGGACGGGGACGGAAGGCGACGTCGACCCCCTGACCGCCCCCACCGGCGACTCGTTCGTGATCCAGCAGCATTACGCCACCCGCCTCCATCACGACGTCCGCCTCGAGATGCTCAACGGCGACACGCCGGTGCTGGTGTCCTGGGCCGCCCCGAAAGGGCTGCCTCGCCAGCGCGGGGAGCGACACCTGGCGATTCGCACCGAGGACCACCCCTTCGAATACGGGACCTTCGAGGGCAGCATTCCCGAGGGCAACTACGGGGCGGGCGAAGTGAGGATCTTCGATCACGGCACCTATGAGAGCGTCGCGAGGACCGACGACCGGCTCACCTTCCGCCTACACGGAGCGCGGCTCGCGGGCACCTACCACCTGATCAAGACCGGGATGGAGGACGACCGGGAGCAGTGGCTGACCCTCCTCTCCGAAGACCATCGACCCGAGCCCGACGAGAAGCCTCCGCTGCGGCCGATGCTGGCCACGCTGGTCGAAAAGGCCTTCGACAACTCGGCCTGGTCGTTCGAGCCGAAGTGGGACGGGATCCGTGCCCTGGCCATGTGCGACGTCGCAACCACGCTCGTGTCCCGCAACGGCAACAAGGTCACCGCCGGCTATCCCGAACTAGAGGCTCTCCACGACCGTCTCGTCGCCATCGACGCCATCCTCGACGGGGAGATCGTGGCCTTCGAGGATGGACGTCCCTCCTTCCAGCGGCTCCAGGGCCGTATGCATGTGCGCGACGCCCGCCGGCTGGAGCAGCTCGTCCGGAGCACCCCGGTGGTCTTCATGGCCTTCGACCTCCTGTACCTCGACGGCGTCGACCTGACAGGCGAGCCGTTCACAGAGCGCCGCCGCCGAATGGAAGAGACAGTGGTCGCCTCGGATCATCTCCAGCTGTCACCCGTGGTGGCGGGGAGCGGCGAAGCCCTGTACGAAGCCGCCCGCGATCAGAGCCTGGAGGGAATCATCGCCAAAAGGAATAGCTCGGTCTACGAAACCGGGAAACGATCACGCTCCTGGCTGAAGATCAAGCTCATTCTCGACGCCGACGTGGTGATCGTCGGCTGGAGCGAAGGCGAAGGACGACGGTCGGGAGGGATCGGGTCGCTGGTGATGGCGGTCTACGAGGAGGACGGGCTCCGCTATGTGGGAAACGTGGGAACCGGCTTCGACCGGGCAGCATTGGAGGACGCGGCCGAGCGGCTCTCAGCCCTGGCCACCTCCGACGCCCCCTTCGATGCGAAGTCCATCCGCAGCAACCGGGAGTTGCGTGGAGCGCATTGGGCCGAGCCGTCCCTGGTCGCCCACATCGAACACCGGGAACTGACCGCGGCCGGCAAGCTGCGCGCACCCGCCTTCAAGGGATTCCGGGACGACAAGGACCCCCGCGAATGCACCTTCGACCAACTGACACCGACCGAACTGCCATGAACGTTCCGGGTCAGTCCCGGCTGCGCCAGTAGTCATTGGCGGCTGCCACCGTGGCGAATTCGATCGCCACGACGTGGCCGGCGGCGGTCAGGGAGTCGGGGTCGTTGGCGTACATCGGGCGGAGACCCTGCCGAATGTCGGGATCGGTCTGTATGGCAGCGATGGTCTTGCGCGCCATCATGATGGCCAGCTCCCGCCCCTCCTCGGGGGTGGCAGTGATCAGGGAGTTGTTCGGGATCAGGGGCATATGCGACCTCGTCAGCTCGCCTTGCCGATCCGAACCTGCCAGACGTCCGGCCCGGATTCGAGGTAGTCCCAGACGACCAGGCCCGGCTTCTCGGCCTGGAACTGGTAGTAGAGAGGGACCGGATCGTGGTCGTTCAAGAGTACGAACCCCTGGCCGGGGTCGAGAGCCTCCCACTTCGAGAAGATCATGGGATGGCGGTCCCGCGGCTCCACCGGCCGAATGTCGAGCACCTCTTCGGACATGTCTCATACCTCCTCAGTCAGATTTACACACTCTAGACCGTAGAAACTCAGATAGGCTAGAGGCTGATGAGCTCAACTCCGGTCAACGTTCGCCCCGCCGCCGGTTTCGCCTCACCCGAGCAGACGGTTTGGCACGTGCTGGGGTCGGTGATCGATCCCGAACTCGGGATTCCCATCACCGACCTCGGCCTCGTTTACGAGGTGAACGTCACCGCCGGCCGGGCGAGAGTGGTGATGACCACCACCACCCCCGTCTGCCCGCTGGGGGCATTCATCCAGCGACAGGTCGAGCACGGCCTGGCCGGAGTCGACTCGATCGACTCGACCGAAGTGGAAATCGTTCACACGCCGCCATGGACCCCTGACATGATCTCCGCCAAAGGGCGCAGCCTGCTCGGCTGGTGACGGTTCAGGCTCAGGTTTGGTCGGGTACGAGCGAATCGACCTGGGCGAGCGCTTCCTCGAGAACGGCCAGCACGTGGACACCGGTGTAGTCGTTCCAGCGGAACCGGGGCATCCGGCGCACCCACCACGTCTTGGCGGTCCGGAGCCGGTCGACGTCGTCGCCCGTCGTCTCAACGACCCGGTCCACCGCCTCCGCCCGGGAGGTGCCGCCGCGGATCAGATCCTCGGCCACCCGGGCTAGTTCGGGTGCCCCGGTCTGGACTATCGTGGTCATGAACTCTCCTTGCTCAGGTAGACGGTCCCGTCGTCGACTTCGACGGCGTGGACGGGACCCGGACGGGTAGCGGGTAGGGAGAGAGCCTCCCCGGTCTCCAGCGAGAACGTGCTTCCGTGGCGATAGCACTCGATCTCGCGATCCTCCACCCAGACGCTGCCCTCCGAGAGAGGGACATCCTGGTGCGAGCAGCGGTCCTCCAGGCCGTAGACACGGTCCCCGATCCGGACCAGAACCACCGGCCGGTCCAACCCCTCGATCCGCACCGGGACTCCCGGGGTGAAGTCGGTCAGAGGCGCTATTGCCACCTTTGTCCCGTTCACTGCTTGCTACTCTTTTTTCCAGCTCTTACTTGACTTATCATAGGCGGATGCCGACCTCTCCGGCCATTCGCCGCCCGTTCCCCCTGCCGATCGTCGGCCTGGGGGCCGCAGCGGCCGTCGTGGCAGCGTCTTGGGCGGGGCTGACCCGCCTCGGTCTACCCCTCGGCGGACCTCCAGCCGGGGCGCATGGTCCACTGATGACACTCGGGTTCCTGGGCACGGTCATCGCCGCCGAACGTGCCGTGGGCCTGGGCCGCCGCTGGGCGTGGGCCCCGGCGCTGCTGTCGGCGTCGGCCGTGTTCCTCATGATCTTTGGGGAGGAGACGGCCGCCGCCGCCGTACTAACGGTGGCAGGGTTGCTGCTGGTGGTGGTGTACCTGGCCGCCGTCTCCCTCTCGGGATGGGAGACCCATCTCCTCGTGATGGGCCTGGGAGCCTTGGGATGGACGCTCGCAGCGGGCGGCCTGACCGTCGGCCGTGCAGTAGCCGTGGTGGCGCCGGCCCTGGTCGCCTTCCTCGTGCTGACGATCTGCGGGGAGCGGCTGGAACTCTCCCGCATGCTCCGTCCGCGTTCGCCCTGGTGGCGGCGGATCCTGCTCGCAGCGGCGCTGGCCGTCACGGCCCTGGCCGGTGTGGCCTTCATCGATCTGCCGGTGGCAGCACGGCTGAGTGGGCTGGCACTGGTGGTCCTTGCCGGCGTCTCCGCCTCGGGCGACATCGCCCGCCGCACCATTCGCGGCGCCGGCGTCACCCGTTACATGGCCGCCGCCCTCCTGGCCGGATACGCCTGGATGGTCGTGGCGGGAGTGGTGTGGTCGCTCGGGGGGTTGACTCCCGGGACCCGGCTCTACGACGTCGCCATCCACACCGTCCTGATCGGATTCGTCCTGTCGATGGTGTTCGCCCACGCCCCGGTCATCGTGCCCGCCGTGCTCAGGGTCGACCTCCCCTACCACCCCTCGTGGTGGGGGGCGCTCGCCCTCCTCCACGTCTCGCTGCTCACCCGGGTGGTGGGCGCCCTCATCGACTCCCCACCGGTACGAGTTTGGGGAGGCATCCTCAACGTCACCGCCCTGGCGCTGTTCGCCCTGCTGGCGGTGGTGGCGGCAAGACGAAGAACCGTGGCAGGGCGGACGTAGCCGGCCCCTAGAGCGAGGAGAAACAAGCCATGTGCGACTACTGCGACTGCCGACGGATCCCCGAGATCCGGGACCTGGGAGCCGAGCACGACCGGATCGAGGAGCTGGGCGACGCCGCCCTCGCCGCCTTACGCCGGGGTGATCCCGACGCCCCGGCTGCGGTTGGGCGCCTGGTGGCGGCTCTGGATCCGCACGTGACCCGGGAAGAGAGCGGCGTCTTCCGGGAGGCGCGCCGGGCCGGCCTCGGCGCCTACTACGTCGATGACCTGGAGGAGGATCATCGCCGATTCGACGCCGCCCTCTCCGATCCGGATAGTCTCGATCTCGATGCCCTCGACACCCTGCTCGACGAACTCCACCGCCACATCGCCATCGAGGAATACGACCTGTTCCCGGCCGCGGCTCAAACACTCACGGATGAGCAATGGGAGACGATCGACCGGATCGAGGTGGTGAGCTCCGGGTGACGCTCCTTCCCGCTGAACCGATCACATCCGCCGAGGAGTACCGCCACCTCGGCGGCGGACAGGGCCTGGCCGCCGCCCTCGCGGCCGGCCCCGACGTGATCATCGAACGGATCACCGCCTCCCGCCTTCGCGGGCGAGGCGGCGGAGGGTTCCCCACCGGCCTCAAGTGGCGAGGGGTGGCCGGGGCGGATCCCGGCCAGCGCCGGTTCGTGGTGTGCAACGCCGCCGAGGGGGAGCCGGGCACTTTCAAGGACCGGGCCCTGCTGAGACGGAATCCCTATCTCGTGCTCGAGGGGGTGGCCATCGCGGCCTTCGCCGTCGGGGCCGAGGAGGCATACCTCGGCATCAAGGAGAAGTACACGACAGAGATCGACGCACTGGAGGCGGCCGCCACCGAGATGGAGGCGGCCGGCCTACTGGGGGAAGTGCCCATCCGTGTCGTCTCCGGACCCGATGACTACCTCCTCGGCGAGGAGAAGGGGATGCTGGAAGCGATCGAGGGCCGCCCGCCTCTCCCTCGCTGGTACCCACCGTACGTCCTCGGCCTCCACACGGGCATGCCTTCGGGGGTGGGTGCGGCCACCAGCGGTTGGGACGACCAGGTCAACCCGACCGTCGTCAACAACGTCGAGACCCTGGCCAACGTCCCCCTCATCCTCTCCCGGGGCGTTGACTGGTTCCGGTCCCGCGGCACCGACGAGAGCCCCGGGACCATGCTGTTCACGGTGTCGGGAGACGTCCGCTTCCAGACCGTGGCCGAATTGCCCCTCGGGACCCCGCTGGCAGTGCTGGTGCACGGGATCGGCGACGGGGTGGCCGAAGGGCGGCGCGTCAAGGCGGTCTTCCCCGGCGTTTCCAACGCCCCGGTGCCGGAGTCGTTGCTGGACACCCCGATGAGCTACGAGGCGATGCGGGCGATCGGCTCCGGGCTCGGCTCGGGGGGAATGATCGTCTACGACGACTCGGCCTGCATCGTCCAGGCCGCCACCGTCCTCTCCCGGTTCCTGGCCGTCGAGTCGTGTGGCCAGTGCCCGCCCTGCAAGCTGGGCACCGATGCCCTCGCCGATCGCTTCCTGGCCATCGAGGAGGGCCGGGCCGACCACTTCATCCTCGACGAGATGGCGGCATGGATCGACCGTGTGACCGACGCCAACCGCTGCGGCCTGGGAGCGGGTGAGCGAGCGCTGGCGGCGGGCGTCTTTCAGCGGTTCGGCGACGAGGTGGTGGCCCACCTGGCCGGCACCTGCCCGTCGGAACGGCCGCTTCCCCTGCCCAAGTTCACCGACTGGGACGCCGAAGCGGGGCGGTTCGAGTACGACGAGACCTACTTCGCCTGGCGCAAACCCTGAGCAGCGCAGGCTCTCGCCCCGAGCGGGACCCGTGCCCGCTCGTCAACCGTCTTCACCTCGAGCCCGGGCGGTGATGTCCGGGAACTGAACCCGGTCGCCGTCGAAGCTGAGGAGGAGCGTGTCGCCTGACTCGATGACGGTCTCTCCGGAGGGCAGCACGGTCCTGCCCATGCGGAGAATGGCCACCACCAGGACGCCGCGCGGGGGAGGGAGATCCCGGAGGGACGAGCTGGTGATGGCCAGGTCGTCGCCGACCGTCAGTTCGGCCAGATCGATCTCGGGCAGGTCGAGAGGAAGCGCCTCGACGATCGACTGCCAGGGGGGAGCAGGAGCCTCCAGGCCCAGCCGGCGAACGAGTGAGACCGTGGTCGTCCCCTGCAGCAGCGTGGAGGTCAGCACCACGAAGAAGACCACGTTGAAGATGGTCTGGCCCTGGGGGATGCCCGCGCTGGCCGGGAAGGTGGCGAGGACGATGGGGACCGCCCCTCGCAGCCCGACCCAAGAGAGGACGACCTGTTCTCTCCACGGCAGGCGAAAGGGAAGCATGGACACGGCAACGGCCAGGGGACGGGCGACGAGGATCAGGATGCCACTGACGGCCAGAGCGGATCTCAAGAAGCTCGAAGGGTCCGTTCCGCTGATACACCATCGCCTTCACTATCCCCATCCTTGCCCTCGTGGATGCGGACACGCGTCAGATACTCACCAGCGGGTATGCCCTCGCAGGTGCCGCCCCGATCAACCAGTGCGGACCCGACCCTACGACGCAGACCATCACGGAGTCGATGGTTCAGACCGGTCGGCGGAATCCCTTTACGATCAGCCAAATGGGCAGAATGACAAACTCGTAGAGTCCGCCCGGCGCCAACAAGGCGAGTCCGGTGCCGCTGCTTTCCTCGACAACGCCGAGAAGGTCGAGCGATACTACAAGCAAGAGCAGGGCGTATCCGATGAGGCCGAGAATTGCGATCGGACGCGGGACGATCCTCGACGTGAACAGCAGGTAGTTCAGAATCAAACCCCCGATGCCGGTAGGGATATACACCCATAACAGGTGATTCGGGAACTCCTGGAGTTGGCTCAGGAGGTAGACGGCGAGGGCGGCGGAGACAGCAAATTCGAGAGCCCTCATGATCGGGTACCCCAACGCCAGCCTCCTATCCACCGCCTTCAAGACGCCGTACATCAGGATGCCGATCGCCACGACCGCAAGGCCAGCAACAATTTCAAGCGATACACCCATGGTCAGGGTTGAGCGGTCAGCGTCTCCGGCTAGGTATGTCTCTATCAAAGAACTACCGATCAGGAAGGTGATCAATTGGAAGAAGAACAGGATGCCCACGGCGACAGCAGTTCCCCTCTTCCATCTGGTTGGGACGCCCGCTTCGACTGGGGTTGCTCGGGTGGCGGTCATTGAGGGTCCATTCTGTGGGTAGCAGGCGACGTTGGCGCCCGCTGCGATCTTCGTTGGAGAAGATCTCGGGCGGCGGGATTCTGCTGGCAAGTCGACGGTGAGTGGTGGCATTCCTTGTCAGATATGAACTGACGCACGAGATCGAGAAGCAGCGGCTCGTTCATTAGTGGAGGGTGAAGGGTGGGTAGCGGTCGGTGATCAGAAGAAACGCATAGGCCTGGACACGCAGCGACCACCGGCCGACTCCGACCAGGTAGTCGAACAGCGAGCGGGGGAAGCGTCCTGTGAGGACGATGGCGAACCAGGCAATAATGATGGCGAACACGGCGCCTATGGCCAGCACTGCCAGAACCAGATAGTGGGGAATGGCCAGGAACCATTTCACCAAAGGGAGCCAGCGGTTGAGGTCAGGTTGGACTTCGGGGTAGTCGAGATCGAGGTGAACATCCTGTTCGTCGACGGTGGAGGGGTAGCGATCGGTGAGTAGGGCCAGGTAAGCGCCGACTCGGGCCGAGAACCTGGCTAGCTCGCGGGCGAAGTCGAACCACCAGCGTGGATAGCGCTCCCGGACCACGATCATCAACATGGTGGCGATGAACAGTCCGACTCCGATTCCGCCACCTGATCTCACCATCTCTTCGCCGGTCTCGGTGACGACCGTCTCGTTGCCGGTGGCGTTGATCAGAGTCAGGATGACCAGGATCGGTAAGACCCAGATGATTCTGAAAAAGGTGGTGAGCCGATCGAGCTTTGCCGGGTAGTCGATGTCCAGTCTGGCTGGATAAGAGTCGGATCCGATGACCATTTCGTTGTTCCTTCGCTGTAGGGGGCCGGCCTGACCATCGCGCCTGGGGTCAGATGGTGATTGCGATCTTTCCGCGGGCACGACCGGCTTCGAGGTGGCTCATGGCTTCGGGGACTTCGGCCAGTGTGTAGGTCCTGTCGATCACCGGGGTCACCTGACCGCTGTCGAGTAGTGGGGTGAGAGCTTCCAGGTCGGTGTATCGCTCCTTTGAAGCCAGCATTGTCAATCGCTGGCCTACGAACAACGACATGACCAGCGCCCGGACCTGTCGACCTAATCCCCCGGTTACGGCGCCGCCCTCCTCGCCGCCGATGATGACCAGGGTTCCCTTGGGGGTGAGTGCTCGACGGAGACGGGACAGTCGGCTGTTCCCGCCGATGTCGAGGATCAAGTCATAGTGACCGGCACCCCCGAGGTAATCCTGTTCGGTGTAGTCGATGACGTGATCGGCACCGATAGTGCGAACAAAATCGACCTTCCCGGTACTGGACACCCCGGTGACCTCCGCTCCGAGGGCCTTGGCGATCTGCACGGCGTAGGTGCCGACGCCTCCGGAGGCACCGATGATGAGAACCTTCTGGCCCGCCTGGACCTGCCCGGCGTCGGTGAGTCCCTGAAGGGCAGTACCGCCCGAGATCGGGACCACGGCGGCCTGCTCGAATGAGAGTCTGGCCGGCTTGTGAGCGAGCTTGTCCTCCAGTACCGCCGCGTACTCGGCGAACGAGCCCCGGCTCATGCCGAACACCTCGTCTCCGGGCTTGAAGCGGGTGACATCGGACCCGACCGACTCCACCGTTCCAGACACGTCCAGCCCGGGGACACGGTTTCGTGGCCTCCTGAATCCGAAGCCGAGGACGCGCATCAGGTACGGCTTGCCGGCCATGATGTGCCAGGTGCCCCGATCCAGGCCGGCTGCGGCGACCTTCACCAGCACCTCGTTGCCCTGAATCGCCGGCTTGCCGATCACTCCCAGACGCAACACCTCCACTGAGCCATAGGCGTCTTGGATGATGGCCCGCATCGCATCATCCCCCGGCTGGGGACTGCTTGGTTGGCCTGCGGTGGTGGGGATAGTGGTCATGAAGTGTCCAGCCTGTTGGGACGGGCAATGTCGCACCCGCCGGGGTCATCGTTTTCCTGGTGAGGAATTCGGAGGTCGCTTCGCTCGGCTGCCACGACGGAACGGAGGCTTCCCCGTCGTGGGACGACGCTCAAGAGGATCCTCCTCGAGTCGGTGCCATATCGGAGGGGATACCGACGAGATCGGCGGACACCTTCCACAATCGCGTGGAGAGCGCGGTGTCGTGGGAGGGCTGGGCTGACTTCTTGGGCTTGCGATTGGCGAAGTAGGTGCCGGTGACACCCTCCACGTCGGGGGAGCTGGCCAGATAGACAGCAGTGTCGGCCCCCTTCTTGGGACTTCTCATGAAGGGTCGGACGGCGAACACGAGAGGAGCCAGTTTGCGGGCGGGATCCTCGGCACTGAAGGCGGTGTTGGTCATCCCCGGTTGCATGGCGGTTGCGGTGACACCGGATCCTTCGAGCCGTCGAGCGAG
>DATHVR010000153.1:0-3990 GCA_035461175.1 Acidimicrobiia bacterium | reverse complement strand
TACACCGATGCGAGCGCATCGCCGTCGGCGAGCATCGTGATCAGGATTCGGCTACCGGCGGCAAGATCCGACAGGCTGTCCGCCACGTCGGCACCGTTGTCTGTCGCCCATTGCTCGGCGACCGATGCGGTCCGATTCCAGACCTTGATCTGGTGACCGGCGCCAGCGAGATTGCGGGCGATCCTCGACCCCATCCGGCCCAGTCCGACGAAACCGATCGCGACCGGCGAATCGGCACTCATCTGATCACCGACGGGCTTCGTAACCGGCCGTTTCCCGGGATGCCGCTCCGGCCCACAACCAGATCACCTCGGCGTCTTCGCTCTCGGAGGTGTTGATGAAACCGTGCCATTGTCCTCGTTGAGTATGCACCACGTCGCCTGCGGCCACCGGGATCTCGCCGTCGCCGTCGATCACAATCCCCTCGCCACGCACCACGTATTGGATCTCCTCGGCGTTGACGTGACGATGGGCCTCGTGTCGAGACCCCGGGGTGAAGATGGTCCGTCCGAACACGACTTCCTGGGCGCCACTGTTGGCCGCTGAGATGAGGAATTGGACTTTCATGTTGATCCAGCCCTCGTCCTCGCGCAAGCCATCTGCGCTCTGCACGTCGGCGATATTCACCTTGGTCCCGGCCCCGTTGTCCATACTCTCATCCTCCGATTGAAGCGATGCACACTACGAATCATGCACGATCGTGCAAACCGTTGCGCTGACCATGCAGGCTATGGACTGCGGGATTCGATGTCAAGTGCACCCGGCAGCGACGCGGTCGACTCGCGGATCGTTATCCAAGGGGTCACCGTGAGGTCCGACGCTTGCTGTGCCGGGTCTTCGGTCATTGAGACGGCGACTTCGGCTGCCATCCTCCCCAGCTGGTAGCCAGGTAGATGAACCGTGGTGAGCGGGGGTGAGGTGAACTCGGCGAAGGGAAGATCGTCGCAGCCGATCAGGGATATGTCCTCGGGGCATCTCATACCCCGGTCGCGCAGCACGGCGAGCACGCCCAGGGCGAGAAAGTCGTTCTGAGCGAACACGGCACTGGGAGCCGGGCGATCGTCGAGGAGCAGGCTCATCAGTCTTCGTCCCTCGTTGACCGATGGCTCCACGGCGACATCGGTCACCTCGACCAGCTCCGCTCCGGCCTCGGCCACTTCGGCGGCAAACCCCGCCGAGCGACGCTCGAAGGACGAGATGTCGGTGGGCCCCTCGAGCTGAGCCAGACGACGATGACCGAGGTCGAGGAGGTGGCGTGCGGCCAACCGGCCACCCACGATGTCGTCGGGGGCCACGGTGGAGAGCCCGCTCCCGGGAAGCATGCGGTCGACCAGCACCACGGGTATCTGCTCGTAGGTCTTGCGGAGCAGACGGTCATATCCCTGACGTGCCCCGGTGCAGATGATGGCATCGACATTGCGACTGAGGAGATGACCCGTCACCCTGGCCATTCGATCGGCGTCGTCCTGTGTCTCGGCAACGAGGGCCATGATTCCCCGGCCCTCGAGTGCATTCTCGACACCTCGGATGATGCGACCTGTATAGGGGTTCTCCAAGTCGGCGACCACGATCCCAATCGTCTCGGAGCGGCCGTGGCGAAGCGTCCGGGCCGGAATGCTGGGCACGTACCCAAGTGACTCGGCAGTGGCCAGAACCCTCTCCCGGGTCTCGTCGGAGATCATGGCTGCCGTCTCCCGGTTGAGGGCGCGGGAGACAGTGGCCGGGTGTACTCCGGCCCGGTCAGCGATCTGCTTCAAGGTCACCCGAGGCTTGGAGCCTCGTGTCGCCGGCTCTCGCAAAGAATCCATCTCCTAGATGCCGCCCGGTGACCGAGTGTCAACCGGTCACTAGTCTACAAACGTTTGCACTAGGGTGCACCATCTCAGATAACTCTACCCGGAGGACAGATGAGGGCGGTTGTGTATCACGGGCCGGGGGATGTCAGGCTCGAGGAGGTCCCGACACCGGAGCCCGGCGCCGGTGACCTGTTGATCGAGGTGGGCACAGCCGGCATCTGCGGCTCCGACCTCGGCGAGTACGTTCACGAGCCACTCTTCTTCCCCATCCGGGACCCGCACCCACACAGTGGCCACTTCGGGCCGACGGTTCCCGGTCACGAGTTCTCCGGTCGGGTGGCGGGCATGGGCGATGAGGTGACCGGGTTCGAGATCGGCGACCTGGTGGCGGTGGGCGCCGGTGTGTCCTGTGGGACCTGCCCGCCCTGCCGGCGGGGAAACACCAACATGTGCCGCAGCTATTGGACTGTCGGTCTCCATGCCGACGGCGGATTGGCCGAGCGGGCGGTGGTTCCGGCGTCCTGCACTCTCAATCTCTCCGGCTCATCGCTGACCGCCGATCTCGCGGCGCTGGCTCAGCCGATGTCGATCGCGGTTCACGCCACTCGCCGGGGTCGGGTCGGGGAGGGCGACGTTGTGCTCGTGCTCGGCGCCGGGGGCATCGGGAGCTTCGTCACCTACGCGGCAGCCCGGTCCGGCGCCACGGTTACCGCGGTCGACCTCGACACCCAAAAGCTTGCCGTCGCTTCCGGTCTCGGGGCATCCCACACGCTCGACGCCACCGACTCCGACTTCGAGTCCGACTTGGCCGAGATGGAGCCTCCTACCGTCGTCTTCGAGTGCACCGCCCGGCCCGAATCCCTGATTCGGGCGCTGAGCCTCACCGACGAGAACGGTCGCCTGGTCGTGCTCGGGCACCAGCCAGAGCCGGTCGCCGTCGACTTCAAACTGGTCTCCATGGGCGAACGGGAGATCATCGGGACCATGGCCCACGTCTTCGCCACCGACCTTCCCACCGCGGCGGAGCAGATCACCTCGGATCCGGGGGCTTGGGTCGGCGTGGCGCCCAACGTGTATCCTCTGGATCAGGTGGTCTCCTCGGGGTTCGAACCGATGTCACGTGGCCACTCCCCCCAGATCAAGGTGCTCTTCGACCCGACGATCGACACGCCTCGCCCACTGCGAACGGGGTCGTAGCCCCTACTCGACCCGAACCTGCATCGCGCTGGGGAACCAGACGCCACCGGGACGGGCATCGCCCACCGTGGGGTCGAGCCGGGTGCGCTCGAAGAGCCTGTCACGGCTGGCCTCGGCCCGGGCTCGCAACGCCGTCATGTCATGACCAACCAGCTTGCCGGCCTGCTTCACCACCCGCCCTCCGACCAGCACCGTGTCAACCACACCGGGGTGCCCGGCATAGACCAGGGTGCCCACCGGGTTGTTCACCGGGAACATGCCGGGGTCGTCGGTGGAGATGAGGACTATGTCCGCCTTCTTTCCCGGGGTGAGGGTGCCGGTCCGGTCGCCGAGCCCGGTGGCTCGGGCACCTTCAATGGTGGCGAACTCGAGGGCATCGAGTGTCGACGGAATCAGAGTCTCCACCGTCCGTCCCTGCTCGGCGGCCAAGTGATGGCGCCGGGCCCGGTCGTCCATAAGCGTGGCCCGCATCGCGGAGAACATGTCGCCCCCGACCATGGTGCACACGTCGATGGAGAGGCTGGGCCGGACGCCGACGGCCAGCAACCGCCCGGTAGCCGGGTAGCCGTGGCCCATCGAGAGCTCCAGGGGCGCCGCCACCGAGGCGGACCCGCCCGAGCCGGCGATCATGGCCAGCTCGTCGTCGGCCAGGGTGTTGCAGTGGACGTAGGTGATGTCATCTCCGAGGAGGTCGTTGTCCCGGCACCATTCGATCGGCCGGGACCGACCCCACTCACCGTCTCCGACATGAACCGTGATCCGCAGCCCAAGATCCCGGGCCAGCCCGAAGTCGTCGAGGCTCACCTGTTTGGTGGTGAACTGGGGGCCGCGCAGTGCCATCGCCATCGTGACCAGCTGGTCGTCGCCGGTGAAGTAGGTGTCTCGGACCCGGCGGGCATCATCGGGGTGAGGGACCGCACTCGGCGGGTCCCGCCACTGCGGTGCCCCCCCACCGTGGGCGAAAACCGCGCGGGAACCAGAGTCGAAAAGGGCCTGC
>DATHVR010000152.1:0-41554 GCA_035461175.1 Acidimicrobiia bacterium | reverse complement strand
GCGAAATTCTGTCGCGAAAACCTAGATTCGCTCGGCTATGCGGGAGCCGATTTCGGGGGTGGTCATGCCCATGTCGGGGCCGCCCATCGCCTTCAGTTCAGGAAGGATCGAGGCGGCAGCCTGTTCGACGGCGTTGGCGGCTTCGCCCTCGCCGAGGTGGTGCAGGCACATGGCCACGGACAGCACCGCGGCCGCCGGGTTGGCCCAGCCCTTTCCGGCGATGTCGGGGGCGGATCCGTGGACCGGCTCGAACATCGACGGGTGGCGGCGCTCGGGGTCGAGGTTACCGGAGGCGGCCAGACCCATGCCTCCCTGCACGGCCGCTCCCAGATCGGTGATGATGTCGCCGAACAGGTTGTCGGTCACGACCACATCGAACCGGCCCGGATCGTTGACCAGGTAAAGGCAGGCCGCGTCGACGTGGACGTAGTCGACCTCGACGTCGGGATAGTCGCCCGCCACCTCGTCGGTGGTCCGCTGCCATAGGTCGCCGGCGAAGGTGAGGACGTTGGTCTTGTGGCACAGCGTCAGACGGCGGCGACGCCGGGCGGCCTGGTCGAAGGCGAACCGGACCACCCGTTCCACTCCCATCCGGGTGTTGAGGGACTCCTGGGTCGCCACCTCGTGGGCAGTGCCCTTGCGCAGGAAGCCGCCCGCCCCCGCGTACAGGCCCTCGGTGTTCTCGCGCACCACCACCAGGTCGCAGTCGGCGGGATCGAGTCCGGCGATCGGGGTGGGGACGCCCGGATACAGCTTGACCGGGCGCAGGTTGATGTACTGATCGAAATCGAATCGCAGTTCGAGGAGCAGCCCTCGCTCCAGGACGCCCGGGGGGACGTCGGGGGTGCCCACCGCCCCCAGCAGGATGGCGTCGTGATCCGCCAGTTCTTGTTTGACGGCGCTGGGGAGGACCTCCCCGGTTCGGAGGTAGCGCTCCCCGCCCAGGTCGTACTCGTGGGTCTCGATGCCGAAGCCGTGGCGGTCGGCGGCGGCGGTGAGGCACTCGAGGGCGGCTGCCATCACCTCGGGGCCGACTCCGTCGCCGGGGATCAGGGCAAGTCGGTGGTCATTCATCTCGGCTCCTTACGCGTCTCGATATCAAATCGACTTCCCCCACCCGGCGTCCCTCCATCGAACGGACGCGCAGCGTCCATTCCTCGTCCTCGACCCGATCCCCGGCGGCGGGGATCCGACCCAGACGCTCCATGATCAGGCCGCTGACGGTGTCGTACTCACCCTCGGGGAGGCTGATGCCGCAGGAGCGGCGGATCTCGGCCGGCCGCAGGGCACCGTCGACCACCCACCGGTTGGGTGACACCCGGCGAATGCCGTCGGCCTCGATGTCGTGCTCGTCGCGGATCTCGCCCACGATCTCTTCGACGATGTCCTCCATCGTCACGATGCCGGCGGTTCCGCCGTGCTCGTCGATGACCGCCGCCAGGTGGTTGCGGCCCCGACGCATGTCCTCCAGCAGCCGATCGACGCGGGCGGTCTCGGGGACCACCAACAGGGGCCGGATCATCTCCGCTCCGGGAGGGTCGGCCAGGGCGTCCGGCTCCACCGCCAGCAGATCCTTGACGTGCACGAAACCGCGCAGGTCATCGAGGTCCTCGTCGTAGACCGGTATGCGTGAGTAACCCTCATCGGTGAACGCCCGTTCGAAGTCCGCCAGGGGGGTGAGGGCGGGAAGGGCGACGACGTCGGGTCGGGGAACCATGACGTGGGTCGCCTCCAGGCTGCCCAGATCGATGGCCCCGGTGAGGAGGCGATGGGCGAATTCCTCCACCACTCCCTCCTTGCGCCCCGCCGTGATCATGGAGGCGAGGTCGTCGGCGGTGTGGGCTTCGCCGATCTCGTCGGGGTCGATGCCGAAAAGGCGCAGGCCGAGGTTGGCGGCACCGTTCAACACCCAGATGACGGGCCGGAACACCATGGCGTAGGCCCGGAAGGGGAGGGCCATGATGAGGGCCGAGTGCTCGGGGGCGGAGATCGCCACGTTCTTCGGTGCCATCTCTCCGATCACCATGTGGAGGTAGACCACGATCGAGAGTGCGATCACGAACGAGATGGTGTGGAGCACCTGATCGGGGATCTCGACGAAGGCGCCGATGGCGGCCTCGAGCACGGCGGCTACGGCCGGTTCGGCCACGAATCCGAGCAACAGCGAGCAGATCGTGATTCCCAACTGGGCGCCGGCGAGAGTGAACGAAAGCTCGTCGATGGCGGCCACCGCCGCCCGGGCCGAGCGGGAGGAACGCCGGGCGAGCTGGTGGCGACTGGCGGCGGTGAAGGCGAACTCGGCGGCGACGAAGAATCCGTTGGCCAGGAGCAGCACCACCATCGCCCCGAGTGACCACCAGCTCACTTGCGCCCCTCTTCGGCGATGTGCAGGCGGGTGGCGATGTGGTCCTCGACGTCCAGCACCTCGATCCGGAACGTCCCAGCCCGGATGACGTCCCCCGGCCGGGGGAACCGGTCGAGTTCGGCGGTGACGAAGCCGTTGAGGGTCTCGTAGCCGCCCTCCGGCCAGGCGAAGCCGGACAAGTCCTCCACCTCGTGGCGGTGGAGCGAACCGGACAGCGTTCCCGGCGGGCGCTCGGCCGGCTGGAGAGCGGCGTCGTGTTCGTCCTGGATCTCGCCCAGTATCTCCTCGACGATGTCCTCGACGGTGACGATGCCGGCGGTCCCGCCGTACTCGTCGACCACCACCGCCATTGTGCGACCCGCCCGCTGGAGCTCGATCAGAAGGGTGTCGAGGTGCATCGACTCGGGGACCACCTGGGGGGCCGAGGCGAGGGTCGACACCGCCACCCGGTCGCGCTGGTCGGCCGGCACGGAGAAGGTGTCCTTGACGAGAGCGATGCCGATGACGGTGTCCAGGTCGCCCTGGTAGACGGGAAAGCGGGAGTGTCCGGTCTCCACCGCCAGGCGACGCAGGTCGTTCACGGAGGCGTCGGCGGGGAGACCGTTCACGGAGACACGAGGAACCATCACCTCGGCGGCGTCCTTGTCGACGAAGGCAATGGCGCGGGTGAGCAGCGAGGTCTCCTGGGCGCCCAGCTCGCCCTCGGCCGACGAGGCGCGCACGATCATCTCCAGTTCCTGCAACGAGCGCAGACCCACCAGCTCGTCGCGGGGTTCGATCCCGAAGCGGCGCACCGTCCAGTTGGCCGAGCGGTTGAAGAACTGGATCAGAGGGCGCAGGAACCGGTTGACGGTCCCCATCGGCAGGCCCACCCGCAGCGAGGCGGCGTAGGGGCGAGCGATGGCGACGTTCTTGGGGAAGAGCTCGCCCAGCACCATCTGGAAGCCGGTGGCGAGGATCAGCGCCGTGGTGATCGACACCCGCTCGGACTCGATGCCGACCGCCTCCAACACGGGCGATATCAGCCGGGCCACGGTCGGCTCGGCGACCGCCCCCAGCACCAGCGAGGTGATCGTGATCCCCAGCTGGGCACCCGACAGCTCGAAGGAGAGGTCACGCAACCGGGCCGCCACCCGCTGGGCCTTGCGGTCGCCCTCGGCCGCCTGGGAGTCGACCCGGCTCCGGTTGACGGCCACGAGTGCGAACTCGCCCGCCACGAAGAAGCCGTTGAGTGCGATGAGGACCAGGACGATCAGCAGGCCCAGCCAGGGATCTATTCAGCTACCTCCGTTGGTGGAAGGGCGAGGATACCGATCCGACGGAATCAGGCGGTAGCGACCCGGGCCGCACTCTTGTTGAGGGCCTCCACGAAGGCGTGGGCCGAACCCTCGACCACATCGGTGTCGACCGCCCGCCCCGAGTAGGTGTGGTCGCCGATACGGACGACGACGTTTACCTCGGCCATGGCGTCCGCTCCCGAAGTGACCGGCACCACCCGGTAGTCGATGAGGCGGGCATCCTCGAGTCCGAAGGCCTGCTTGATCGCGGCGAAGGAGGCATGGACCATGCCGTCGCCCGAGCCCTGGAAGGACTTCTCGACACCGTCGATGGTCACCGTAGCGGTGGCGGTGGGGGTGACGTCGTTGCCCCCGCTGACGTGGAGGCCGAGAAGCCGCACCCGGTCGGTGGGAGAGGCTTCGATCTCGTCGGCGATGATCGCCCGCAGTTCCTCCTCGCCGATCTGGACCTTGCGGTCGGCCACCTGCTTGAAACGCTCGAAGGCCCGCGAGAAGTCGGCCTCCTCCAGTTCCACCCCCATCTTCGAAAGGGCGTCGGCGAAGCCGGCCCGTCCCGAGTGCTTGCCGAGGACGATCTGGCCGCCCTCCTGGCCGACGGAGGCGGCGTCCATGATTTCATAGGTGTCACGGGCCCGCAGCACCCCGTGCTGGTGGATCCCCGACTCGTGGGCGAAGGCGTTGCGACCCACGATCGCCTTGTTGTACTGCACCGGGTAACCGGTGAGACGGGAAACCAGGCGTGAGGTCTCGAAGATCTGGGTGGTGTCCGCCCCGATCTCCACTCCGAATACATCCTGGCGGGTCTTGACCGCCATGATGATTTCTTCGATCGAGGTGTTGCCGGCCCGCTCGCCGATGCCGTTGATGGCCCCTTCGATCTGGCGGGCCCCGGCCGAGATCGCCGAGAGCGAGTTCGCCACCGCCAGTCCCAGGTCGTCGTGGCAGTGGACCGACATGGTGACGTCGTCGCGGTCGCCCCGAACCTCGGCGAACACTCGCTTCATCAGGTCCACGAACTCCGACGGGGTGGCATAGCCGACAGTGTCGGGAATGTTGATGGTGGTGGCACCCGCCGCCACCGCCTGCCGGCAGACCTCGATCATGAAGTCCGGGTCGGAACGGGTGGCGTCCTGGGGAGAGAACTCGACGTCGTGGGTGTAGGAGGCGGCCCGCCTCACGCCCTCCACCGACGCCTGCATCACCTCCTCGGGGGTCATGCGCAGCATCTTCTCCATGTGGATGGGCGAGGTCGACATGAACACGTGGATGCGAAAGCGGTCCGCCCCCTTGAGGGCGTCGTAGGCACGATCGATGTCGTCGGGATGGGCCCGGGCCAGGCTGGCAATGACGGGCCCGCGCACGTCGTTGGCGATGCGCGAGACCGCCTCGAAGTCTCCCGGCGAGGAGGCGGCGAAACCCGCCTCCAGTACATCGACCTGCAGGCGCCCCAATTGATGGGCGATGGCTACCTTCTCGTCGGGGGTCAGTGCGATCCCGGGGGCCTGTTCCCCGTCGCGGAGGGTGGTATCGAAGATGATCAGTCGGTCAGAGTCGCTCACTGCGTTCGCTCCTGTGATGGGTGGTGAGTGGTGGGTGGTGGGTAGTAGAAGGCCGGGTCTGCCGTCAGGCGCCCGGCCCCGAAAGCGCGAGCAGCCCGCCGCAGGAGAGTGACCCACGACTCAGAACCCACCACCCGCTACCCGCTGGCGCGAACACGGCGAAGGCCATCACGGGGCCTTACGCGCCTCTATGAAGGGCATCAGGCTGCGGAGTTGGCTTCCGACCTGTTCGATCTGGTGGGAGCGGTTCTTGTCTCGCTGTTCGAGCAGGTGGGGGGCTCCCTCGCGAGCCTGAGCCAGCCACTCGTTGGCGAAAGCGCCGGACTGGATCTCGTCGAGGACCTTGCGCATCTCGGCCCGGGTCTCGTCGGTGACGATGCGTGAGCCGCGGGTGTAGTCGCCGTACTCCGCCGTGTCGGAGATCGAGTAGCGCATCCACGAGAGCCCGCCCTCGTAGAGGAGATCGACGATCAGCTTCAGTTCGTGCAGGGTTTCGAAGTAGGCCGACTCGGGCTGATATCCCGCCTCGACCAGGGTCTCGAAGCTGGCCTTGATCAGCTCCGACACGCCGCCGCACAGGATCACCTGCTCCCCGAAGAGGTCGGTCTCGGTTTCTTCCTGGAAGGTGGTCTCCAAAACCCCGGCGCGGGTGCCGCCGATCGCCTGGGCGTAGGAGAGGCCCAGGTCGTGGGCGGCGCCCGAGGCGTCCTGGTGGACGGCGATCAGGCAAGGAACTCCCGAGCCCTCGGTGTAGGTGCGCCGCACGAGGTGGCCGGGGCCTTTGGGGGCGACCATGACGACGTCGACGTCCTCGGGCGGGGTGATCACGCCGAAGTGGACGTTGAATCCGTGGGCGAACATGAGGGTGTCACCCCTGTCCAGGTAGCCGGCGATGTGGTCCTGGTAGAGGTCGCCCATGTGCTGGTCGGGGACCAGCAGCATGATCACGTCAGCCCATTCGGCCGCCTCGTCCACCGACTTGACGGTGAGGCCGTCGCTGGCGGCCTGGTCCCAGGACGACGAGCCCTCGCGCAGGCCGACGACGACATCGACTCCCGATTCGTGGAGATTGAGGGCGTGGGCATGGCCCTGGCTCCCGTAGCCGATCACGGCCACCCGCTTGCCCTTGATCAGGGCGGCGTCGGCGTCTTTGTCGTAGTAGATGGTTGCCATGGTTTCCTCTCAGTTGACCGCCCGAAGCGCCACGGCGCCCCGGCCCTTCGTCTCGCGGGCGAGGGCGACCCAGCCCGACTTGACCAGATCCACCACGCCGTAGGGGCGCACCAGTTCCAGGAAGTCATTGACCTTGTCCGGGGCCCCGACCACCTGGAAGGCGATCGAGTTGGGCCCAACGTCGACCGCCGTCGCGTCGAAGATCGAGGCGAGAGAGAGTAGTTCGGGTCGGCGGGACGCCTGCGCGTTGACCCGGATCAGCATGATCTCACGCTCGATCGCCTGCCGGTCCTCCAGTTCCGAGATCTTGACGACGTTCACCAGCTTGTGGAGCTGCTTTTTGACCTGCTCCAGCTCCTGGGCGTCGACCACGATCGTCATGCGGGACAGGCCCGGCTCGTGGCTTGGCCCCACCGTGAGGGAGTGGATGTTGAAGCCCCGTCGGGCCAGCAGCGAGCTGACTCTGGCCAGGACCCCGGGCTTGTCCTCGACGAGAACGGAAAGTGTGTGTCTCATGGGCGGGCGCCTCCGGCGCCGTGGTAGGTGGTAGGTGGTAGGGCTTTTAGAGACGGGGGGCGTTTGAGGGAGGACGTTCGGGGAAGAGGACGAGCTTGGCAAGGGAGACGCGACCTACCACTCAGAACCCACCACCTAGAACGCCGAGCGGAGCGAGGCCCTTTCATCGTTCCAGGGTCACTTTCTCGTCGCGGGCCAGGTAGACGACGTCGTTGGAACCGCCGGCGGGGACCATGGGGAACACCATCTCCTCGGGGTCGACGACCACCTCAACCACCACCGGGGCGTCGTCGGTGGCGAGGGCCTTTTCGAGGGTGGGGGCCACCTCGTCGGGAGTGGAGGCACGGAAACCGTGGCACCCCATTGCCTCGACCAGCTTCACGTAGTCGACCGAGTTGCCCAGCTTCGAGGCTGAGAAGCGGTCTTCGTAGAAGAGCCGCTGCCACTGGGTGACCATGCCGTGGACGCCGTTGTTGAACACGACCACCTTGACCGGGATCTCCTCGACGGCGGCGGTGATCAACTCCTGGAACGTCATCTGGAAGCAACCGTCGCCGTCGACCGCCACCACCAGGTCGTCGGGGCGGCCCGCCTTGGCGCCGATGGCGGCGGGGACGGCGAACCCCATCGTCCCGAGACCGCCGGAGTTGATCCATCGTCGGGGATCCTCGAACTTCCAGTACTGGCTGGCCCACATCTGGTGCTGGCCCACACCGGAGACCACGGTGGCGTCGCCGCCGGTGAGCCGGTGGAGTTCCTCGATCACATACTGCGGCTTGAGGGGCCCGTCGGGGTGCTGGGTGTAGCGCAGCGGATGATCGCGCTGCCAGCGCCGCACCGTCTCCAGCCAGGGCTCCCGGTCGGGAATCTGGCGGTCACCCCAGGCCTCGAGGAGCTGTTCCAGCACCCGGCCGGCATCGCCCACGATCGGCACGTCGGCGTGGCGGACCTTGCCGATCTCGGCGGGATCCACGTCGACGTGGATGACGGCGGCCTCGGGGGCGAAATGCTCCGGGTCGCCGGTGACCCGGTCGTCGAAGCGGACCCCGATCGCCACGATCAGGTCGGCCCGCTGCAGGGCGGTGATGGCGGCGTAGGTGCCGTGCATGCCGGGCATTCCCAGTGCCAGCGGGTGGGCGTCGGGGAAGGCACCGCGTCCCATGAGGGTGGTGGTGACCGGCGTGGCGGTGCGTTCTGCCAGGCTGCGCAGCTGGCCGGCGGCGTTGGCCTTGATTATGCCGCCCCCGACGTAGAGGACCGGCCGGCGGGCACGCTCGATCAGGTTGGAGGCCTCCCGGATTCGGGGGACGTGGCCGTCGACGGTGGGCTTGTATCCGGGGAGGCTGACATCGCCGGGCTCCGACCATTCGGCCCGGGCGTTGAGGACGTCCTTGGGCAGGTCGATCAGCACCGGTCCCGGGCGGCCGGTGGCGGCGATGTGGAAGGCCTCGTGCACGACGGACGGGATATCGGCGGGGTCGGTCACAAAGTAGTTGTGCTTGGTGGCGGGCATCGTGATCCCGGTGGTGTAGGCCTCCTGGAAGGCGTCGTTGCCGACGGCGCTGGTGGAGACCTGTCCCGTTATCGCCACCATCGGCACCGAGTCGACGAGGGCGTCCGCCAGCGGCGTCACCAGGTTGGTGGCCCCCGGCCCCGAGGTGGCGATGCAGACTCCCACCCGTCCGGTGGCCCAGGCGTAGCCCTCCGCCATGTGGCCGGCCCCCTGCTCGTGGCGGGCGAGAACATGGCGGATCGGCCCCTCATGGAGGGTGTCGTAGAAGGGGAGGATCGCTCCACCGGGCACCCCGAACGCCACGTCCACGTTCTCGTGGACGAGAGCTTGAAGCAGAACCTGGGAGCCGGTGCTTTCACTCATGTTGTGTGTCCTTCGCTGGATGGACGGTCGGGGTACGAAAAAACCCTCCCGGGCGGGGAGGGCAGGGGGACGCACACGTCGGTCTTGGGGACGTGTACGTCAGTCGATAAGGAGTACGAGGGTCGATGCCATGTGCATATGCAGTATGCCACTCACCCGCCTCATTTCAAATCTCGCGCTCGGGGCCATCGGCGGCTGGCGGCCGGGTGTTGTCGGCAGGCCGGTCTCCGGGCCCGGGCACGGCGGCCTAGCGGGAGGCGACCGGAACCGGAGCGGCCGGCAGCGTCCGGCGGTCCCAGGCCAGGTAGAGGAGCGCGCCGCCGACCAGGACCGATCCCACCGTCGAGAAGGCGATCCCGTACCCGAAGCCCTCGATCATGAAGCCGACCGACGGGGCCACCACCAGCAGGCCGACATCGATCACCGACGTGAAGGTGGCCACCGCCGAGCCGCGCTCGGCGGTGCGAGCCCGGCCCACCACCTGGCTCGACAGGATCGGGAAGACGACGCCGTGAGCGGTGCCCGAGAGCAGGGCGCCGGCGGCCAGCATCGGAACCCCTTCGGCTCCGCCCACCAGCATCAGCCCGACTCCCTGCACCATCACCGCCGCCACGATTACGGCGCGGTGGGGGAGGCGGTCGTAGCGACTGCCGCCGCCGAGTCGAGTCAGGGCGGCGGCGCCCCCGTAGATGCCGAAGAAGAGAGCCAGGCTCCCGACCTGACGGGCGGTGACGTAGGTGCGCATGAAGGTGAAGATCGTCTCCATCCCCAGCGCGAACATCAGGGTGATCCACCAGACCGGGAGCATGTCGCGCTGGGCGGCGGCCGCCCAGAAACCCCGGCGGGGCCGGCTGCCCAACACCGGCAGCAGTGGCAGTCGCCACACCAAACCCCACGAGACGGCACAGGCGGCAGCGGCCGCCCACAGCACCGCCGAGTAGCCGAGGTTGGAGATCAGCCCGTCTCCGAACAGGTTGGCGGTGGCCATCGGGATGAGGCCGGAGAGGCCCAGCACCGCCAGTCCCTCGGTGCGGTGTTCGGGTGCGATGGCGTCGGCGGCATAGGTGAGGAGAGTGGTGAAGAGGAAGATCTGTGCGACCCGCTGGGCGAGGAATGCGGTCCACAGCAGGGGTCCGGTGCTGTCGATGATGGCCAGGGCGGCGATACAGGCGATGTTGGCCAGCCCCACGGTGCGCAGCACCGTGCGACGGTGAACGACGTCGAGGATGCGCCCGAAGTAGGGCCGTAGCAAGAGGGCCGACAGGGCCGAGGCGGAATAGGCCAGGCCGATGCCGGCCTCGGACAGCCCCAGTTGCTGGAGCCGTCCGGGCAGGTTGACGAGCAGGAAGAAGCCCATCTCCTGCAGGAAGCCGACCAGCCAGACGGAGGCGAAGGGAGGGGTACGGAAGAGGCGGAGCATGAACCGGGGAACAGTACTCGGGCGGTGGCAGCACCGGGTCGTCCCGACAGTCCGGATTTCGAGGGCGACACGAGCGGGAAGTCAAGCCATCGGTCCGGTTACCGTCTCGAGCATGGAGTTCGACGACCGGGTGACGGTGGACCTTCTCCGTCCTGCTGCCGACGGGCTGCGGCGGGCGCTGAAGAGGATGGACGAGGACGACGTCCCCGCCCCGCTCCGTCCCCTCGCCGACAGTTCCGCCCGTCGCCTGCCCCCGCCCCTGGTCAAGCGGGCGCTGTCCGAACTCGATGGCTCGGAATGGCTTCGTGACGAGCTCCTGGCCGAGGTCGAGCTGGAAGAGGGTTCGGCCTCGCAGTTGTTCGTGGCCCGCCCCGAGGGGTGGGAGCGACGACTCGAGGACCTGGCAGGCCGGGCGGACGAGCAGCGCCAGGAGAGCCAGCGATCGGCGCTGGAGCGCCAGCTGGCCGAGGCGCTGGCCCGCATCGAGCGCCTCGAGCAGGAGCTGAAGGCCGACACCGATCGGGTGGCCTCGGCGGAGAGAAAGGTGCGGGACAGGTTGCGGGGCGAGATCGAAGCAGCCGAGCATGCCCGGCGCGAGGCGGAAAGCCGGGCCCGGGACGAGGCCCGCCAGGCCGCCCGGGCCACCAGTCGCAACGAACGCCTGCTGGCGGAACTCGAGGCCGCCGAGACCCGGATCGAGTCCCTCCGCCAGTTGCTGGAGAAGGAGCGTCGGGCGGCCGCGGTGGGCGAAGGGGCGGCTCCGGCCCGGGGCTGGTTCCCGTCCGAGCCGATGGCGATGGGCGAGGAGCTGGATCGGATCCTCACCGCCGTGCGACGACCGGCGTCGGCCGAACCCGACCCCTCGCCCCCGCTGGCGGAGGTGCGCCTGCCGGAAGGAACCCGTCCCGACCTTCCGGAGGCGATCCGATGGCTGGCCTCGCACCCGTTCACCTGGCTGATCGACGGGTACAACGTGGCATTCCACATCCATTCCGAACCGGATGTGACCACCCGCACGCGGTTGGTGGCGGAGGCCGGACGTCTGGCCGGCCTGGCCGCACCCGGCTCGATGGTGGTGATCGTGTTCGACTCTTCCGTCGACAGTTCGTCGCTTCCGGCCGACCGGCGTGCCAGGGTCGTGTATGCCCCCTCGGCCGACGAATGGATCATCGAGCACGCCGGGGCGGGAACGGTGGTGGTGTCCTCGGATCGGCGAGTCCGAGAAGCGGGTGAGGCGGCCGGGGCGGTGGGCGTATGGTCGGAGGCCCTGGCGGGCTGGATCGCGGGCGGAGGCCGGGGGCTGCCCGTCTAACATCGAGGGCCTCATGACACCCTCTGTGATCGTTATCGGTGGTGGGTTCGGCGGCCTGGCAGTCGCCCGTGGCCTGCAGGATCGTGCCCGGGTGACGCTGGTGTCCGATCAGAACTTCCTGCTCTTCACGCCCATGCTGGCCGAGGTGGCGGCGGGCGATCTCGATCCCCGCCATATCAGCACCCCTGTCCGCCAGCTCGCCTCGAATGCCCGCGTGGTGGCGGGGTCGGTGGTGGCGGTCGATCCCGCCACCCGAAAGGTGCGGGTGGCACGCGGCTTCGGGCTCGACTCTATCGAGCTCACCGCCGACGCCATCGTCCTGGCCATGGGTTCGGTCCCGGCCACCTTCGGGGTGGCGGGAGTCGATGAGTGGGCGCTGTCTTTCAAGTCCATCGGCGATGCTCTCCGGATTCGCAACCGGATCCTGGGCCTCCTCGAGTCGGCCACCGAGGAGAGCGACCGGGATCTCACCCACGTCGCCGTGGTCGGGGCGGGCTATTCGGGGGCGGAGCTGGCTGCCGCCCTCGCCGATCTGCTCGGTTCGGCCTCCCGGCGCTATTTCACCTCGGCTCCCAAGCCGGCCGTGACACTGGTCGACTTCGTCGACCGCGTCACCCCCTCGCTGAGCAAGCGCCTGTCGGCTCTGGCCGAGCGGGCCCTGACTCATCGGGGAGTCGATCTGGTGCTGGGCGAGAAGGTGGAGAGGGTGAGCGGGAACGGGTTGGAGCTGGAATCCGGGCGGCGGGTCAGTGCCAAGACGGTGGTGTGGGCGGCCGGGGTCCGCCCCCACCCGCTCGCCTCCGAGATGGGCCTTCCGACCGACCGGGGCCGGCTGGTGGTCGACAGCCGGATGCAGGTGGCGCCGGGCATCTTCGCCCTGGGCGATCTGGCTCTCGTCCCCGATGGGCGGGGTGGCTTTTCGCCCCCGACCGCCCAGTTCGCGCTCCGCCAGGGCCGCTACCTGGGTCGCTATCTCCCCCAGATCCTGGCCGGTGGGCGGGCGCCCGACTTCAAGTACCGGACGATGGGCGAACTGGTTTCGCTCGGCCATCGCAACGCGGTCGGAAAGGTCCTGGGGATTCCCGTCTCCGGCTTCATCGGCTGGTTCCTCTTCCGCAGCTACTACCTGTTCCAGTTGCCCACCCTGATGCGCAAGGCGCGGGTCGCCATCGACTGGACCCTCGACCTCCTGTTTCCTCCCGACGTGGCCTGGCTCCCCTCCTCCGACGTCGGCCCCGACGTCAGGTAGAACCCTTTTGTGGGTCGGAATCGGCCCTCCCGGCGCGCTTTTCCGCCCACAGAACGGCTCTGGGCCCTCCCCGACCCGGTCTGTCACACCCCTTCGATAGGTTCCCGGTCATGCTGATCGACTGTGATTCGTGCCGGATGCGCAACACCGACGCCTGCCAGGGGTGCGTGGTCACCGTCCTGTTCGGGTCCGCCCCAGTGGACCTCGACGACGACGAGCGCCGCGCCATCGACAACCTGGCCCAGGCCGGCCTGTGCCCTCCCCTGCGTCTGGTGCCGAAGGCGGGGTGAGGTCGCCCGGTTCCGGGGCGTACCCTGGCCGTGTGACAGCCGTCGGGATCGACAGGGACGAGGCGTGACGGGGACCGGCATGCGTCAGGCCCTGGTCGCGGCCGGTACCGAAGCCGGGCTGGATCGGGTCGAGGTGACCGGGGTCGGCCCTTTCGTCCCGGTTCGCGAAGAGATGGAGCGGCGACAGGCCGAGGGTCTCCAGGGCCGGCTCACCTTCACCTACAAGGACCCGGCCCGGGCCACCGACGTCAGATCGAGCTTTCCCTGGGCGGCTTCGCTGGTGGTCGGAATCCGGGCCTACCTGCCCGAGGCGGGTCAGGCGCCCGTCCGCCCGCTCCACGGCCGGGTGGCGAGATTCGCAGTCGAGGATCCCTACCTGCCGCTCCGGGTCGGCCTGGAGGCGGTGGCCGCCTGCCTGATCGGGGCCGGCCATCGCGCCGAGATCCTGATCGATGACGACCGTCTGGTGGACCGGGCGGCCGCCGTCCGGGCCGGCCTGGCATGGTGGGGAAAGTCGACGCTCGCTCTCACCCCCGGCCTGGGGCCCTGGTTCGTGATCGGATCCGTGGTCACCGACGCCGTCCTGGAGCCGGGGGCGCCAATGCGGCGCGACTGCGGCACCTGCGACGCCTGCCTCCCCGCCTGTCCCACCGGGGCGCTGGTTGCCCCTGGGATCCTCGATGCTCGTCGCTGCCTGGCTGCCCTCGCCCAGGCTCCCGGAGTCATCCCGCGTCGATGGCGGGCGGCGATGGGCGATCGGATCTACGGCTGTGATGAGTGCCTGGCGGCATGTCCGCCCGGCAAGCGGCTCTCCGAGGCGGCCCGGGACGAGCGCGGGAGCGTCGATCTCTGCTGGACGTTGGAGGCATCGGATCGGACCCTGCTGGATCGCTTCGGTCACTTCTATCTGCCCCGACGTTCGCCCCGGTACCTACGCCGCAACGTCCTCGTGGCGATGGGCAACGACGGATCGCCGGAACTGCTCCCACCGGTCGCCCTCCACCTGGGCCACCCCGACTGGCTGCTGCGCGCCCACGCCGTCTGGGCTCTGGCCCGCCTGGCAGGCGACGAAGCCCGCCCCATCCTCGAGGCCGGCTTTCGCCGGGAGAAACAACCGGAGGTCCTGGCGGAACTGGACGCCGAACTCGAACCCGCCTGAGCCGGCACCGCGGGGTAGGGGTGTCTCAGGCCCCTGGTCGCCGATCAGCGGCTCGTTGCGCCTCATACGGCCTGGAAAGCGGTTCGTAACCGAGTTCGACGTAGTCGGCCACCATGCGGTAGCTGGAGAAGTCCACCAGTGAGCTACGAATCGAGTGGCGCATCTTGTCGATCCAGCCCTTGGGGATACCGGCCTCATCTCTCTGGTAATAGAGGGGAGCGACCTCATCGGCCAGCATCCGATAGAACTCGTCGGCGTCGTGGGCGTCGACCACCTCGTGGTCGTCGTTGGGGTCCTTCCATCCGAACGCCCAGCCGTGATCCTGTTCGTAGCCCTCGGCCCACCAGCCGTCCAGAACCGAGAAGTTGAGTACGCCGTTCATGGCCGCCTTCATGCCCGAGGTGCCGGACGCCTCCATGGGGGGACGGGGATTGTTGACCCAGACGTCGCACCCCTGGACGAGGAAGCGGGCCATGCGGGCGTCGTAGTCCTCGAGCACGAATAGGTGTCCGGCCAGGTTGGGCATCCGGGACAACTCGACCAGATGCCGGATCAGGCCCTGCCCGAGGTCGTCGGCGGGGTGAGCTTTGCCCGCGAAGATGATCTGGACCGGTCGCTGGGCGCTGGTGATGATCGAGGCGAGGCGGTCCGGGTCCCGGAACATGAGCGTCGCCCGCTTGTAGGTGGCGAATCGGCGGGCGAAGCCGAGGGTGAGGACGTCGGGAGCGAAGACCCGCTCGATCGCCCGCAGTTCGTCGGGGGAGGCGCCATAGCGAGCGGCCTGGCGCTGGAGCCGGCCACGGGTGAAACGGGCCAGCAGCTCTTTGCGGTCCTGGTGGATGCTCCACAACTCGGTCCGGGGCACGTCACCCAGCGTGTCCAGCAGATCGGGGTCGTCGAGCAACGTCGTCGGCCAGGTCGAGCCGAAACGACTGCGAAGCAGGCGTCCGCCGTAACGACCGATCCAGGTCGGGGTGTGGACGCCGTTGGTGACGGCGGCCGCCTCGCGGCCGATCAGCCACGACCAGTCCTTGGTGACGATCTCACCGTGACGCTGCGACACGCCGTTGACCACCTCGGCGAAACGAATGGCGAGGGCCCCCATGTCGAAGTCGTCTGAATCCTTGGCCCGGGCCAGTTCGGACAGGCCGGTCAGATCCATGCCCAGCCGCTCCGCCCACGGCGCCATGTACTTGTCGGGGATCCAGCGGGGGAAGGTCTCATTGCCGGCGGGGACCGGCGTGTGCAGCGTGAACAGGCTGCGGCTCCGCACCCGGGAACGGGCGGTCTCCAGGTCGGTGCCGCCGTTCATGAGCAGGGCGGTCCGCTCGAGGAACGACAGGGCGGCATGGCCTTCGTTGGCGTGCCACACCGCCGGTTCGATCCCGAGGGCGGCGAGGGCCCGGACGGCGCCCACTCCCAGGACCATCTCCTGCAGGAAGCGCATCTCCCGGCCCCGGATGTAGAGGGTATGGGTGATGGGGCGGTCGGTGGGGTCGTTGTCGGGGATGTCGGTGTCGAGGAGGAGCAAAGGGACCCGGCCCACGGCCAGCCGCCAGACGGCGGCGTGGATGGTGCGACCCGGCGCCTCGATGCCGACCTTGAGCTGGCCGCCGGTGGGCGACGCCACCGGGCGGATCGGCATGCGCTGGGGGTCGAGGACGGGGGAGATGTGTTGCTGGTCACCGTCGGCGTCGATCTCCTGGCGGAAGTAGCCGCGGCGGTAAAAGAGCCCCACCGCCACCATCGGCAGGCCCATGTCGGAGGCGGTCTTGACGTGGTCGCCGGCCAGGATCCCGAGGCCGCCCGAGTAGAGCGGGAGCGAATTGTGCACCCCGTATTCGGTGCACAGGTAGGCGATGGCCCCGGACACCGGTGACCCGTGGCGGCTGAACCAGGTGTCCTCCCTGGTGAGGTACTCGTCGTAGGCCTTGACCGCCTCCCGATAGGCGTCCTGGACACTCTCGAGACGCTCCAGTTCCCGCCAGCGGCTGGGCTCGGTGAGCTGGAGTATGTCGATCGGGTTGTGGGTGCGGTCCCACTGATCGGGATCCAGCGTCGACCACAGCGCCCGGCCGGTCTCGTCCCACGACCACCACAGATTGTTGGTGAGATCGACGATCCGTTCCAGAGAGGAAGGGAGGGGATAGGCGAGGTGATTGATTACGGGGATTTTGGACAGCATGATCGGCTCGAACTTCTGGGGAACTAGACGAGGTTAGTGCCGTGTCCGGGCGGGGGTGCGGCCGACCCGGGTGTCAGGGCCGATTCGGACCGGCCGTATGATCAAGGCATGACCTCCAAGATCCATTCCCAGGACGTGACGGAGGGTCCGGCCAAGGCCGCGGCCCGGGCGATGCTCAGGGCGGTGGGCGTCGAGGAGAGTGACTTCTCCAAGCCGCAGGTGGGGCTGGTCTCGGCCGGCAACGAGGTGACTCCCTGCAACGTCACCGGCCCGGAACTGGCCGACGCCGCCAAAGAAGGCGTGATCGCTTCCGGTGGGGTCGGCCTCACCTTCGCCACCATCGCCGTCTCCGACGGCATCTCGATGGGTCACGAAGGCATGCGCGCCTCGCTGGTGTCGCGCGAGGTGATCGCCGACTCGGTCGAGCTGGTGATGCACGCCGAGCGCTTCGATGCCATGGTCACCATCGCCGGATGCGACAAGTCCCTGCCCGGGATGCTGATGGCGGCGGCCCGCCTCAACCTCCCGGCCGTCTTTCTCTACGGCGGATCCAGTCTTCCCGGCCGCTACCGGGGAAAGGACATCTCGATCGTCGACGTGTTCGAGGGCATCGGTGCCCTGTCGGAGGGAAGGATCGAGGCCGAAGACCTCCTGGAACTCGAGCGCAACGCCTGCCCGGGGGCGGGTTCGTGCGCCGGGATGTTCACGGCCAATACGATGGCCTCGGTGGGGGAGGCGATCGGGATGGCGTTGCCCGGGTCGGCCACGGTGCCGGCAGTGGATCACCGTCTGCGCGATTACGCCCGCCGCTCGGGCGAAACAGCGATGGCGTTGCTCGAGGCCGGCATCCGGCCTCGCCAGATCATGACACGGCCCGCCTTCGAGAACGCCATCACAACGGTCATGGCCCTGGGCGGATCGACCAACGCCGTCCTCCACCTCCTTGCCGTCGCCCACGAAGCCGGGATCGAACTGGAACTCGAGGACTTCGACCGCATCAGCCGCCGCACCCCTCACATCGGCGACATGAAGCCGTTCGGCCGCTATCACATGGTCGATCTCGACCGCATCGGCGGGGTGCCGGTGGTGCTCAAGGCCCTGCTCGACGAGGGTCTGCTCGAAGGCGACGTTCTCACCGTGACCGGCAAGACGCTGGCCGAGAACGTGGCCGATGTCACCTTCCCGGCCGACCAGGACGTGATCTCGTCGCCCCGCAACCCCATCGCCACCGAAGGCGGCATCGCCGTCCTGCGCGGCACGCTCGCCCCGCAGGGAGCCGTGGTCAAGGTGGCGGGAATCGAACTCGACGTGTTCGAGGGGCCCGCCCGGGTCTTCGACGGCGAGCAGGCGGCCCTCGATGCCCTCTTCAACCACCGGATCCAGCACGGCGATGTCGTGATCATCCGCACCGAGGGGCCGAAGGGTGGACCGGGAATGCGCGAGATGCTCCAGATCACTGCCGCCATCAAGGGGGCCGGCCTGGGCGAGGATGTCCTGTTGATCACCGACGGGCGCTTCTCCGGCGGCACCACCGGCCTCTGTATCGGCCATGTTGCCCCCGAGTCGGAGATGGGGGGTCCCATCGCCCTCGTCGCCGACGGCGACCCGATACGGGTGCATCTGGCCAATCGCACCCTCGACGTGATGGTTGACGAAACAACCCTGGCCGCCCGCCGGGCCGACTGGAAGCCTCACGAGCCCCGCTATCACCGGGGAGCCCTGGCCAAATACGCCCGTTTGGTGGGCTCGGCCGAGAACGGTGCCGTGACCGGATGAGCGGCCCGGCCTAACCTCCTCCATCGTGGTCAAGGTCTACGCCGTCGTGCTCGTAGTGGGCATCGTCGCCCTCCTCGGTTGGATCATGGCGCGCGCCTTCTCCCTCAACATCGATCGGCCCACCATCGACCCCGAACAGCGTTTCGGCGTCCCCGGGCGACGAATCGTGGCCGCCCTGGTCGGTTTCGGGATGGCGGGGATGTCGGCGGAGTTCTCGCCCCGGGACATCGCCTGGCCACTGGCGCTGGTGCTGGCGGCGGCGGGAGCGGCAGGCGCGGCCTGGTACGCCGGCTGGGTCGATCGGGACGTCGCCGACGAGGATGTCGGGGCGGAGCCGACCTAGGTGCTGATCGTCTCCGACATCCACGGGGAGTTCGAGGCGCTGGCCGGCCTGGCCGCCTCCGGCGAGACACTGCTCGTCCTGGGCGATCTCATCAACCTCCTCGACTACCGAACGGGCGAGGGCATCATCGCGGACGTGATGGGCGATGCCTTCGGGCGTCAGGTCTCGGCACGGCGGGGCGACTCGGACTACTCGGGGATGCGACGCCTGTGGTCGGAGTTGTCGGAAGAACGCGCTTGCGAGGTTCGAAGGGCAATGCGGGAAGCGGCCCAGGCCCAGTACGAGGAATGCCGGACCGCCCTAGACCAGGGAACCGGCTACGTCACCTACGGAAATGTCGATCGTCCCGAAATGCTCCAGGCCGCCCTCCCCGAGGGTATGCGCTTCGTCGATGGCGACCGGGTCGAGATCGACGGACTGGTCTTCGGCTTCGTCGGCGGTGGGATCTCGACTCCGGTCCATGCCGAGGGCGAGGTGACCGACCGGGAGATGACCGACAAGCTCGAGAGCCTGGGCCCGGTCGACGTACTCTGCACCCACCTCAGCCCCCGGGTCGGTCCTCTGCACCGGGACGTGATCACCGGACGGCTGGAACGTTCCTCGGTCCCGATCCTCGACTACCTGCATCGCTACCAGCCGCGACTCCACTTCTTCGGCGACGTCCACCAGCCCCAGGCCACCCGCTGGCGGGTGGGCCACACCCTGTGCCAGAACGTGGGCTATTTCCGGGCCACCCGGCGCCCATTCCACTTCGATCCGGCCGCCGACTTCCCCGGCTAGCCACCCGTGAGGCGGTGCTTGCTACCAGCAAGCACCGATTAGAATGGCCGACGAGCCAGTTCTCGCCATCCCCCCACGGGCCGCCAGATCGAGGAGTTGTCCCACAGTGACCGAGAGCACCGTCCAGTCCATCGAGATCGATGCCGACCCCGCCGACATCTTCGCGGTGGCGGTCGACATCGAGACCTATCCCGAGTGGGCCAGCGGCGTCAAACAGGTAGAGGTGCTGGAGACCGACGACGAGGGCCGGCCGCACCGGGCCGCTTTCGTGCTGGAGGGATTCGTCAAAGAGATCGCCTACGAACTCGTCTATGACTACGACCCGCCTCACCGGATGAGCTGGAAGGCGGATCCCAGTCCCGACCTCAACATGCTCGAAGGCTCCTATACCTTCACCGAGACCGATGATGGCGCCACCGAGGTGGTCTACGCCTTCAGCGTTGACCCGGCCTTCAAGGTCCCGGGGTTCATCCGGCGCCAGGCCGAGAAGCAGATCGTCACCACCGCCCTGCGCGGCCTGCGCCGACGCGTCCAGGAACAGGAGGCGTGAGCCGCCGATGCGGATCGTCCTCGTCACCGGCAAGGGAGGGGTAGGCAAGACCACGGTGGCCGCCGCCACTGCCGTCGCCGCCGCCGACAGGGGACGCCGGGTCCTGATCTCGTCCACCGATCCCGCGCACTCGCTCGCCGACGCCCTCGATCTGGAGCTCACCGACGACCCGCTCGAGGTGGTTCCCGGCCTCTTCGGACAGCAGATCGACACCCAGCGCCAGCTCGATCGCTACTGGGGATCGATCCGGGATCAGATCATGAACGTTTTCGACTGGGGAGGGGTTTCGGGGATCGAAGCCGAGGAATTCCTGGTCTTTCCGGGTATGGACGAGCTGTTCGCCCTGCTCGAGGTGAATCGCCACGCCCGATCCGGCGAGTTCGACACGATCATCGTCGACTGCGCCCCCACCGCCGAGACCCTGCGCCTGCTGTCACTGCCCGAGGTTTTGTCGTGGTACTTCGAGAAGATCCTCCCCACCGAACGGCGCATCCTGCGCGCCGCCCGCCCCTTCCTCTCCCGGCTCACCGACCTGCCGGTGCCCGAGGAAAAGGTGCTCGATGCCGCCGAGACCATCTTCGGTGGGATCGACGAGGTCAAACAGCTTCTGAGCCAGCCCGAGGTGACCTCGGCCCGCCTGGTGGTGAACCCCGAGAAGATGGTCATCGACGAGGCCCGCCGCACCTTCACCTACCTGTCTCTGTTCGGGTACGGGGTCGACGGGGTGGTCGTCAACCGGGTATTGCCCGACGAGGTCTCCGACCCCTACTTCGCCCGCTGGCGCACCATCCAGAAGTCCCATCTGGCCGCCGTCGACGAGGGCTTCGCCGACATACCCCGCCTCCGCCTCCGCCTGTTCGACGACGAGATGATCGGCCTCGACCAGCTGCGGCTGATGGCGGCCGAGCTGTATGGGGACTCCGACCCCATCGACGACTACGCCGCCCACAGTCCCTTCCAGGTGTCCGAGACCGACGGTGAACTCATCCTCGAGATGCAGGTTCCCTTCGCCCGCAAGGACGAGCTCGACGTCTACCGCCAGGGAAACGAGCTGTACGTGACCGTGGGCCCCTACCGGCGCTCGTTCATCCTCCCCGACACGCTGCGTCGCCGGGAGGTCGCCGGCGCCAAGCTGGAAGAAGGGCACCTCGCCATCCGCTTCGGGGACACCTCGTGAACGAGTCCGAGACCGCTGCCGCCCTGCGTCGCGCCACCCGGCGAGCGGCGTTCCACCTCCTCAAGGCCGGAGTCGAAGGCCTTCGGGCCGTGGAAGCCTTCGTGGACGAACTCGCCCGGGTCGGACACCAGGACGCCTCCGAAGAAGGCGCCGAAGCTCCCACCCGGGTCCGCATCGACATCGAATGAGCCGATCCGGTCCCGGAGCGGTGGGAGTGGACGTGGGTGGGACTCGCATCAAGGCGGTGCGTCTCCTCGCCGACCGGGTGGCGGACCGGGCTGAGCGCCCCACCCCCGCCACCGACGAAGAGGTCGTGGTCGCCATCGCCGAACTGGCTCTGTCTCTGGGTGAGGGCGATCCGCTGGGAGTGGGGTTGGCCGGACTCGTCGACGTCGAGACGGGGACCCTCGTGTGGGGCCCTCATCTCCCCGGCGAGGACGTCGCCGTGGCGGGACCGCTCCGCCAGCGGCTCGGGGTGGACGTCACGGTGGACAACGACGCCAACCTGGCCGCCCTGGCGGAGAGCCGGATCGGAGCGGCGGCCGGCGCCGACCCGGTCGTCATGCTCACGCTCGGCACCGGAATCGGGATGGGCATCGTGATCGGCGGGCAGATCTACCGGGGGATGGGTTTTGCGGGAGAAGTCGGTCACGTCACGGTCGATCCGGGGGGAGATCGGTGTCCCTGCGGACGGCAGGGATGCTGGGAGACCAGGGTTTCGGGTCGGCGCCTGGACGCCGAGGCGCGGCGCCTGCTCGGAGACACCGCCTCGGCCGGCGATCTGGTGGAGGCCGCTCGGGCCGGTGTCACCGGGGCGGTGGACGTGCTGGCCGAAGCCGGTCGCTGGCTGGCAGTCGGGGTAGAGGCGCTGGTCCTGACGCTCGACCCCGCCGTGGTGGTGGTGGGCGGGGCGGCGGCGGCAGCGGGAGACCTTCTGCTCGGTTCGGCCCGGGCCCGGCTCGCGGGCACCGAGGGCGCTCCCCACCGTCGATCGTTGGCCCTGACGGCGGGTATCTTGGGGGCCGACGCCGGCGCCATCGGAGCCGCCATCCGCGCCGGCGAGGAGCAGAAGCCATGAGTGACACGATCCGGCCCGACGAGGTGATCCCACCCCGCGGGGGCACCGCCGTCCAGATCCGGACACTGGTGCGAGACCTCAGTCTGCTGTTGCCCAACATCGTCAAGCTGCTGCTTCGCTTGATGAAGGATCCCCGCGTCCCCCGCCGGTCCAAGCTGCTGGTCGGCGCCATGTTGGCCTACATGGCCTCTCCGGTCGATCTCATCTCCGATTTCGTGCCGGTGGTGGGGATGGCCGATGACGTCTTGCTCGTGACCTACGCCGTCAGCCACCTGGTCGACCAGGCCGGCGAAGAGGTGGTGCTCGAGCACTGGGATGGGCCCCAGGACCTCCTCGACATGGTTCGTTCCGTTCTCGATTCTGTCGGTCAACTGATCCCCTCCCGTATCCGCAGCTGGGTCGACCGCCTAACTGGTTGATGGTCGGGCGGGTTCGGGGCCGGCTTCGCCTCCCTGACCCCGTCCGGTGACGCGCCTGGACCTGACCTCGTATCTGCGCGTCTCGTCGGTTGTTTCGAGGCGGAGCCTCGAACAGACGCCGGTCGCCCGACTGCTTCCGCCTCGTCGGTGGTCTCTCAGAGGATTTTCGCGACAGAATTGCGCGCCAATTCTGTCGCGAAAAGCACCTCCGACCTCCGACCGCCAACTCACCACTCACCATTCACCAGACACCACTCACCCCGCCGCTCGCCACTCACTCTCCGCCTACGCTGGGGCCGATGGAGTTTCGTCGGATCGAACATCTCCCGCCGTATGTCTTCGGGCTGGTCAACGATCGCAAGCTGGCGGCGCGGCGCAACGGCGAGGACATCGTCGATCTCGGGTTCGGCAACCCCGACATCCCCAGCCCGCCGCAGGTCGTCGACAAGCTGGTCGAGGCCGCCCGCAACCCGCGCAATCACCGCTATTCGTCGTCGCGGGGGATCCCCAATCTGCGCAAGGCGGTGGCCGACCGCTACCTGCGGCGCTTCGGGGTCACGCTCGACCCCGATACCGAGGCCATCACCACCATCGGTGCCAAGGAGGGGCTATCCCACCTGCTCTGGACCCTGGTGCAACCGGGAGACGCCGCCATCGTTCCCGACCCGTCCTATCCCATCCACATCTACGCCCCGGTCCTGGCCGGAGCCGAGGTGAGGCGAGCCCCGATCAGCTCGGAGGAGGACTACTTCGAGGTCCTGGAGCGAATGTTCCGCAACGCCTGGCCCCGGCCCCGGGTCATCATCGTCTCGTTCCCCCACAACCCCACCACTCATTGCGTCGATCTCGACTTCTTCGAACGCCTGGTCCGGTTCGCTCACGACCACGGCGTGTTCCTCGTCCACGACTTCGCCTATGCCGACGTCGCCTTCGACGGGTTCGTGCCGCCCTCGATGCTGCAGGTGCCGGGAGCGAAGGAGGTCGGAGTGGAGCTGTACACGCTCACCAAGGGCCACTCGATGGCGGGTTGGAGGGTCGGGTTCGTGGTGGGCAACCCCGAGGCGGTGGCGGCGCTCGGCAAGCTCAAGTCCTATCTCGACTACGGCACCTTCCAGCCGATCCAAATCGCCTCGATCATCGCCCTCAACGAGGGCGACGGCTACGTCGAGGAGGTCAACGAGATCTACCGGAAGCGCCGCGACACGCTGGTCGACGGCCTCACCCGGATGGGCTGGAAGGTGGAGGCACCCAGGGGGACGATGTTCGTCTGGGCTCCCATCCCGGACCCGTATTCAGACATGGGCTCGCTCGACTTCTCCTTTCACCTGCTCGAGAAGGCCCGGGTGGCGGTGTCGCCGGGGGTGGGGTTCGGCGGGGCGGGGGAGGGCTTCGTGCGGTTCGCCCTGGTCGAGAATGAGCACCGCATCGCCCAGGCCACCCGCAGCCTGAAGCGGGCTCTCGACCGGCTGTGAACCGGCGCCCTCGGGTCGCGACGGGCGACCCGGACCGGGCGGCGAAGGTGATGCCGGTGGCCAGGCTGGATTCCGTGCCTTCGGAGTGGTCCTAGCCTTTCGGGCATGGCTTTTTCCGACGGCACTGCCGACTTTCGATCCGACACCGTCACCCGGCCCACCGACGAGATGCGCCGGGCGATGGCCGAGGCTCCTGTAGGAGATGACGTCTACGGCGACGATCCGACGGTCAATCTCCTGGAGGAAGAGGCGGCGGCAACGGTCGGCAAGGAGGCAGCGGTGTTCGTGCCCACCGGGACAATGGGGAACCAGCTGGCCGTCATGGTCCAGACCACCCCCGGCGAGGAAGTCCTGGTCGACGAACGAGCCCATATCCGCAGCGTGGAAAGGGGATGGGGGCCTGCTCACGCCGGAATCGGGTGGCGAACGGTCGTCACCGACGGCGGCCAGATCACCCCCGAGCAGATCGACTCGGTGATGGAACTGGCCGGCTCGATGTTTCCTCGCGTCGGCCTCATGGCATGGGAGAACACCCACAACCTGGCGGGAGGACGGGCGATCCCGCTCGCGGTGATGCGCAAGACCGGCGAAGGCGCCCGGGACCACGGCCTCTCCATTCACATCGACGGTGCCCGGATCTTCAACGCCGCCCAGGCACTCGGTGTGGAGGCGGCCGAACTCGCCGCCACCGCCGACACCATCCAGTTCTGCTTCTCGAAAGGCCTGGGGGCGCCGATCGGATCGATCGTGTGCGGTTCGGCCGAGCTGATGGCCGAGGTTCGCTACCGCCGCAAGCGACTGGGGGGCGGCATGCGCCAGGCCGGCGTGATCGCGGCTGCCGCCCGGGTGGCCCTGGCTGGTCGTGCTCGCCTGGTGGAGGACCATCACCTGGCAGCGCAGCTGGCTCGAGGCCTGGCCGAGCGGTGGCCGGGGACGGTGGATCCCGGGTCGCTGGAGACCAACATCGTTCCGGTGACCGTGGCGTCGCTGCCGGCTCCGGTCGACCAGATCCGGGACCGCCTCGCCGCGTGCGGGATCGTCACAGGTACCGCGGCCGCC
Organism: Acidimicrobiia bacterium; assembly: GCA_035461175.1. Classification (GTDB taxonomy): domain Bacteria; phylum Actinomycetota; class Acidimicrobiia; order Spongiisociales; family ZC4RG35; genus DATHVR01. The sequence goes on along the minus strand of DATHVR010000152.1, from coordinate 16,498 downwards.
GGAACGTGGCGCCTGGTCACCCACCGAGACGTGGACGAAGCCGACGTCGATCGTCTATTGGCGGGGATGGCGGGCTGATAAGTCGGCGGGGTTCCGCCACCCCTGGGCGATCCGCCTTCTTCTTGTCTTGCCGGTTCAGTCTCTCACCTGACTCAGGAACTCTGTGAGCACCCGGTTGAATTCGCCCGGAGCCTCGAGAGGAAGGACTCGTGACCGACATCCTCGATCACGACCAGGCGGGCATCAGGGATGGCCGCCAGCAGCGCATCGGCCACCGCCCGCGGGGCGCGGATGTCGTTCTCGCCATGCACGATCAGGGTGGGGACGTCGATGGCGGGCAGGTGTCCTGTTAGGTCGGCCACGGCGAAGGCCCGGGCCATCGTGGCGCCCGCCGCCGGACGGGTGTCTGCCATCACCTGCCGGACGAGCGCGACCATCCCTGGATCCGGATCCCGCCCGAACAGCGAGGCAAGGAAGAGGTCGCCCGGAGCCTCGCGTGCCTCATCGAGGGTCTGGACCACGGCTGCGAGCCGGCGTTGTGCCTCGGCCTCACCCAGCGACCCCTTCCATCCGGCGTAGGCGCCGACGAGTGTGAGGCTGCGGACCGTGTCCGGTCGCTCGGCATGCAGCGCCAGTGCCAATGCGCCCCCGAACGAGTGCCCCACCAAATGGGCCGGTCCGAGCCCGGCGTCGTCGATCACCGATGCGAGACAACGGGCATAGTCGGTCATCGTGAAATTCGGAGCAGGATCCCCGGACCGGCCGCCGCCCGGCGCGTCCCACGCCAGCACCGTGAAGTCTCGGGCGAGGGGCGGAATCTGCTCCTTCCAGATCCGATGATCACCCAGTCCGCCGTGGACGAGGAGCACGGGATCGCCTGCGCCGGCGGATGCGTAGGCAATCTTCAGGTCGTCCAGTTGCAGATGATGGAGTTCCACCCCCGCAACGTAGCGAACGTAACCTCGAGGCAAGCTCACGAGTCGAAGGATGTCGATGCCGTACGCAGTCTTGTTCCCCGGCCAGGGAAGCCAATTCGTGGGTATGGGCGCCGAGCTCTTCGAGGCCCGCCCCGATCTGATCGGTGGGAGCGCCGACGCAGTCCTCGGGTTCTCCCTCCGGCAGGTGTGCCTGGAGGGTCCAGATGAGACGCTCACCCGCACCGAGCACGCTCAGCCCGCCCTCTACGCCCTCGCCTACGCGTTGTGGGAGGAACTGGCGCCGCATGTGCCCGCCCCGGCGGCGGCGGCCGGTCACTCGCTGGGCGAGTACACGGCGTTGGCGGCCGCCGGGGTCTTCTCGTTCTCCGAGGGGCTGGGGCTGGTGGCGGAGAGAGGTAGGGCGATGGCCGCCGCAGCCGATGCCGCCCCGTCGACGATGGCCGCGGTGATCGGATCCGACCTGGTGGACGTGGACGAGGTGTGCCGGCGTCGTCGCGATGAAGGCGGCCGGATCTGGGTCGCCAACATCAACGCTCCTGGACAGATCGTGGTGGCGGGAGGTGTCGACGACGTCGAGTGGCTATCCACTGCTGCCCGCGAGCTGGGCCTGCGCCGGGTGGTGCCGCTGGCGGTGGCAGGCGCCTTCCACTCCCCGTTCATGGCCCCGGCCGCCGAGCGCCTGGCGACGGCCCTCGAGGGAATCACGCCCGCGCCGACTTCCTTCCCGGTGTATGCCAACGTCAGCGCTCGTCCGGTGGAGGCGGCCGAGGTCGGCCGTTCCCTCGTCGAACAGGTGACGGCACCGGTGCGGTTCTCCGACACTCTGCAGGCTATGGCCGAGGCGGGCATCGACACGTTCGTGCACGTTGGCCCCGGTGACGTCACCGCCGGACTGGCAAAGCGCACCGTGCGTGAGGCCGCCGTGATCACCGTGTCCTCGCCGGCGGATGTCCCCTCTGCTCGCGAGGCGTTGGGTAGCATGCCATGACCAGCGAGGAGGTGAGCGTGCCCAACGCCGAAATCACAGGCTGGGGGAAGTGCCTGCCGCCGACGGTGCTGTCCAACCACGATCTTGAGTCGCTCACCGAGACGAGCGATGAGTGGATCACCACCCGCACCGGGATCAAAGAACGGCGGCTGAGCCATGTCGAGGTCTCGGACATGGCGGCGGTCGCCGCCCAGCGAGCCCTGGCCGCGGCCGGGCGCCGGCCCGAGGACCTCGACCTGATCGTTCTCGGCACCTGCACGGCCGATTCCCTGATTCCGTCGGCGGCCTCGATCCTCCAGGACAAGCTGGGGGCGGTCAACGCCGCCGCCTTCGATCTCAATGCCGCCTGCTCCGGCTTCCTGTATTGCCTGGTGGTAGCCACCAACATGATCCGGGCGGGGAGCAACCGCACCGTGCTGGTGGTCGGGGCCGAGAAGCTGCACCGGCATCTCGACTTCACCGACCGGACCACGGCGGTGCTCTTCGGCGACGCCGCCGGGGCTGTGATCCTCGAAGCCACCGATCAGCCGGTGGGACTGCTTTCCTCGGAACTGGGTATGGACGGCTCGGTCCACGACATCCTGCAGGTGCCGCGCGACGGCAGCGCCGGCGACGTCACCCCGCCCATCCCCGCCGATTGCGGAATCCGGATGAACGGGCCCGAGGTCTTTCGGCGCGCCGTCACCACCATGAGCGAGGCCGCCGCCCGGACGCTCGATGCCGCCGGAATGGGGGTGGACGACATCGATCTCTTCATTCCCCACCAGGCCAACGTCCGCATCATCGATGCCGCCGCCCGGCGCCTGGGGATCCCCGATTCGAAGGTATTCGTCAACATTGCCTCCTACGGCAACACCTCCGCCGCCACCATCCCTGTGGCCCTCACCGAGGCGCTGGAAGAAGGTCGGGTTGCACCCGGCGCGATGATCGCCTTCGCGGCCTTCGGAGCCGGTCTGTCGTGGGCCGCCGGGCTGGTGCGCTGGGGCGAGCGGGTGACGCCGATCGGGGCGAGTGACGCCGAGCTGCCTCCCACCGACGCCGACGTCTTCAGTCTGCTGCAGCCGAACCTGGATTTCTTCGGTCGCTACCAGAGCGAGGGGTCGTAGTGGCCGAGCCGGCCGCCGATCCCGACCATCCCGTTGCCCTGGTGACGGGCGGCTCCCGCGGGATCGGTTCCGCCATCGCCCGCGAACTCGGTCGCCGGGGCCATCCGGTGGCCGTCAACTACGCCCGCCGCGATGATGCCGCCCGGGAGGTGGTCGAGGCCATCGAGGCCGAAGGCGGGCGGGCACTGGCGGTAGGGGCCGATGTCTCCGACGCGTCGGCCGTGGGCGAGATGCTCGAGCGGGTGAGCTCGGAACTCGGCCCGGTGGGTGTGCTGGTCAACAATGCCGGAATCACCCGCGACAACCTCCTGGTCCGCATGGCGCCGGAGGACTTCGACGCGGTCATCGCCACCAATCTCCGCTCGGCTTACCTGTGCACCCGGGCGGTACTGCGGGGAATGATCCGGGCCCGTTGGGGTCGGATCATCTGCATCGCCTCGGTGGCCGGGGTGGCCGGGAACCCCGGACAGGCCAACTACGCCGCCTCCAAGGCCGGTCTAATCGGGTTCGCCAAGTCGGTCGCCAAGGAGGTGGGGTCGCGGGGGATCACGGTCAACACGATCGCCCCCGGCTTCATCGACACCGAGATGACCGAGGCTCTGGGCGACACCCTCAAGGCGGCCACCCTGGAGGCGATCGCACTGAGGCGCTTCGGCCGTCCCGACGAGGTGGCGGCCCTGGCGGGCTTCTTCGCCTCCGAAGAGGCCGGCTACATCACCGGCCAGGTGGTGATGGTCGACGGAGGCCTCGCCATCTAGCTACATTGCCCCACCTTCCGGACTTACGGACCGGGGCCCAACGAAAGGAAACCAGACATGGATCGCGCAGAAGTAGCCGAGCGACTCAAAGAAGTCCTCGTGAACGAGCTGGGACTCGACGCCGACAAGGTCAGCGAGGAAGCCACCTTTGAAGAAGACCTCGAAGTCGACTCGTTGGGCGTGGTCGAACTGCTGATGGCGCTCGAGGACGAGTTCGGCGTCAAGATCCCCGACGAAGAGGCGGAGAACATCCACACCGTGGGCCAGGCCGTCGACATGGTCCACGGCAAGCTCTGAGCCCACGGCTCGAAACCCGGTTCCGATGACACCCCACCAGACCCGCGTCGTCGTCACGGGGATGGGGGCCGCCACCCCGCTCGGGGTGGGGGTAGATGCCTTATGGGACGGCGTCACCGCGGGGCGGTCCGGAGTGGGACAGATCACCCTGTTCGACACCGACGGCTACCGCACCACGATCGCCGCCGAAGCCTCCGACTACGACCCTGGCCAGCACTTCGAGAAGCGGGAGCTGCGCCGCCTCGACCGCTACACCCAGTTCTTTCTGGTCTCGGTCCGGGAGGCGCTTTCCCAGGCGGGTATCTCCTATCAGGAGGACGACCCCGCCGCGGCGCGTGCCGGTGTGGTGGTGGGCGCCGGATTCGGGGGCATGCAGGCGTTCATCGACGAGATCGACCTGCTCCGGAACCGGGGTCCCGACCGGGTGACGCCCACCGGCGTCCCGAAGATCATCCCCAACATCGCCGCCGGTCAAGCCTCGATCGAGCATCACCTGCTCGGTCCCGTCACCTGTGTGGTCACGGCCTGCTCCGCCTCGGCCAACGCCATCGGCGACGGAGCCGAGCTGATCCGGCGCGGCGCCGCCGACGTGGTGGTGGCGGGCGGCGCCGAGGCGGCGATCACCGAGTTCGGTATCGCCAGCTTCGCTCAGGCCCGGGCGCTGAGCAGCCGCAACGATGACCCCACGGCCGCCTCGCGGCCCTTCGATCTCCACCGGGACGGCTTCGTCATGGGCGAAGGTGGGGCGGCCCTGGTCCTGGAGGAGCTCGAGCACGCCCGATCCCGGGGGGCAACGATCCTGGCCGAGGTGACCGGCTACGGCATGTCGGCCGACGCCTACCACATGACCCTGCCCCGACCCGGAGGCACCGGCGCCGCCCGGGCCATGACCAATGCTCTGGCCGATGCCCGCCTGGAGCCGGGCGAGATCGGCTACATCAACGCTCACGGCACCTCGACCGAAGCCAACGATGCCACCGAGACCGCCGCCATCTATCTGACGTTCGGAGCGGCGGCCCCCGGTATCCCGGTGTCGTCGACGAAGTCGATGACGGGCCACATGCTGGGGGCGGCCGGAGCGGCGGAGGCGGTGCTGTGCATCCGTGCCATCGAACACGGCCTCCTCCCTCCCACCATCAACTACGAGACTCCCGACCCGGACTGCGACCTCGACTACGTCCCCAACCAGGCCCGCCCCGCCACCATCGACCACGCCCTCACCAACTCGTTCGGCTTCGGCGGCCACAACGTCTCCCTGGTGCTGTCCAGACCGCCAACCTGAGGTTTGGCTGTACCGCCACGGTACAAAACTCTCTCGAGTTCGGGCCGGTGGGTTCCGCCGATCAGGTCTTCTTCGAGTCCCGCTCCTGCTGCTGGCGCCACTCGGCCAGCGATCGGAAGACCAGCACCATCACCACCAGGACCCCCAGGCCGATGACCAGGAACGAGAGGACGGCGACGGTGGCGGTCCAGCCGGGGCAGGTGACGAGGGTGCCGTCCAGATCGCGGTAACGGCACGAAACCGCCGTGACGGTCCCGCCCAGCCAGGCGGCCAGAGCGCCACTGAGCAGGGCGGGGAGGACGATCCAGAGATTCGGACGACGTTTCACTTCGGACGGCCCCTGTCGTCGATCTCGGCGGCGTCGAGAACGTCGCGTGGCGCCAGCTCGGGAGGAATGGGAACACGCGACCCGGACTGCACCAGCGGATGAAGAGCATGATGCACCGTCTCGTGCCAGGCCAGGAAGGCCACCGCCACCGCCCCCGCCGCCGCCGCCACACCGGCTGGCCCTCCGATCGGCCAGGCCAGGCCGAGGGCAAGAACGGGCCATCCCAACCGCACCAGCAGCAAGGCACCGGGCAGGGCCTGAATGAACCAGAATGCGACCAGGAAGGATGAATAGCCGACGAGGGCCGCGGCAGCCGATCCGCCGCCGGCGGCGCCGATGGCAAAGCCGGTGGCGACCAGCAAGAGGGGCAACAATACCGCCCGATCGGGAGGGCCGGCCGCCGCCGGACGCTGGCGGATGAAACCGTTGAGCCATGGTCCGCCGATGGCGATGGCAGCCCCGCAGGAGAGGATCGCTGCCGCCCCCCACCAGCCGTCGGGCTCGGGAAGCAGTGCCACCACCCCGTGGGCCACCGCCACCGCCAGCGCCAACCGACGCGCCCACCGACCGCGCACCACCAGCATCCCGGTCAGCGCGGCCACGGTGGCGATCCAGAGCGCCACCGACATCATCACCACGGCGGGGCCGGAGTGATCCGGGGGAGGCGACGTCGCCAGCACCACGGTCCAGGCTCCGGTGGCGGCCATCAGCAGCGCCGAGGCCACGATCAGCGGTCTCACGCCTCCTCCGGCGACCAGGTCGTCTCGATCTTCCAGGCGGAGCCAGGGCGGAGTGTGGTCACCGAGCAGTGGCCCGGCTCCACCCGGCGGAAGGAGGTCAGCGGCTCTCCGGTAAGTTCGAGCACCGCCGCCCGGATCGGGGCCGAGTGGCTGACCACCGTCACCTCGCCGTGGGGATGGAGTGCTTCCAGCCGACGTATGGTTCCACCAATTCGTCGCGCCAGCTGCTCCAGGCTCTCGGGCGAGAAGGGCAGATCGAAGGGGCGCTCCAGCAGTGCCTCGAGTTCGCCCGGGAATCGCTCCGGCAGGTCATCCCAGGACACCCCGGCCCAGCGACCCATCAGCTGCCACTCGATCAGCTCGGGGTCGACCCGAACCGGCTGGCCGATCCGGGCCCCGATCGTCTCGGCGGTCCGCAGCGCCCGCTCCAGCGGTGAGGACCAGACGGATACGATCGGCTGCCGCCCCAGATAGCGGGCCACTGCCCGGGCCTGCTCCACTCCTGCTGGTGAGAGATCGAAGCCGGGAAGAGATGCGTAGACGAGGTGGTCGGGGTTCTCGACCTCACCGTGTCGAACGAGGTGGACGCGTGCCGCCATGAACACGCCAGGGTACAGGTCGGAGGTCGGAGGTCGGTGGGTGGTGGGTGATGGCGAGTTGTGGGTGGTGAGTGGTGGGTGGTTCTCGGTTCGCCACAGAGATCGGCTACGGGCGGAGGCGGTGGGGCGGATGGTCCCGATGTATTGGCCGGTGAGGTGGCCGGCCGTGGGTGTGTGGGAGTACCCCCCACAAGTCATCGGGATAGACAGGCTCTCACGAGGGGAGCGGGCCGGCGGATAGCCCGTCGTGTCGGGTGGGTGGCTCGGGCGGCCGTGGGGGTGTGGGGGCAGTACCTCCACGTGAGACAGAAGGGCGTAAGGGGAGAACTTCCACACGAAACCACCCGACCTCAATACTTGGTCGACACGCGACAGACGGGCTCTGACGGGGGGAGCGGCCGGCGGATGGCCCCGAAGTGCGGCGAGGGTGGGTGACCGGCCGTGGGGGTGTGGGGGAGTACCCCCACATGAGACGTGAAAGCGGTGAGGGGAGAGCCTCCACACGAAACCACCCGACCTCCGTAGGTGGCCGACACGCGACAGACGGAATCTGGCGGGAGGCGGTGGGGTGGATGGCCCCCACGGTGTTGGGAGGGTGGCTCGGGTAGCCGTGGGGTGTGGGGGAGTACCCCCACATAATTATCACTGCCCATCTCGCATTCATCTCAGCCTTCGTATACTGAAACCCAGTCGGGGTCAGAGAGGCCCCCTGTCCGAGGAACACGATGCCGCTGGACGATCGAGAGCAACGGATACTGGCGGAGATAGAACGGCAGTTCTACGAGGACGACCCGGAACTGGCGACTGCGGTCAGGAACATCGACCGCACCCGCAGCTTCGGGGTCCGGCTTCCGCTCGTGGGGTTGATCGGTGGGCTCGCCATCGTCGTCGCCTTCTTCACCAGCCAGACGCTGGTCGCACTGGCCGGATTCACCTTGATGGTGGTCTCCGCCACGGTTCTCGTGCAGGAGATCCGACGCCGGGGGTGGGCGTTCGGTGAACGCGAGCCCAGTTCCGACGATCGGCCCGACTGGCCCCGTCGCCCCTTCGGACGCCGCTGACCGCGATCGGCTAGAGTGACCGATCTTCCGCCATTGGCGTCGAGCACCACTGCGGTCCGGGGCGGAGGAGAGATTTGAACGAGTTGGCCGGGTGAACCGCATCCCGGCGTCAGACGTTGGGAGAAGCATTGTCCGAGCAGGCATTCACCGCCGATCAGGCGTCCAGGTTGACCAATTGCACACCGCATCAATTGCGCTACTGGGACCGGGTCGGGTTGGTGAGTCCCTCGATCCAGTCGACGGGAGGTCGGCCGGGAGTTCGGCGCCTGTACTCCTTCCGGGACCTGGTCGCCCTCCGCGTCGTCCGCAGTCTCCTCGACAACGGAATGTCCTTGCAGCGGGTGCGACGCGCCTGGGAGTACCTGCGCCGCAATGCCTCGTTCGACGACCATCTAGCCTCGGTCAAGCTGGTCACCGATGGCCAGTCGATCTTCTCCGTCGTCAACGACGACGGCGAGCTCCTCGACGCCCTCCGTCACGGCCAGATGGCCTTCTTCGTCGCCATCGACGAGATTGCCCGGGACGTGGAGGAAGACGTGAGCCGTTTCGAACTGGATCGCGACCGGTTTCTCGAGATGCTGCGCCGCGTCGAGGACGACGTCCGGGACGAAGCCGCCTCTTCCTGATCAGCGTTTGATCAGCGAGCGGGGGTTGAGCGCCCCTCGCGCCCGTTGCGGCCGATCGAAGCTCCGCTCCAGCCAGGCCTCCGCGCTGGCCAGATGCCGGGAGGAATCGACTGGGCTCCGGTTGCCGTACACCGCCGCCGAGTAGGCGTGGGCAAGGGGGAGCAGGTCGGTCGCCGTCTCGCCGGCGAACTCCACCGGCGTGCGATCGGGCCTGGGCCCCACCCCGAGATCGGAGAGCCGGTCCACGATCTCCTCCCAGGCGGCGGTGACGTCCCCGGCCGCCACCAGCTTGCGCCTCCGCCGCCGGCGCACGACTTTGGCAATCGGGATGAGGGAAGTGAGGACGAGGAGCAAGCCGGCGACGGGGACCCAGACCGGCAAGGAACTGCCGGCTGACGACGGGGTCGTCACCAGGTCCTCGATCGGGAGGTTGGGAGGGACATCACCGAAGCCGGGTTGAGCGAGGGGGTCCTCCCCGACGTCGATCTCGGGTACGGCCGGTGGCTCGAATCCCTCCACGGCCGTGAGGGGAGCGGTGATCGCCCGCGGGGTCGGGTCGAGGCCCACCCACTGCCCTTCGATCCACACCTCCACCCAGGCGTGCTTGTTGCGTTCCAGCACCGTGGCCACGTAGCCGTCCCCGTTCGGGGTCCGCTCGCCGCCGGTGAAGCCGACAACGACCCGGGTGGGAAGTCCCAGCAGGCGGCCCATCACCCCCATCGCGGCCGCGAACTGCTCGCAATAGCCCTCCCGGTAGTTGGGGCTGTCCTCGTCGAGCAGCCAGGCGGCCAGGTCGAGGGAGGAGTGGCCCGTGCTGACCTCGGCGCTGTACTCGAAATCCGATCGGAAGAAGTCCTCCAGAAGGAGGGCGGCCTCGAGCTCCGTCTCGGCCCCGGCGGTCACCTGGCGGGCCAGAGCAAAGATGTCGGGGTCGATCTCGGGCAGATCCAGATAGATGTCGGGCACCGTCTCCGATCGATCCCCGGTCCCGGCGCTCAACACCCCGGGGTCGAGGATCGGAATCTGGGACTCCACCTGGTAGGTCAGGCTTCCGGGCGACAGGGGATCGATCTTGAGGGTGCCGTCGTCGTGGAGACTGAAGCTGTCGCGCGCAACGGTGTCGCGCCCGTCGGTGGCCTCGACGCCACCGACCGGTGCATACAGCGTCGGCAAGTGGGAGGTACGCAGGGATCCCACCGTGACCCGCTGGACCACACTGAAGGTGTCGAGCTCGATCGGAAGCGCGCCGTTCTCGGCTACCTCCTCCACCCGGCGACCGGACGACCAGGTGGTGCCGTCGAAATGACTCAGTGTCAGTTGGCGCCAGTAGCCGGCGGGCCCCTGGGGTTGGGGACCGTTGACCTGGGCGAGGAAGACCGGCTCGTCGCTGAGGGAAAGCACGCTCTGGCGGAGGTCCACGAAGAGCGAGGCCGAGAGACCGTCGCCGCCTCCGCCGCCCAGACCACCGGGGTTGCGCCACTGCATGGCTCCGTTGGCGGGGAACAGAGGCGCCAGCGCGAGGGTGCCGACGAGGGCGGTCACCACCAAAACGGCGGCCACCGCCAGGGCGGGGCCCGACTCCCAGCGAGGGATGGGACGGTGGTCGGCGGCGCGTACCCGTCCGGCTCCGGCGGGAACCACGTCGCTGGTCGCTACCAGGGCGAGGGCGGCGAGTGCCACGAAGAAGTAGTTCCAGGGGGTGGCATCGGCGGAACGATCCACCAGTGCCAGGTAGAGATAGAAGCCCAGCGGCGGGACGAGGCTGAGCCCCAGACGCCCTCCCGTCATCGACGTCGCCCAGGCCGCCCCCAGCAACCAGAGTGCGGCGGCGACGAGGGCGGTGATGCCGGCCACTGCCGCCACCGGTGGGGCCCCGAATCTGAGGATCTCGAGCGCAAAGCCGAGGCGCTCCGCCGCCAAACCCAGCGTCTCGGCTCCGGGGACGAATCCCCAGGTGAGGGTCTCGGGGACGGCCACCCGCAGCATCACGAGGATGAGGCCGGCGACATGTACCAGGGCCTGCCCGATGGCTCCCAGGCGGGCGGTGACCAGGGTGACCACGGCGCCACCGACGGCGGCAGCGGGGGTGATCAGACGCCAGTCGACCGATCCGGGATCCGGAGTCAGGACGCGGTAAAGCCGGAGGTAGACCAGGACGAGGGCAGCGAGGGCTACGAACCGACCGAAGCGGCGTGCCATGTCGATCTCATCGCTCGGGCCCAGGCAGGAGCCCACGGTTCGGCGGCCGCCGGGGTCACCCGGACCACGTGTCCGTGGCCGACCGCCGCGGAGGGGTCACCGCCTGCGTCCATCAGGACCGCGGTGGGGTAGGAGGGTGCCAGCGAGAGGGCCAGGCCCAGCAGGTCGTGGTCGGCCCGGCCGGTGACCATGACGAGGAGGCCTCCACCGCCGCGCCGACGGAGGGCGGGGGCGAGGATGGCGAGATCGGCGGCGGGCTGGGTTGAAACTCCAGCCAGCCGCTCCATCGTCACCTCGTAGTCGTTGCGGGCGCCGCCGCGAGGCGAGTCACCGGCCCACAGTTCGGTCGAGAGACCGTTGTGGATCAAATGCCGGACGACCGAGGCCGCTCCTGAGACGGCCCGTTCGAAGTTGGCCGCATCCGAGTAGGAACCGGATCGGGTGTCGAGCACCACGAGAGCCTGGGTCTGCCAGGGAGTCTCGAGCTGGCGGATCATCAGTTGATCTCGGCGGGCCGATGAGGGCCAGTGGACCCGGCGCAGGTCGTCACCCTGTTGGTACTCACGGAGGGTGTAGAAGTCTTCGCCACCGCGCTGGTTCTGCTCTGGGCGGGGAGCGTTGACGGCCAGATTGCGGCCGGGGATTCCGGGAAGGCCTTGCAGATCCTCGACGGCCGGGTAGACCACCAGCAGGTCGGTGCGGCCACCGCTGATCTCACGTGATGCCAATCCGAGCGGATCGGCCATCCGCAGGCGGGCGGGGCCGACCTCGTATACGCCCCGAGGCCGGCAGAGCACCCGGTAAGACGCCGTCACTTCGGCGTTGGAGTCGAGGGTGGCGGCCGCGAATTCGGCGGTCCCCAGCCCGGTCACGTGGTCGGTGATGGTGAGGTGCCGGATCGGGCGGCCCGAATTGCGAAGGGAGAGGGTGACCGAAGCGTGGTCCCCGTCGTGGACATGGGCCGGAGCGGTGCGGCGTCGCACCGCGACCGGTGGCGGGCGACCGACCACATGGGCGAGGGCGCTCACGGCCGCCGCCACCAGGAGGACGGCCGCCAGGCCCATCTCGGCCTCGCCGAAGAGGAACCACAGCACCCCGAGGGCGACTCCGGCCCCGAGCACGGCCCAGCCGCGGGGGGTGAACATCAGGAACCGGCGCGGGCGTCGGCCGTGCCGGGCACCCGCAAGGTGCCCAGGGTCGCCCGGATCACCTCGTCCATGCCCGTACCCCGAATCACGGCCTCGGGGCGCAGGGCCATGCGATGGCTGAGGACGGCTCCGGCCAGCGCCTTGACGTCGTCGGGCATGACGTAGTCGCGTCCGGACGCCGCCGCCCACACCCGGGCGACGCGCTGGAGGAAGAGAGCCGAGCGCGGCGAAGCCCCCAACAGGATGTCGGGATGGGAGCGGGTCCCCTCCACCAGGTCGACGATGTACGTCTTGACACTGGGGGCGACATGGACGTGGCGGGCGATGTCGATCATCTCCAGCACGTCGTCGACCGAAGCGACGGGTGCCAGGTCGAGAAAGGTGGAGCGCACCCCGTGGGTGTCGAGGATCTGGCGGGCGGTGTCGCGGCTCGGGTAACCGACCGTCACCCGCATCATGAATCGATCCAACTGCGCCTCGGGAAGCGGGTAGGTGCCCTCGTGCTCGATCGGATTCTGGGTGGCGATGACCATGAAGGGCGGTTCCAGCATCCGCGTGAACCCGTCGTTCGTCACCTGGCGCTCCTCCATCGCTTCCAGCATCGCCGACTGGGTCTTGGGGCTGGCCCGGTTGATCTCGTCCCCGATGACGACGTTGGCGAAGATCGGTCCCGGCTTGAACTCGAAGCTGGCGTCCTGACGGTTCCACACCGAGACCCCGGTGACATCGGCCGGGAGCAGGTCGGGGGTGAACTGGATGCGGGAGAACCCGCACTCGAGGGAGCGGGCGAGCGACTTGGCCAGGAGCGTCTTTCCCACTCCGGGAACGTCTTCGATGATCACGTGGCCCTCGGCGAGCAGGCATGCCAGGACCTGGGCGATGACGTCGCGTTTACCCTGGATTACGTGTTCGACATTGCCGGCAATGTCGTTGAATCGGCCGGAAAACCACTCGATCTCTGCTTGAGGCAAAGGGCCTCCTAGGTGGGGCGAACGCCCCAGGACTTTACCGTCGACATCAGCCTATCCCGGGCTAGGGTGATGGCGGGTGGATGCGAAGAAGCTAGGAGGCTGAATTGAAGTGGGTAGGGCTGGTGACGCGCCCACAACTCGTGTGGGAAGCGGTCCGAACGGTATGGGCATTCCGCAGTCGCCGTGGGGTCCTTCCGGCGCGGGATCTCCTCCAATGGCGCCTCTACACCGCCTACGGCACCGACGATGCCGAGGTCGAGGCCGAGGACCTGGTCAGCTTTCTCGCCTGGCGACGCCGGCTCCGCCGCGCTGCCATCCGGGGAGCGGTATGACCGGCCTTCGCTCACGTCTGGAGGCTCTCGACGGCGTCGAGAGTATCGAGCTGGAACTGGGGAACGACGGATTGGATGGGATCACCGTTCGTCTGGCCGAAGGAGCCGATGAGATGTCCGTTCTCGATGGGGTCCGGCGCCTGCTGGTCGCCTACGGCACCCGCTCGGCCCGCATCCTGGCTGCTTCGGGGGCGGAGGTGGCGGGCAGTCCACCTCCGGTCTCGCACGAGGTGATCGATGTCGACGCCAAACCCTCGGAGATCGTGTCAGAGCCCCCGGTGACGGTTGTCTCCTCCGGCGAGCATGAGGCGGCGATGATCACCCCCGACGGCGATCGGATCGAACTGTCGATCTCCCCGGCCGGGGACCGCTCCACGGCCCAGGTGGTCTACTCGCGGGGCGAACGTACCGTTCGCCGCCAGGTACCCAGTTCGGCCCGGGCGATCGTGCAGGCGGTGATCGATGCCGCCGCCGAACTGGCGGGACGCGATCCGATCTCGGTCATCGGCCTCAACCTGTCGGCCATCGAGGGGATGCGGGTCCTGACCGTGATCGCCGGCAACCACGCCACCACTCCCAAGGTCAGCACCGTGAGCGTGGTCGAGTCGAATTGGCCCGCCGCCCTGCTCGAGGTGGCCGCCCAGGTCCTGGAGTAACGGTCTGCGCGACGGCGGGTTCGGAGCCAGGGGTTCGCCCTCGGACGGGGTTCAGGAGGATTCTCGCGACAGGATTGCGCGCCATAGCGCGCAATTCTGTCGCGAAAAGGACCTCTGGCCTCTGGCCTCTGGCCTCTGACCTCTGACCTCCGACCTCCGACCCAGAACCCACCACCCAAGACGGCGGCGAGGACCCCTCGTGCACCCTCGAGCGGGGATGTGGCGACCGGGAGCCCGGTAGGCCCACTATTCTGCATCTCCCGGACAGACAGGGAGCCGATGGTCAGGGCTCTGGTTCTCAACGCGACGTATGAACCGCTGTCGGTCGTTCCGACCCGACGGGCGGTAGTGCTCGTCATGCGGGGGAGAGCGATCGCCGTGGTTGACCGGGACGAGGTATGGGAGTCGGAGCGCCAGGCGGTGGTGGTTCCCTCGGTGGTGAAGCTGACCAGCTTCGTCAAGGTTCCCTATCGCCGCAGCGTGCCCGTCACCCGACGGGCGGTGTTCGGCCGTGACGAACACTCGTGTCAGTACTGCGGACGGCAAGCCGAGAGCATCGACCACGTGCTACCCCGATCACGCGGCGGCGGCCATACCTGGGAGAACGTCGTCGCCTGCTGCCGGGCCTGCAACATTCGCAAGGGCAACCGGCTCCCGTCCGAGGCGGGTTTCTCGCTCCGGCGCAAGCCCCAGGCGCCGCGCAACTACGCCTGGATCTACGCCTCGGCCGGCTACTCACTCGACCCGGCCTGGCACCCCTACCTGAAAGTCGCCGGCTGACCGACCCCCGCCTGGCTGTCTGACTCCGGGCGTTTCCCGATCGATTTCGGCGCGGCCTCGCGCCAACAAAGTGGGGGAGAAGGTTGACAAAGTGGCGCGAAGTGGGGCATAGTGGCGCGCACTGGCACCAGAGGGTGTCGGCAGACGAGCAGAAGAACATGAGAACGGACGAGCAGATTTGTTCCTCGGGGACTACATCCACACGTTGGACGAGAAAGGAAGGGTCGTGATGCCCTCCTCGTTCCGCGCCGCCATCAAAGAAGAGGGCGGCCAAGTGGTGATCACCAAGGGGAGCGACGGCAACCTGGTCATCTTCACCGCCCCCAAGTTCGACGAGATCGCCGCCGAGGCGTCGGCGTCGCGGCCCCGCCTGCTCGATGCGCGCCGTGACCTGCGGGCCAAGTTCGCCAACGCCGACCTGCAGAAACTCGACTCACAGGGCCGGGTGTCGCTCAAGCCCAAGCTGCGTGAGTTCGCCGGGCTCGAGGGCGCCGGCGAGGTGGCGGTGGTGGGGATGTACGACCGCATCGAGTTGTGGGAGGTGGAGGCGTTCGAGCAGGAGCAGGCCGCCGCCGACGCCGCCTACCGCGAGAGCGAGGAGGTGCCCGGCTTCTGATCGACCCGACTGCCAGGCAGATGGTGACTCTGGTTCATCGTCAGCCCCCCGGTTACCAATGGAAGGCCCCTGACTCCGCCCGCTTCCTGTTGGTGCCAGCGCCCGGGGGGCTGACCATGACCCAGGGACCGCGAACCGAATCGGAAGGAAAGCAGTATCACGAGCCGGTCCTGGCCAATGAGGTAGCAGAGATTTTTCAGCCTCTCACCTCCGGAGTCGTGGTGGACGCCACATTCGGAGGTGGGGGGCACACAAGGAGATTGTTGAACGCGATGAGAGAAGGGATCCAGATGGTGGGGATCGACCGGGACCCGGAGGCAGTTGCCCACGCCGGCCTGCTCGGTGACGACCGGGTGCAGGTCCTCCAGGGCAACTTCGCCGACATCGAGCTCCTGCTGGAAGACGCCGGCGTGGAGGAGCCGGTGGGGATCCTGTTCGATCTCGGGGTTTCCTCGCATCAGTTCGACGAGGCCGCCCGGGGCTTCTCCTACCGCCACGACGGACCCCTCGACATGCGGATGGGCCCCGACGCCGAACTGACCGCCGCCGAGATCGTCAACGACTGGGACCAGTCCCGCCTCGCCTCGATCATTCGCCGGTACGGCGAGGAGAGTCTGTCAGGTCGCATCGCCGCCGCCATCGTGGCGGCGCGTCCGATCCGCTCCACCGGGCACCTGGCCGAGGTGATCGCCGAGGCGACACCGGCGGCCGTGCGCCGCAAGGGCCATCCGGCCCGCAAGACGTTCCAGGCCATCCGCCTGGCGGTCAACGAGGAACTCGATGCCCTCACCCGCGGGCTGGAGGGGGCACTCGACGTCCTCGCGGTCGGCGGGCGCTGCGCCGTCATCTCCTATCACTCGCTGGAGGACCGCATCGTCAAGCGACGCTTCGCCCGCGGAGCGAGAGGTTGCACCTGTCCTCCCGACCTGCCGGTGTGTGGCTGCGGCGGTGTGACGGAGTTGCGGCTCCTCACCCGCCACCCCGTGGAGCCATCGGCCGAAGAGATCGAAGCGAATCCCCGGGCCCGATCTGCCCGGATGCGGGCGGTCGAGAAGATCGGCACGACCGAGAGG
>DATHVR010000151.1:0-89498 GCA_035461175.1 Acidimicrobiia bacterium | reverse complement strand
ACAGAACTCTCTCGAGTTCACGGGGATGGGTGACCGTTGAGACGTCGGGCGGCCATCGACATCGGGACCAACTCCGTGCGTCTGCTGGTAGTCGATGAGCACGGGGCCGACCTGACCCGACGGAGCAAAGTGACCGGTTTGGGGAAGGGGCTGGCCGCATCATCCCGTCTGAATCCGCAAGGGCGTTCGGCCACCCTCGAAGTGCTGGGCGCCTACGCCAGTGCCATCGCGGATCGGGCGGCGGAGTCGAAGCGGGCAGTGATGACCGCCGCCGGCCGCAATGCCACCGACACGGCCGACTTTCTGAGCCAAGCCGTTGAAGTCCTCGGGTTCCCGATCGAAGTGATCCCGGGTGAGGAAGAGGCCGCCCTGTCGTATGCGGGAGCCGCCTCCGATCTGCCCGGGGACGATCCGGTGGTGGTGGATATCGGCGGAGGTAGCACCGAGGTCGTTACCGCCGGAGGCGGCACCTCCTACGAGATGGGGTCGGTGCGGCTCACCGACCAGCACCTGGTGGACCGGCCGGTTTCCGATCTGACTCTGGCCGATGCCCGGGCAACGGTGCAGGAGGTGCTGGCTCTCGTCGATCCCACCTCCCGGCCGGTAGTCGGCGTGGCCGGGACCTGGACCACTCTGGCAGCGATCGAGCACGGGGTGTACGCCCCCGATCTGATCCACCACTCCCGATTGAGTGCCCGGCTACTGGGTCGGTGGATCGACCGGCTGGCGACCCTCTCGGTGGAAGAGACCGCCAGCCTTCCCGGGATCGAGCCCCGTCGCGCCCCCGTGATCCTCGGCGGAGCGATCGTTGCCGAGCAGGTGCTGGCGGCCCTCGCCGCACGGGAATGCCTGGTGTCCGAGCGGGATCTCCTGGACGGGATCGTCGCCCGGCTCACCTAGCGAGCGCGTACCGAATCAGGCCCACCACCATTTCGGGTTCCTCGGTGGCCATCTTCCAGGTGATACGGATCACCCGCCAACCGGCCGTGATGGCGAGATTGTCCCGCCGGCGGTCGTCTTCGAACGTCTCGGCGGCGATGTGCCAGCGGAGCCCGTCGCACTCGATGATGAGCCGGGCCTCGACGTAGGCCATGTCGACCCGACCCGGCCGGTGCGTCCGCCACGGCAGGGGGTATTGCACGATGGGCATTGGGAGACCGGCGGTCCGGATCAGATCCAGAACGATGCGCTCGAGTTCGCTCTCCAGGCGTTCGAGAACCGGCATCACCGCCTCGAGCGCCTTTCGTGTCTTGACGGTGCCGGGGCGGCCGCGTCGGCCCAGGTCGGCCAGGGCACGTTCCATCTCCTGGGGATCGATCTGGTGAGCCACGATCAGCTTCTCGAGGAGCGTGACGAGGAAGCTGAGCTGGTGGCGGTGGGCGATGTCGAGGATGAC
Organism: Acidimicrobiia bacterium; assembly: GCA_035461175.1. GTDB lineage: Bacteria > Actinomycetota > Acidimicrobiia > Spongiisociales > ZC4RG35 > DATHVR01. The sequence continues at coordinate 88,102 of DATHVR010000151.1, read as the reverse complement.
CCGCTCCGGCGTCGTGGTGGGAAGACCCTCGACCTCGGTGATGTAGACCGGAGTGAGGTCGGTCGACTGCCGCACCTCCACCCCGGGGAATGTATGGCTGGTGCGATGGGGGACTGTGACGACCAGTTTGCCTCGAGGAGTGAGTGGGAATCCGTGCAGCTCGGCGGCCGAATGGTGGGAGGCGACGGCCGGAAGCTTCGAGACCGCGGCGGTGAGGGTGGCGAACCAGTCGTTGTAGGAGTCGGTGATGTCGTACGCGCCGCGTTGCACCGGCTTCCACCATCCGGCCTCGATCCGGCGCCGGATCATCCGGTCCGTGAAGCCGAGGGCCAGTGCCTCACGGCGGGAGACGATGGTGGCGGGGCGATCGCGGACCCATTCCCGGAGGCGGATGTCGGCGATGTCGACCATGACCGCACCATGCCGGAGTTCGTCGGGGATGTGAAGAGGGTCGCTTGTGCGGTCCGCTATGACCGCGAACTCGAGAGAGTTTTGTACCGTGGTGGTACAGCCGAACCTCAGGTTCGGCGGATTTTGTGGCCCGGGTGGCGGAATCGGTCAGACGCGGAGGTCTTAAACACCTCTGTCCCCAAGCGGACGTGTGGGTTCGACTCCCACCCCGGGCACAAGTGAAGGGCGGCCCCCTGCGGGCCGCCCTTCTTCGTTCCCCCGATCGGCGAGTCAGGGCACGGGGTCGAGCGTGGCCGGGTCGGCGATCTGCTCCATGAACTCCGGATAGGCGGCGGCGCCGTGCTCCATCCGGTCGAGACCGGTCAGCTCCTCCTCGGCGCTGACCCGCATCCCCCACATCCGGTTGATGAGGCGGAAGACGGCGGTCGAGGTGACGAACACCCAGGTAACGATGGCCAGCACCCCCAGCGCCTGCACTCCCAGCTGGGAGATGCCGCCGCCGTAGAGGAGACCGCTGCCGGTGATGTCGAAGATGCCCACCGCCAGCACGCCCCAGATCCCGGCGACGCCATGGACGGAGATCGCCCCGACCGGGTCGTCGATGCCGCCCCGTTCGAAGCCGACGATGGCCACCACCACCAGCAGGCCGGCCACCAGGCCGATGACGACCGCCCCCAGATTGGAGACGTTGGCCGTGCCGGCGGTGATCCCCACCAGGCCCGCCAGGGCACCGTTGAGTGTCAATCCCACATCGGGCTTGCCGTAGACCGGGTAGGTCCAGGCGGTGATCATGGCGGCCAGTGCCCCCGCGGCGGAGGCGAGCGTGGTGGTGACGACGACGGTGCCGATGTCGCTACCCACGGCGGCCAGGGTGGAGCCGGCGTTGAAGCCGTACCAGCCGAACCAGAGGATGAACACGCCCAGGGCACCGAGCATGAGTGAGTGGCCGGGGAGGGGCAGCGGCTTGCCTTCGGAGTCGTACTTTCCGAGTCGAGGCCCGATGGTGAGGACGCCGGCCAGCGCCGCCACCGCGCCCGTCAGGTGGACCACACCCGAACCGGCGAAATCGATGTAGCCCAGCTCCGCCAGCCACCCACCACCCCACACCCAGTGGGTGACGACCGGGTAGATGAGGCCGGTGATGAACGGCGTGTAGAGGAGGTAGGCGGAGAACTTGGTGCGCTCGGCCATCGCCCCGGACACGATCGTGGCGGCCGTAGCGGCGAAAACGACCTGGAAGAACCACTCGACGCTGCGCTCGGGATTGCCCATGAAGAAGTCTCCGTAGGCGAAAAATCCTCCTACCGAAGAGCCGCCATAGGCGAGGCCGAAGCCGACCGCCCAGTAGACGAGAGCGCCCACCGAGAAGTCCATGAAGTTCTTCATGACGATGTTGGCCGTGTTCTTGGCCCGGGTGAAGCCGGCCTCGACCAGGGCGAAACCGGGCTGCATGAACATCACCATGAAGGCGGCCACGACCACCCAGACCGTGTCGACTGCCGCCGCCACCTCGGCGACGGTGACCTCGGCTTCCTGGGCCGAGGCCGCCAGCGGGATCACCCATAACGCCGCACCCAACGCCAGCGCTCGCTTCCATCTCATCACCATCACCTCCGTCGATCGGTTGAAGACAAGATGGGGGAGCAGCTTTTCGAACGAGTTGCGCTCGTGTTGCCATGTCCGCTCGGCCTGATTACGGGATTGTTTCGTCGTCTTGCGTCGCGCCCTTTCTCGCTCCATCCTGACGGGATGAGCAGCCAGCCAAGCGCCCTCTCCGACTCGCGGCTCGCCAATCTCGGCGCCCGTGTCGTGGCGGAGGCCTACGACGGCTTCGAGACCCGGTTCCGGATCGTCACCCGACGGGCCCGGATCCGCTTCGCCGAGCGAGACTGGGCGGGAATGTCCACCGATGCCCGTGAGCGCCTCGACCTGTACGAGCGGGCGGCGGAAGGGGCTGCCGGGTCCATTCGCAGCATTTTCGGAGAGCGCAGCGAGGACGAAATGGTGTGGGCGGGCATGAAAGCCGTCTACTCCGGCCTGATCATGGACCGCCACGACTGGGAACTGGCCGAGACCTTCTTCAACTCGGTCACCCGCAAGATCTTCACCACCGTCGGGGTCGACCCCCGGATCGAGTTCGTGGACACGGACTTCGATACGCCTCCCAGTGAATCGACGGTCCCGCTCCATCGCAGTTACGAGTCGATGCCGATCCCCGATCTCATCGCCTCCATCCTCCGCGACGCCAACCTGAGCGGGGAGTTCGCCGGCCTCGGCTACGACGTGGCCCTGGCCGCCGACAAGATCTCCGACCATCTGACCGCCATCGGTGCGCTCCGGGTGGTGGACCGGACCGAGGCGGTGGACGCCGTATTCTTCCGGGGGAAAGGCGCCTACATCGTGGGGCGGATGTATTCCGGCTCCCACGTCGTGCCGCTGGTCCTGGCACTGCTGCATCCCCCCGAGGGGATGGTCATCGACGCTGTGCTGCTGACGGAGAACCAGGTTTCGGTCCTGTTCTCGTTCACCCGCTCCTATTTCCACGTCGACGTCGACCGGCCCTGGGACCTGATCCGTTTCCTGCGCACCCTGATGCCTCGCAAGCGTCTCGCCGAGCTCTACATCAGCCTCGGCCACAACAAACACGGCAAGACCGCTCTCTACCGGGAGCTCCGCCGGCACCTGCTCACGTCGGGCGACCGTTTCTCGATGGCTCGGGGCACCCGGGGCCTGGTGATGGTGGTCTTCACCCTCCCGGGCTTCGACGTCGTCTTCAAGGTGATCAAAGATCGCTTCCCGCCGCAGAAGTCGACCACCCGATCCCAGGTCAAAGAGAAGTACCGATACGTGTTCCACCACGACCGGGCCGGCCGGCTGGTGGACGCTCAGGAGTTCGCCTACCTGGCCTTGCCCGCCGACCGGTTCGACCGGGAGGTCCTGGAGACTCTCACCTCCGAGTGCAGCCGGTCGGTGGACGTGACCGAAGACGAGGTCACCATCAAGCATTGCTACGTCGAGCGCCGGGTGATCCCACTCGACCTCTACCTTCGCGATGCCGACCCCACATTGGGGCGGGAGGTGATGCTCGACTACGGGGATGCGATCCGGGAACTGGCCGCCTCCGGGATCTTCCCGGGGGATCTCCTGCTCAAGAACTTCGGGGTCACCCGCCACGGCCGGGTCGTCTTCTATGACTACGACGAGCTGTCTGCGCTGGAAGATGTGCATTTCCGGACCCTTCCTCCCTCGCCCGACCCCACCACCGAGCTCTCGGCCGAGCCGTGGTTCAGCATCGGGCCCGCCGACGTGTTTCCGACCGAGTTCTCCACTTTCCTGGGGGTGGGAGGCGAGATTCGGGAGGTGTTCACGGCCCAGCATGGGGACCTGTTCGAGGCGGCCTGGTGGGACTCCGTGCAACGCCGGGTCGCCGCCGGGGAGCTGATCGAGGTATATCCGTACGAGAACCGGGCCCGGCTGGGAGCCAAAGGGCGTTAGCCTGGGCTGGGTGGCCCTTTACCCATCCGAGTATGAGCTAGACGTTGTCCTTCGGGACGGGGCGGGGGTGCTGATCCGTCCCATCCGACCCGATGACGGTGAGCTGTTCCTGGACCTGTTCGAGCGAATGGGGGCCGAGAGCCGCTACTTCCGTTTCTTCCGGGTCAAGAACAGCATCGACGCCGGCGAAATCGCCTATTTCACGTCGGTCGACTACGACAAGCGCATGGCACTGGTGGCGATCAGCCAGGGGCGCATGATCGGAGTGGGGCGTTACGACGTCGCCGACGACGATCCCACCACGGCTGAGGTCGCCTTCGGCGTCGCCGACGAGCACCAGGGGAGGGGCCTGGGCACCGAGTTGCTCCAGCTCCTCACCTCCTATGCCCGCAGCCACGGCGTGCACCGATTCCGGGCCTTCGTGCTCCCCGACAACCGCCAGATGATGCGGGTGTTCCGCAATTCGGGTTACGAGCTCAGCCGTACCCTCGACGACGGCGTCTACACCGTCGACTTTCCGGTGGAGGAGTCGGAAGGGAGCATGGCCGCCTGGGGTGAGCGGGAGCGGCGGGCGGTCACGGCCTCGCTGGGACCGATCTTCGTCCCCCGGTCGGTGGCGGTGATAGGAGCCTCCACCAATCCCGCCTCGATCGGCAATCGGCTCTTCCGGAACCTCCTCCACGAGGGCTTCACCGGCCCCCTCTATCCGATCAATCCCCGCGCCCGGGTGGTGAACTCGGTCCGGGCCTACGCCAGGATCTCCGATATTCCCGACGAGGTCGACCTTGCCTTCATCGTCGTTCCCGCCGAGCACGTGCTCGACGTGGTGCGCGAGTGCGTAGAGGCGGGGGTGCGGGGCATCGTGGTGATCTCGGCCGGATTCTCGGAGATGGGCGAGGAGGGCGCCGCACGGGAGAAAGAGCTGTTGCACATCGTTCGCGAAGGCGGGGTGCGAATGATCGGCCCCAACTGCCTCGGTCTGCTCAACACCTCTCCCGCCGTGAGCATGAACGGCACGTTCTCGCCGGTGTATCCACCCGCCGGCAACATCGCCATGTCGAGTCAGTCGGGAGCGCTGGGGATGGCGATCCTCGACTATGCCCGTGCCTCGGCCATCGGCATCTCCCATTTCGTCTCGGTCGGCAACAAGGCAGATGTATCCGGCAACGACCTGCTCCTGGCCTGGGAGGACGACCCCCAGACCGATGTCATCCTCCTCTATCTCGAGTCCTTCGGTAACCCCAAGAAGTTCTCTCGGATCGCCCGTCGAATCGGGCGGCGCAAGCCGATCGTTGCGGTCAAGTCGGGTCGGACCCAGGCCGGAACCCGGGCCGCCTCCTCCCACACGGGGGCGCTCGCCTCGTCGGACGTGGCGGTGGGTGCGCTCTTCCGCCAGGCCGGGGTGATCCGGGTGGACACCATCGAGGAGCTCTTCGCGGTGGGATCGCTCCTCGCCGACCAGCCGATCCCGGGGGGCAAGCGGGTCGGGGTGGTGACCAACGCCGGCGGTCCCGGCATCCTCGCCGCCGATGCTCTCGAGGCCAACGGTCTCACTCTTCCCGCCCTTTCCGACGAGACCCAAGCCGAGCTGCGCAAGGAGCTCGCCGCCGAGGCGTCCACCACCAACCCCATCGACCTGATCGCCTCGGGCGGGCCCGGCGAGTTCCAGCACGCCACCTCGACCCTGATGGAGTCCGGCGAGGTGGATGCGGTAGTGGCGATCCACGTCGAGGTCACGCCCGGGCATTCGGAGCCGGTGGCGCTGGCTCTGCGTGCCGCCCAGGATGCCCATGAGGGCCAGGTTTCGCTGCTGACGGTGTTCATGGGCGGGGAGGCAGCCGCGAGGCATCTCAGCGGGGGCGACGACGCCCGTGCCATACCGATCTTCCAGTTCCCCGAACAGGCCGCGCTGGCCCTCACCCGTGCCGTCGCCTACGGGGAGTGGCGCCGGCGCGATCCCGGCACCGTTCCCGTCTTCGAAGATGCCGATCCCGCCCGTGCCCGTCGGATAGTCGACGAAGCCCTCGCCCGTCTCGGCGAGGAGGGGGGTTGGCTGGAATCCGACGAGGTCACCGCCATCCTGGAGTCGTTCGGACTGAACGTTCCCACCACCCGGGTGGTCCACACCGAAGACGAGGCGGTGGAGGCGGCCGCGGCCATCGGTCGTTCGGTCCTCAAGGTGATCTCGCCGTCCGCTCTCCACAAGTCCGACGTGGGCGGGGTCGTCCTCGACGTCTCCGGAGAGAAGACAGTGCGGGCGGCTTACCAGCAGGTAACCGGTGCGGTCCCGGACCCCGAGGGCGTGATCGTCCAGTCCTTCGTCCCCGAAGGCCACGAGATCCTGATTGGCTCCACCGAGGATCCGAGCTTCGGCCCCCTGATCGTGTTCGGCCTGGGCGGCGTGACCGTCGAGTTGCTGGGTGACGTCGCCTTCCGCATCCACCCCCTCACCGATGTCGATGTGGGCGAGATGGTGCGAGACGTCAGGGGATTCCCCCTTCTGGAGGGATACCGCAACATGCCCGAAGGCGATGTCCCGGCGCTGGAGGAGGCCCTGTTGCGAGTCTCGGCGATGATCAACGTGGTCCCCGAGATCGCCGAGATGGACCTGAATCCCGTGAAGGTGCTGGCCCCCGGGGAGGGCGTGATGGTGGTCGACTACCGGATGCGGGTCGATCCGCTGGAGCCGGGGGAGAGGCCGGAACTGGCCGACCTACCGGGCGTCACCTCCTGACACGCCACTCCTCGGGCACCAGCCCATAGACGGCTTCGTCGAGCCACTCGCCGCCCTTGCGGACGGCCCGGCGGAACATGGCCTCCCGCTGCATCCCGATGCTCTCCACCAGTCGCAGCCCGGCCAGGTTGGTGGTGAAGACCTCGGCCTCCACCTTGCCCATCCCCAGCCCGGTGAACGCCAGATCCATGATCGCCGTCAGCGCCTCTTTCATGATTCCCCGCCGCCAGTAGGGCGTGCCGAGCCAGTAGCCGACCAGGGCCCGGCCCGGAAAGTGATGGGGACGCAAACCGATGGTGCCGGCGGGCGCACCGTCCAGGTGGATCACCCAGGCGAAGCCCTCGTCGTAGAAGGTGGCGTGCCGATGGCGCTGGACCCACCCGGCGATCTCGGCGGCTGAGTCGGGTCCGTCCCAGAGCAGGCCGGCACACACCCGGGCCCGATCCGCCCCTCCCACCAGTTCGAAGAGTCGCTCGACGTCGCCGTCGTCGGGAGGGCGGAGGGTGAGACGGGCGGTGGTCAGAACGATGTCGTTGCGGGCATCGGGGTCAGGACCGGGAAACATGACCCGAATCTGGCAGACGGGTGTCGGAGATGTCGAATGGATTTGGCTCGGAAACCTGCTTTCGCGCCCGAATTGCGCGCCATGGCACGCAATTCGTGCGCGAAAAGGGGCAACCGCCGCTCCTGCGAGGACAGACGGCCGAGGGCAGCCAGCCGGTCCGGCGGATGGCCCATGATTCGAGACCGCAGGCGAGCAGCCGTGGGGGGTGGGGGCAGTACCCCCACATCGACACAGTTACAGTCGGCTGACGCGAGACCCGAGGAGTTCCGATGTCGCTGGTGAAGCTGTCCACTGAGGGGGCGGTCGCCCTCGTCACCCTCGACCGGCCGCCCGTCAACGCCCTCAGCGCGGAACTGTCGGCCGACCTCCTGGCAGCTTTCACCGAGTGCCAGGATCCCGGGGTGCGGGCGGTGGTGGTCACGGGCGAACCGCATTTCGCCGCCGGGGCCGACATCACCGGGTTCAAGACCGCCTTCGAGTCGGGCACGGACGACCGGCTTGCCAACGCCCTTACCGACGCCATCTGGGCCCTGGAGGCGCTGGAGAAGCCGGCGATCGCCGCCGTGCGCGGCTTCGCCCTCGGGGGAGGCCTCGAACTGGCGATGGGTGCCGACTTTCGCTACCTGTCCGACGACGCCAAGGTCGGCCAGCCCGAGATCATGCTGGGGATCATCCCCGGGGCGGGCGGAACCCAGCGCCTGCCGCGTATCGTGGGCTACCAGATCGCAAAGGAGATGGTCTACTCGGGCCGCCACGTCACGGCCGAGGAGGCCGAGCAGATCGGACTCGCCGACAAGGTGGTGAAGGGGGAGCGCCTGCTGGAGGTGGCGATGGAAGACGCCGCCCGATGGGCGGAGGGGCCGACCCGTGCCATCGCCGCCGCCAAGCGTTCCCTCAACGACGGGTGGGGTCAGCCGATGTCGCGGGCGATCGAGATCGAGGCGAACGAGTTCGGGCGCGTATTCGGAACCGAGGACGCCCGCGAAGGCGTGTCGGCTTTCCTGGAGAAGCGCAAGCCCGGCTTCGGGGGGCGTTGAGCCTCAGCTCTCCAGTAGCCGTTTGAGGCCGGCGAGGTTTCGGCGCCACACCCAGGCGAGCACCGGGCGGGCCAGCCAGGCGGTGAGCGGACCTCCCAGCCACCAGGGGAATCGGAGTTCTTCCCGCCACGTAAAGCGGGTTCCGGTGGCCATGGGCGAGAGCTCGAAGCGGCCGGCCCCGGTGACGAGGCCGCGGTGTACCACTCCGATGGCCCGACGTTCTTCCCACTCGGTGACCTCCATGAGGTCGGTGGTCCGAAGCGGACCGACCCGGGTGCCAACGCGCATCCGCGTCCCCGGACCGGACCTGGTCTCAGATTCGAAGACGATCGATTCGGCGTCGGCCATCCACTCGGCGTGGGAGGCGAGGTCGGCCGCCGCCTCCCACACTTCGTCGAGAGAGGCATCGATGAGGACGGAGATGACGATGGCAGCCAGGCTCTCATCGTATATGGCTTGGCGGAGGTGACTGCGATGATGGAGCCGATGCTGTATGTCGACCATGCCGCCACCACGCCGATGCGCCCCGGAGTGCGCGAGGCGATGGCACCCTTCGAGACATCTTCTTTCGGCAACCCCTCGGGGATCCACGGCGTGTCGCGGTCGGCCAAGGACGCCCTGGAGGAAGCTCGCGAGCGAGTGGCATCCACTCTCGGGTGCCGGCCCCTCGAAGTGGTGTTCACCGGTGGCGGCACCGAGGCCGACAACCTGGCCGTCAAGGGCGCCGCTCTCGCCGCAGGGCGTGTCGGTGGTGTCGTGACGGTGGCGACCGAGCACGAGGCGGTCCTGGAGTCGGCCCGGTTCGTAGCCCGCCTCGGTGGCCCGGTGTCGGTGGTGGGGGTGAATGGCGAAGGCCGGGTCGACCCCGAAGAGGTGGCCGCGGCCATCACCGACGAGACCGCCGTCGTGTCGGTGATGTGGGCCAACAACGAAACCGGTGTCGTCCAGCCCCTCGCCGAGGTGGTCGAGGCGGTGCGGACGGCTTCGCCTTCGGCTGTGCTGCACACCGATGCCGTTCAGGCGGCCGTCTCGCTCGAGGTCGAGTTGGGGGACCTAGACATGCTCACCGTTGCCTCTCACAAGCTGGGTGGCCCCAAGGGGGTGGGGGTGCTGGTGGTGAGGGAGGGAACTGCGCTCGAGCCCGTCCTTCACGGCGGGGGACAGGAGCTGGGTCGGCGGTCCGGTACCCACAACGTGGCCGGAGCGGTGGGAATCGCCACCGCCCTGGAACTGGCCGCGGCGGACCGGCCGCGTTTCCGAGCGGAGGTGGGGACGATTCGGGATGAGTTCGAGGAGGAGCTCCGGACTCGGATCCCTGGAGCCGTGGTCAACGCGCCCCCCGAGCATCGCCTGGTCCAGCACAGCCACGTTCGGATCCCGGGCAGACGCAATGAGACCGTCCTGATCCGCCTCGATCGGGCGGGGATCGCCGCCTCGGCCGGGTCGGCCTGCCAGTCGGGGGCGTCCACCCCCAGCCACGTGTTGGCGGCGATGGGGATTTCGCCCCAAGCGGCACGCGAGTGCCTGCGCTTCAGCTTCGGATGGGACTCCCGGCCTGAGGACGGCCGCCGGTTGGCCGGAGAGGTGGCGGCGGTCGTGGCCTGAATCCGGGTTGGCTCGCCTCCCGAGCGGTCCGGCTAGTACCGTCCCGGCGATGCTCGGCAACAGGGGTCAGGAATCGACATCGGATGTCCGCGCCTCGCTCGAGGAGCTGGCGGGTCTACTCGATGCGGATCCAGCCGGCCCGGTGGTCATCCTGGCCGAGTCCGAGGACGGTTCCATCGGCAAGGCGCTCGAACAGATTCCTCCCGAGCAAGGTCCGGTGAGGCACGTCGCCGCCTCGCCCGCCTCGCGGGGCCTGGTCGGATGTGTCGCCACCGAACTGGAGCTGGAAGCCTTCTCCGGGGGCGTGCTGGCCGTGGACAACGCCCAGTGGGCCGATCCCACCTCACTCGGCCGGCTGCAGCGACTGCTGGAGGACCCGCCCGGGCCCCTGGTTCTGTTCCTCGGTCACGGCCCGCTAGATGCCATCGACCGCGCCGCGCTCGACCAGGTCATCCAGGCCGGTGCCCGGCATGGCGTCGTCCACAGGGTCGAGACGGAGGAGGCCGATTCGATCGACGCCGACCCGCTCGACGACCGGCAGCGTGATCTGGCTCTCGCCGCACGGCTCGTCGCCAGTTCCCTCGGTGTGGGGTCGATCGCGCGTTTCCTGGATGTGACCGAGTCCGATGCCCTCGGCGTGGCCGAGTCGCTGGTCGCCTCGGGCCTCCTGCGGGAGACGCGGGCGGGTTTTCTCGCTGCCCCGGCCGCTCACCGTCTCGCCGCCGGTGAGGCCCGGCTCGGTTACCTCTCGAGCCGTCTGGCCGAAGTCCTCGAGGAGACGGATGCGGTTCCGGGAGTGGTAGGGAGCCTGTGGCTGGAGGGGGGAGACGCCGCCCGCGCCTATCCGCTACTACGCCAGGCGGCATTGGAGGCCGCCGAGCGCTCGGCCCTCGGGGAGGCTTATCACATGGCGTCGCGGGCACTCGAGGCCGCCGGTGGCCTGGGCAACGTGCCCCGGTCCGAGGCGGGCGAATTGCATCTTGTCTGTGGCCGATTCCTGCGTGCCGCCGGTCGTTCCGAGGACGCCGCCGAACACCTCGAACGCGCCGTCGGGCTTCTCGAGGGGGTAGAGCGCATCGACGCCCTCGGGTTTGCGGCCGCGGTGGCCGACGATCGACAGCATCCGCAGGAGGCCGAGCGGGTCCTCGCCCTGGCCGGACTGGAGGCGCTGCGAGCCGGGGAACCGGCCAAGCACGGGTCGCTGGGCACATTCCAGGCGCGGGCCCTCAATCGGATCGGGTACGCCGACGAGGCAGACCGGATGCTTGCCGTCAGCCTGGAGCGCCTCGACCTCGCCGCAGCCGGTTCCGCCCCTCGATTCAACGGCGAGATGAACCGGGCGTGGATCCTCTTCGATCGCGGTCAGATGCGCGAGGCGGAGACGGCCTTCACCCATCTGCGCGACCTCACCGCCGATGCCGACCTGGCCGGACTGGCGGACAAGGAGGCCTGGCGGGCCCGGGCGCTGTTCGGCAGCGGGCGTCCGGCCGCGGCGATGCAGGCGGTCGCGGCGGCGCGCCGCCTCGCCGATCAGGCCCGGGTGGAGGCGCCGTTGTTCGTGGCCGACCTGGCCCTGAGTGAAGGGAACCTGGCCTACGGACGTCCTGAAGAGGCGCTGGCGGCGGCGGAAAGGGTGCGGGACCTGGTCGATCGGCAGCTGCCCGCGTGGGAGAACGTGGCCCGTGCCGAGAAGGCGCGCGCCCTGCTCGCGCTGGGCCGGGCAGACGAGGCCGCCGCGGAGATCCGGGCGGCGCTGGCGGTCACCCCGAAAGGCGCCGACGGTTGGCGCTGGCGGGCGCGCTGTCGGGCCATCCAGATGGAGGTGGAGGCGGCCGCTTCCGGAGCATGGCCCCAGCGGGAGGCGGAGGATCTGGCCGACATGCTTCTGCAGTCGCGTCTGTTCGGATGGGCGGCCGAACTCATGTGTGTGATCGCCGAGCACTCCCGCGACCCCGGCTTCGCCGAGGAAGCGCTCGCGATCGCCAACCAGGTCGGAAACCCGATGCTGGCCGCCCGGGCGGCCTCGGCGGGAAAGCTCTGGCGAGAGCGGATGGCGGCGCCGACGGTGCGCGCCCTCAAGGTAATGGAGACGGATCTGCCCGAGGGCTGGGGCGACAAGTGGACGGGTCTCGCCCATGTGCAGCAGGCGCTGGCCGCACCCGAGGTGACCGGGGAGGAGGATGCAGCCGAGAACGCCGCCGTGCTGGACCGTGCCCTGCGGCGGGCCGGCCTCAGCGGAGACGAAGTGCTCAGCCCGGCTCAGCGACGGCGCCGGGGCCTGGTGCGTCGTCGCCGGACATGGCGGCCGATGACGGTGGCGGCGGCGGCACTGGGAGTGGTGGCGCTGGCCGGGCTCACCTCGTTTGCCATCGGCGAACTCAACCAAAGCCCCCCTGGGGTCACCGTGGTACGGGAGGTGGTGACGGAACAGGGCACCGTCACCACGGCACCTCCGACTCTGGAGGAAACCGCCATCCCGCTTCCGGATGGGGTTGACTTTCTCGGCACCGACGGCACGGTCACCTACCGAGGGGACCACGGACGCTCTGGCTATGTCGACGCCTCCGGCCCGCGGTCGTTCGGTGGCCACTACTGGACGTTCAACACCGCCGGACAGATCGAGGCGGCACCGGTCGCCTACGGCCGCAACCTCCTCGTCGGAGGCACGGACAACACCTTCTATGCCCTCGGGCTGAGCGAGGGAAACATCGCCTGGACGCTGCGCACCGACGCCAGCATCGCAACCGCGGCGGACGCCGGCAGTGGACCGATAATGGAGGGCAACCCGGTCGCCTACACGGTCATCGCCGACACGGGAGGAAGTATCCGGCTCCGGGACCCTTTGCAGGGTGTCGCCGCCGAGAACTGGGCCAGAGATCTCGGTTCGAGCATCGTCGGCGCTCCGGTGCTTCATGAAGGAATGATCTATGCCGCCACCACCGACGGGTTCGTTTTCGGGGTGGACACCAGTGGCAATGTGATCTGGCAGTTCCCGGCCGCAAATGAACCGGGGCTGGGGACGATACGGGCCGACGTCACTTTTGTGGACGGCGTGGTCTATGTCGTAACAGCCGAGGGAGGCCTCCATCTGCTCGATAGCACCGGACAGGAGATCTGTCGGGACGAATTCTCGGCCGGCATCCTCACCGCTCCGATTGTGACCGATGGCGTCACCTACATCCTCACGCTCGGCAACACCGTCTACGTGCGACCGGCGGGTGCGTGCACTGAGGCTTCGGTCGAGGGAAGGCTGTCGTTCTTCACTGTCGACGCCCCGATCGAAGTCGCCCCCGCCATCGTCGGGGACGCCATGTATCTCCCCGCCGGGCGGTACCTGTACAAACTCGACCTGACCTCCAACTCATACATCTGGCCGGGGGACACGGTGGTGGCAGACAGTCCGATCTCAGCGCCTCCGGTGGTGACGAACGACACGGTCTATTTCGGGACGGTCGGGGGGGCGGTGCACGCCGTCGACGTCGAAACCGGGGAAGAACTCGGGGTGTGGGAGACCGGCAACATCATCCGGGGACAGCCCCTGGTCATCGACCACGCCCTCTACGTGGCCAGCGGCAACGGCACCATCTACGCCATCGGCGAATAGCCGGACTCAGCTGCCGCCCTTGCCGAGGTTGATCCACGTGGTCTTCCAGTTGACGTACTTGTCGATGGCCTGGAGCGATTTGTCCTTGCCCCCGAATCCAGACTGCTTGAAGCCCCCAAACGGCGCCGTCAGGTCGGCCTGGTCGAAGTTGTTGATCCAAACGGTGCCGGCTCGCACCGCCCGGGCGAAGCGGTGGGCGCGGGCCAGGTTCGAGGTCCACAGCGACGCCGACAGACCATAGATAGTGTCGTTGGCGATGCGGAGGGCGTCGTCCTCGTCGTCGAAGGGGATCACCGCCAGCACCGGCCCGAAGATCTCCTCCTGGGCCACTCGCATCGAGTTGTCGACGCTGGTGAACACCGTCGGTTCGACGAAGTAGCCGCCGGAGTCCTGCCTGACCCGTCGACCTCCGATCGGCACTTCGGCCCCCTCGGCCCGCGCCGTCTCCACATACTCCAGGACCCGGTCGAGTTGGGACTGGTCGACGAGGGGTCCGGCCTTGGTGGCAGGATCGAGCGGGTCGCCCGGCTGCCAGTCATCCGCCACCTGCGCGAGGCCATCCACCACCTCGTCGAGGATGGATCGCTGCACGAGGAGGCGGGATCCGGCGACGCACATCTCTCCTGAGTTCCAAAAGATCGAAAAGCCGATCGCCTGCCGGGCGAAATCGAGGTCGGGGGCGTCGGCGAAGATGATGTTGGGAGTCTTGCCGCCCGTCTCGGCCGAGACCCGCTTCATGTTCGACTGGCCGGCGTAGACCAGCATCTTCTTGCCCACCTCGGTGGAGCCGGTGAAGGCGACGGCGTCCACATCCATGTGGGAGGCCAGGTGGCGGCCGGCGGTTTCGCCCATTCCGGGTATCACGTTGAGGACACCTTCGGGCAGGCCCGCTTCGAGCGCCAGTTCGGCGATGCGCAGTGCTGTCAGTGGGCTCTGCTCGGCCGGCTTCCAGACCACGGCGTTGCCCGCCACCAGCGCGGGTGCGATCTTCCACGCTCCGATCATCATCGGAAAGTTCCACGGGGTGATCGCCCCAACCACTCCCACCGGCTCCCGGACCGAGGTGGCGACCACATCCGGTCCGGTCGGCAGCACGTCGGAGTTGAGCTTGTCGATCGCCTCCCCGTAGAAGCGCATGGTGGTCGTGGCCTGGGTCAGATCGACGCGACCCGTGTAGCGAATCGGTTTGCCGATGTCGAGCGACTCGGTGAGCTGGAGTTCGTCACCGTGTTCCTCCATCAGGTCGGCCAGGCGCAACAGTACCCGCCCGCGCGCACGCGGGGGAGTGTCCCGCCAGGTGGCGGCAGCGGCCCGGGCCGAAGCCACCGCCCGGTCGATGTCCTTCTCGCTCGCCAGTGCCACGTCGGCCAGGACCCGGCCGGAGGCGGGGTCGAGGGTGGGGAAGGTGGCGCCGTCGGCGGCGTCGGTGAAGGCGCCATCGATGAACAACCCTCGGCGTAGGTCGAGTTGCTCGGCGGCGGCGTGCCAGTCGGGTGTGGGTGCACTCATCCGCCGATTCTCGCGTATGTGGCGCGGTTCAGGGTGAGGCTGACGCCCCCGTACCCTGGACCCGTGAGCCAGCGCGTCCTCGCCGCCATGTCCGGGGGAGTGGATTCCTCCGTTGCCGCCGCCTTGATGGTGGAGGCCGGCCACGACGTGGTCGGGGTGACGATGAAGATGTGGTCGGGTCCCAACGGGGAGGCACCTACCTCGGGCTGTTGCACCGTCTCGGATGCCGAGGACGCCCGCCGGGTGGCGGCTGCGCTCGGCATCCCCTATTACGTCGTCGACTACACCGACCACTTCTCTACGGGCGTGATCGACCACTTCGTAGACGGATACCTGGCGGGCCGCACCCCCAACCCGTGTGTGGAGTGCAACCGCCAGGTCAAGTTCTCGGTGCTGTTGGAGCATGCTCGGGAGCTCGATTGCGACCTGGTCGTGACCGGTCACTATGCCCGCGCCGACCGGTGGGAAGACCGGTGGCGGCTGCGCCGCGGGGTCGACCGCGACAAGGACCAGTCGTATGTGCTGTCGATGCTGGGCCAGGAACAGCTGGCCCGGGTCCGATTTCCGATAGGGGAGATGACCAAGTCCGAGACCCGCGCCCGGGCGGCCGAACTGGGTCTCCGCACCGCTTCCAAGCCCGAGTCGATGGATATCTGTTTCGTCCGGGGTGGTGACTACCGGTCCTTTCTCGCCGAGGTGGCTCCCGAGGGTTTCCGTCCCGGCCGGATCGTCGACGAGGAGGGCCACCCCGTCGGCCGCCATGACGGGGTGGTGGGCTTCACTGTCGGACAGCGTCGGGGCCTGGGGGTGGCGGTCGGCGAACCCCGCTATGTCACCGCAATCGACCCCACCACTGCGACAGTCACGATCGGACGCCGCCAGAGCTTGGACGTCGGCGCCGTGACCATCGAAGGCTTGTCTTCGGTGTCGGGGGCGGAACTGAAGAGCAATCTGCTCGCCCAGTATCGAGCCCACGGTGAGGCGGTGGCGGTCGAGCTAGGGGGAGACCGGGTCACCTTCCGTCAACCGCAGAAGGCGGTGGCTCCCGGCCAGACCATCACCTTCTACCGGGGGGATGAGGTGGCGGGAGGCGCCGTCATCGCCAACACCGAGGCGCCATAGCAGAGAGCCGCCCCCCGGAGGGAGCGGCTCTCTTTCGACGGAGGGTTGCGCAGGGTCAAGCCTGCTCGGCCCCGTCCTGTTCGGCGATCTGGCGCCGGACATCGTCCATGTCCAGCGCCTTCACCTGGCCGATCAGATCCTCGAACACCGGAGGAGGAAGGGCTCCGGCCTCGTTGTAGAGGAGAACCTGATCCCGAAACACCATAAGAGTGGGAATGGAGCGGATCCCAAGCGCACCGGCCAGCTCCTGTTGTTCTTCGGTGTCGACCTTGGCGAACACGATGTCGTCGTGTGACTCCGAGGCGCTCTCGAAGGTGGGGGCGAAGGTCCGGCAGGGGCCACACCACTCGGCCCAGAAGTCGATGATCACCGTGTCGTTGTCGGTGATGGTGTCGTTGAAGTTGTCTTTGGTCAGGGCAATGGTCGCCACGATTTCACCTCATGTGATTGGTATCGGTGTGTGCAACAGGCCCGAACGGCCAAACATTCCGACCCGTCGCCTTCATCAGACCTTCCCGCCGGTCGATCTCCTCAAACCACCCTTCCGGCCGATGGCGCCGCCCCGGCGGAGTCTCCGCGAGTTGCCTTGTGGCAAACTGGACCTATGGTCGGTTCGCTGCCCCGGGTCGGTGCCCCGCTGGTCGAGGCCCACCCCCCTCCGCCCGGTACTCCCGGAGCGGAATTCTTCCAATGGCTGACCGACAACACCGCCCGCCTGCAGGGTCGCCTCGACGACATCTCCCGGCGCTGGAACTCACTGGGATCGTTCATCGAGGTCAACTACGCCCATCCCGAGTTGGGAACGGCGGGGGCGGTGGTGATGACGAGCCGGGTCGAGGACTTCGCTCGCTATCGCCACCGCATCACCCGGATCACAGTCATTCCCCACGAGGACGTCGCGCCCTACCTTCCCCGCTGGAAGCGGGGGGAGGCGGTCCTCGTCTCGGTGGACGACATGCCTGAGCGGCTCGCCCTTCGCTATGCGAACACCCGGGTCAGATGGAGCCTCAACGTGCCGATCCTGGTGGGAGGGGAATGGGTCGGCCTGGTCGGCGCGGCCACCGCCGAGGCGGTGCCGGCCGAGATGCTCGATGCCTATCGGGCCCTGGCGGTGCTCATCGAGCGTGAAATGGCCGCCGAACAGGCCTGGGAGGGGTTCCGGTCTACACTGGACGGCGACCGGCCCTCTCGCGACAAGCGGTTTCCACCGCCGATCGAGGGGAAACCGCCGGATCAGTGACGGGTACGTACGTTCACGAGTAAAGGACACGTCGAGATGCACGCGGCAGCAGAGATGGGCGAGGAGGGCGACGCCGTCTACAACATCGGTACGGCCGCCCGCAAGTCGGGTCTGTCGGTTACGACCATCCGGACATGGGAGGACCGTTACGGGGCGGTTGTGCCGGTTCGTGACGCCTCGGGTCGGCGGCTCTACAGCCCAGAACAGATCACGCAGTTGGCCTGGCTTCGCCAGCAGATCGACGCCGGCCTGCGCGCCTCCGAGGCCCACCGGCTTCTGATCGCCGGGGACATGGATGAGCCCGGGTCGACGCCCGTGGTGGATCAGAGCACGGCGGGTATGACGCTGATGGCCTGGGTCGATGGTGAAGGCGATTGGGTTGATTCGGTGCTCGGCGACCTCAATCGCGGCATTCGGGCCCATTCGGCGTCACTGTCGGCGGTTCTCGACAACCCGGTGTGCGGGCCCATCCTGACCGTTGCCGCCGTGCAGACGGAAGATGGCGAGGCCGAGCGACTGGCGCTCCTGGTGATAGATGACATCGACGGCCTGGCCGAGCGACTCGAAGCCAAAGATGACTTTCGAGACAGCGGGGACCATTTCGGTGTCGAGGCCGCCTCGGTGGTCGTGATGCCCATCCATCTCTCCGGCAACCTCGCCGGCGCCCTGGTGGCGGTGGGGCCGAGGACCGATGACCCGGCTCCGCTCATGCAGCGTGCTGCCCGTGTCATCGAGTCCCGGATCGAGGCAGACCGCGCCCGGAGTGCCTTCAGCAGCCTGCTCGACTGAAGCGGGCTTTTCGTCGGTGGCGGTCGGTATCGTCACGGTCCTATGAGTGAACTCGAGGAGCGGGTCGTCTGGTTGCGCCGGCAGATCGACGACGCCAACCATCGCTACTACGTACTCGATGATCCCACCCTGTCCGATGCCGAGTACGACGACCTCATGCGGGAATTGCGGGCTCTGGAGGAGCAACATCCCGACCTGATCGTTCCCGATTCTCCTACCCAGCGGGTGGGGGCAGCAGTTACCACCTCGTCGTTCGCTCCGGTCGAGCACCTCCGGCCGCTCTTCTCCCTGGACAATGCCGAGTCGATGTCCGATCTGGAAGCCTGGGCCGGGAGGATCGAACGCCAACTCGGCGCTGCTCCCTCCGGCTATGCCCTCGAGCTCAAGATCGACGGCCTGGCCGTCGTCCTCGTCTACGAGAACGGGTCGCTCCGTCGAGGGGCCACCCGGGGTGACGGGACCACCGGCGAGGACATCACCACCAACCTGCGCACCATAGAAGACATCCCCCACCGGCTGACCGGCCCTTCCGTTCCCGGCCTGCTTGAGGTCCGGGGCGAGGTCTACATGTCCTTCGACGCGTTCGAGGAACTCAACCGGCGCCAGGCCGAGGCCGGCGATCGACTGTTCACCAACCCCCGCAACGCCGCCGCCGGATCGGTGCGGATGAAGGATTCGTCCATCACCGCCACCCGCCGGCTGGGGATCTGGATCTACCAGGCCGGAATCATCGAGGGAGTCGACCGCCCTCCCACCCACACCGAGACGATGGCATATCTGGCCGAGATGGGCTTTCTCGTCAATCCTGCCTCGACGGCCGCCGCCGACCTGGCCGAGGTCGAACGCTACGTCGCCGAGGCCGAGAGACTCCGCCACGACCGTCCCTACCAGACCGACGGGGTGGTCGTTAAGGTCGACTCGCTCGCCGAACAGGACCTGCTCGGATTCACGGCTCGCGCCCCCCGCTGGGCGATCGCCTACAAGTTCCCCCCCGAGGAGCGCACCACCACTCTCCTCGACATCAAGGTGAACGTGGGCCGCACCGGAGCCGTCACCCCCTACGCCGTGCTCGAACCCGTGTTCGTGGGTGGCGCCAATGTCGCCAACGCCACGCTCCACAATCAGGACCAGGTCGCTCTGAAGGATGTGCGCATCGGCGACCAGGTGATCGTCCGCCGGGCGGGCGATGTCATTCCCGAGGTGGTGGGCCCGGTGGTATCGGCCCGCACCGGCGAGGAGCAGGAGTGGCGGATGCCCTCGAATTGCCCGTTCTGTGGAAATCCCATCGTTCGCCCCGAGGGGGAGGCGGTGGCGCGCTGTACGGGTGGATTCGCCTGCCCGTCGCGACTGCGGGAGTGGCTGTTCCATTTCGCCGGACGCGGCGGCATGGACATCGAACATCTGGGCTACAAGACCATCGACCTCCTTTTGGAGAAGGGCCTGATCTCGGATCCGGCCGACATCTTCACCTTCGACGTCTCGGTGCTGCTCGAAGAGGAGGGATGGGGTGAGACTTCGGTCTTCAACCTCGGGTCCGCCATCGACGCCGCCCGCGGGCGTCCCCCCGAACGTCTTCTGACCGGATTGGGAATTCGCCATGTCGGCACCACGGTGGCGCGGCGGCTCATCCGAGGCTTCGGATCGCTCCCGGCCCTGATCGCAGCGGATGCGGAGCAGATCGCGGCGGTGGACGGGGTAGGACCGGTCATCGCCGAGCAGGTGGCGGAATGGGCGGCCGATCCCCACAACCAGGGCCTGATCCAGCGTCTGGCCGAGGCAGGGGTGCGGATGGAGTCCGAACAGGCCCCGGGCGACTCCGCTGGACCGGGGTCACTGGACGGTGTCTCGCTGGTGGTGTCGGGCACCCTGGAGGGTTTCACCCGGGATGAATCTCAGGCCGCCATCGAAGCGGCGGGGGGAAAAGCAACCGGATCGGTGTCCGGACGCACAACTGCCCTGGTGGTGGGAGATTCACCTGGAGCCGCCAAGGTGGACAAGGCCAACCAGCTCGGGATCCCGATCATCGACGAGGCGACCTTCGTGAAGCTGCTCGAGGAAGGCCCCGAGGTTCTGGCCTGAGCCGCATCGGGGTGTGATGTCGTGGTCAGGTTCGTCGTAGGTGTGGGTCAGAACCGGGCGCGCAAGCCAGAGCATCACGAAACCCGGAAGGTCCACTCGAAGGAGCCGAACTCGGGCGAACCGCTGATCCGACGCCACTCGACCCGCACGGTGTGCTCACCCGGGCTCCACTCGGTCATGATCGGCGAGGTCGGAGATGGTGACCAGCTGTACACACCGGTGGCATCCACGAAGGCGGCGTCGACCGGAAAACCGTCCACGAAGAGGTCGGCGACGTAGCCGACGGCCAGGTCGACCTGGACGCTGGTTTGGCGGATGACGCGGTCGCCGGGGAGAGGAGAAACGGCTTCGATCGGGTTGGGCAGATCGACGGCATCGCCCTCCTGAGCGAATGCGACGCCGAGGGCAACGACCGCGATCGCCAGCAGTCCGAGCCCGGCGTAGATGAGGCGGTAGGACACGTGGGAACGCTACCCGGCCGTAAAAAGCAACCGGAAGAAAAAGCCCGACCGTCGGGTTAGCCTGGCCCGATGCGGGTCAATCCAGCTCTCGACCGGGCCGGCGCCCATCCCATCACCGCCATCCAGGAGCAGGTCCGCGACCTGCGGGCACGGGGCGAAGAAGTGCTCGACTTCTCGCTCGGCGATCCGGTCGAGCCCACCTGGGAGGAGGTTCGCTCCACCGTGGCCACCTCGATCCCCCCCGTCTCCCAGTATCCGACTACTCGTGGGCTGCCCGACCTGCGCCGGGCGATCGCCGGCTACCTGCGCCGCAGGTTCGGTGTCGAGGTCGACCCCGACACCCAGATCATCCCCACCTCCGGAGCGAAGGAAGCCATCTTCTCGTCCCATCTGGCGTTCGTGGACCGCGATCGGGGAGACGCGGTGGGATACCCCGACCCCGGCTATCCCGTCTATGCCCGGGGGGCGGGACTGGCGGGGGCGGAGCCGCGCCCCATACCCGCCGGAGACGATTTCGTGGTCGCGGCCGGCCAGGTCAGACCGGCCGACTGGGAGCGGATGGCGATGCTGTGGATCTGCACTCCTTCCAATCCGACCGGAGCGGTCACCTCGCTGACCCAACTCCAGGGGCTGGTGGAGGCGGCCCGAACCCATGAGACCCTGCTGTGCAGCGACGAGTGCTACGTCGATCTCTACGAGGACGATCCCCCCGCCTCCGTCCTGCAGGCGGCCGGACCGGACTCGGAAGGGGTGCTGTCGTTTCTGTCGCTCTCCAAGCGCTCGGGTATGACCGGATACCGGTCGGGGGCGATCGTCGGGGATCGGGCCGCCATCGAGCGGATCTTCCGACTTCGTACCTCCACGGGGACCGCCTCCCCCGAGTTCGTCCAGAGCGGGGCGGCGGTAGCGTGGAACGACGACGAGCATGTGGCGGCCCGTCGGGAGACGTTTGCCGAGAAGCGCCGGATCCTGCGATCGGGTCTGGAGGCGGCCGGCGTCGAGGTTTTCGCCTCCAGTGCCGGCCTCTATCTGTGGGTCAAGGTGGCGGACGATCTCGGCGTCGCCACCGACCTGGCGGCGGCGGGGGTCGTGGTCAGCCCGGGGAGCATCTTCGGCACGCGGGGGACCGGCTTCCTCCGCCTGGCGCTGGTGCCTGATGCGGCCACCTGTCTTCGGGCCGTGGAGTTGATGGCGCCGATCCTGGCTGGATGAGGATCAGTTGGCGTGGAGGGCGGCGTTGAGGCCCGTCCACTTGCCCGAGGTAGGGAGCGCCTCGACCTGGCCGGTCAACGAGTTGCGCCGGAACAGCATGCGATCGATCCCCGACAGACTCCGGGCCTTGGCGGCCTCCCCATCGGGCAGTCTCACGACCGTGCCGGCGGTGAGGTAGAGGCCCGCCTCGACGGTGCAGTCGTCGCCCAGTGAGATTCCCACCCCCGAGTTGGCACCGAGCAGGCAGCGTTCCCCGATCGAGATGACCTCGGAGCCGCCACCGGACAGGGTGCCCATGATCGAGGCGCCACCACCGATGTCGGTACCGTCGCCGACGACCACACCCGCCGAGATGCGTCCCTCGACCATCGAGGTGCCGAGAGTGCCGGCGTTGAAATTGACGAAGCCCTCGTGCATCACGGTCGTGCCCTCGGCGAGGTGGGCGCCGAGCCGTACCCGGTCGGCGTCGGCGATCCGGACGCCGGGCGGGATCACGTAGTCGGTCATGCGCGGGAACTTGTCTACCGAGGTCACGGCCACCGGGCGTCCGGCCGCCTCCAGGCGGTGGCGGGTGACCTCGAAGTCGTCGACGGAGCAGGGACCCTGGGTCGTCCACACCACGTTGTTCAGCGTGGCGAAGATCCCACCGACGTCCAGCCCGTGGGGACGGACCAGCCGGTGGGAGAGAAGGTGGAGGCGGAGGTAGACGTCGTAGGCGTCGGTGGGTGGGCGATCCAGTTCGATCGACGTGGCGACGACGCCCAGACTCACCCCTCTGGCTTGGTCCTCGCCGGCCCGCGCCGCCAGATCGGAAAACCCGAGCTCATCGGCCTGGTCGGCGGTGATGGCGGTGGTACCGCCGGAGACGATTCCGACCCGTTCGATGCTGCGGGTGCCCAGTTCCGGACGGGGGTAGGCGACGGCCAGGACCGAACCATCCCCACCCACCGTTGCCAAGCCGATGCCGGCGGCGATCTGCTCTGTCATGGGTCGGAGGCTAGACGGTCCGGCAGTACGCTCAGGCGCCATGACTCCCGTCGAGACCCTGCGCTGGTTGATCGATATCCCCTCCGAAACCGGGGACGAGGCCGCCATCTGTGCTGCCATCGAGGCCCGTCTCTCCCATCTCCCGCAACGACGGGTGGGAGAGTCGGTGGTTGTCGGACAGCCCGATACTCGGCCGCTGGTGGTCCTGGCCGGGCACCTGGACACGGTTCCATCTCAGGGCCAGGGACCGGCCCGGATCGAGGGGGACCGGATGTGGGGTCTGGGGTCGTCGGACATGAAATCGGGTCTGGCGGCGATTATCCACCTGCTGGAGGATGAGGCGGTCGCCAATGGCCCCTACTCGGTGGTGGGCGTCTTTTATGCCGCCGAGGAAGGTCCGCACGAGAACAACCAGTTGCGCCAGGTCCTCGCCGAGGTGCCGTGGCTGGCCGGGGCGGACTCCGCCGTCGTCCTCGAGCCGTCCGATGGTGAGATCCAATACGGCTGCAACGGGGTCGTCAACGCCCGCGTGCGCTTCGTGGGCAGGGCGTCGCACTCGGCCCGACCCTGGTGGGGGGAGAACGCCGTTACCAAGGCGGGGGAGTGGCTGGCGACCATGCACCGGCTCGAACCCCGTCCCTACCGGGTGGGAGACCTCGAGTACCGGCGGACAGTGGCCGTGACCCGGGCGGAGGGCGGAATCGCCAACAACATCATCCCTGCCGAGTTCACTCTCAACGTCAACATGCGGTTCACGCCCGATATGACCGTCGACCAGGCGATCGATGAGCTCCGCCAGATCTGCGCCCCCGCCGACGCGTTCGAGGTAGCCGATACCGCCCCGTCCGGAGCGGTATCGGTGGATCATCCGATCCTGGCCCGGCTGGTGGAGTTGAGCGGAGCCGCCCCCGCCGCCAAGCAGGGCTGGACCGACGTGGCCCGCTTCTCGGAGATCGGCGTCCCCGCCGTCAACTTCGGGCCGGGAGAGACCTCCCGGGCCCATCAAGCCGACGAGTCGGTCAGCATCGCTGACCTGGATCGAGTCCTCGCCGCGCTCCGTCGCCTCCTCGCAGGCTGACCACCGGGCTTCTCGCGACAGGATTGCGGGCTATGGCACGCAATCCTGTCGCGAAAAGGCTCAGTCGCCGGCCACGAAGAACATCCAGGTGCCGTCGGCGGCGATGCCGACCCGGTATCCGTAGTAAATGCGACCTTCGGGGGATTCGACGACACCGTCGTCGATCCCGGCTTCCTCGAGTTCCTCCCAGTAGGCCTCGGTGCCGGGATCGACGTGGACCGCCGGCCAGCCATACCAACCATCGGCATGCCACCCGGGTGTCATGGCGAGGAGCCGTGCCAGCACCGACAGCGGCTCGGTGCCGCTACGGGCTTCCCCCACCCAGAAGGCAACGGGATCATCGGGAGCTCCGTAGGAGATGGTGGTGCCATCCACGGCGACCAGTGCCGCCAGTCCCTCGTAGTCACAGGTCGAGGCGAGGTCGAACAGAGCCCTTCGCGTCTCGACGACCGGAGCGGGCAGATCCTGACCGGGGAGATCCAGCTCCGTCGGCACACAAGGAAGCTGATCGGATCCCGACTCCAGGGTGGGATTCGCACCGAGATCGAGGCGGGCAAACGGCACCACCCAGCCGGATTCGACCGCGGGAAGCGATTCCTCCCAGCCGGGCCCGATCAGACGGACCTCCTCGGGTGTCCGTACCGCCCAGCCGCCGGCACCCGAGGTGACCATATAGCCGTCCGGAATCCCGATCTGTCGTCCTGCCTCACCTGTGGCGAGGTGGTACTCGGTCAGTGTCCCGGCGGCCAGCAGTGCCAACCGGCTGCCATCGGAGGAAACGCTGATCCCTGCGCCGACGGGCAGGCAGTCGGCCAGCGGGGACTGCCGGGGTGCCCCGTGGACGTCGATCAGGCGCAGTTCGGGACACATGACGTCGGTTCGATCGACCACCGCCAGGAGGTCGCCGCCGACGCTCACCTCCTCGGTGGGCGCCAGGGGAGCGATCTCCTCATGAACGCCGTCGGCCAGGTCCACGACCATGATCACGGTCTCGGGGTCCGCTTCGGTCGGCTCAACCAGCAGGTAGACGAATCCGGTCGAGAGCGCCGGCCCCACCGGGGTGAGGCGAACGCCCGGCGCGGGGACCGCCAGCGGCTCGGGGGAGTCCGCTCCTGCTCGCAACCACAGCAGCGTGCCCTGCTCCCAGGGCAGCGGGGTGGTGGCGTGCTGGTAGATGATCCCGCCCATCTGGTCGGGGAAGACGGTGGCGATGGGATGGGTGGGGTCGCCGGCGATGGCGATGCCGGGCGACCCGTCGCGTGCCAGCGAGGTGATCCCACCGGCGTCCACCACCAGGATCCCGGCCGGGGCGGCGACGTCCACGGCCCCGGGGATGGAGGTGGAGGTGGTGGTGGTGGCCGGGTCGGAGGTCGTTGTGTCGGGCGAGACGGCGACCGTCCCCTGGGTGTCGGGAATGAGGTTGGCGGCCAGTCCCACCACTGCGGCCACCAGCGCGGCTGCTCCCAGCACCGTGGCGGTCTGGCGGCGGATCCGTCGCAGGCGGCCTTCCCGCATCACTTCCTCGAGGCGATCGGGGGCGTCGAGTCGGCCGGCTTTCGCCTGGAGGTGGAGGCGGACCCGTTCTTCGGTGTTCATCTTGGCTCCTGCAAGCTCTGGCGGAGTTCGTTCATGACGCGATGGAGACGGCTTTTGACGGTGCCCACGGGAATGCTCAAGGCCTGGGCGATCTCCTCGTATGACCAGTCCATGAGGTGGCGGAGCACCACCAGCGAGCGCGCCTCCAGGGGAAGGGCTTTCAGCGCCGCCTCCACGTCGGGGTCGGGCAGGGGTTGGGCGACACCCCGATCAGGGGGGACGTCGTGGAGATGCTCCCGGGTGGTCTTGCGGAGCCGGGACCGGGCCCAGTTGAGGCCCACCCGGTACACCCAGCCGGGGGCGTTGTCGTATCCAGATACCTTCGCCCAATGCTGGTAGGCCCGTGTCATGGCCTCGTCGGTGGCTTCCCGGGCGAGATCGTGGTCGCTCAGGGTGGCGACGAGGGCCCGGAAGACGGACTGGTGGTTCACCCGGTAGAAGTCCGGGAAGTGCCGCTGCCGGACCCGGGTCGCCGACCGTTCGACCCGCTGCTGGTGGGATCTGGCGATGGTGGAACTCTCCTTGGTCACACCCACAGACGCATGGGCGCCCGGTTGCGTTCTCTCAAACCACCGAGAAGGCCAGCCGATAAGAGCCGCCGCCGCCGCTGACCCAATGGGGCCAGATCACGATCCCGTGTCCGGGGAGGGGGCGGACGAACATGTCGCAGGGGCGGGGAGCGGAGATCAGCATCCCGTGGTCGTCGTCGGTCAAGCGGAACCGGTGGCCCGACAGGGCCAGCGGGGCCGAGGTCTCGGTCCAGTCACCGCCATCGACCCGGATCCGGGCGCCCCGGAGGGCGAGGGGGATCTCGGGCCCGAAACGGATTGGTCCGGAGTCGGTCACGTCGAGGCTCAGATCGAGGGAGCGGCCGCGGGCCTCGATTGCGACGCGGGCGCCCGACCCTCCCACCAGCGTCAGCTGGGCCTCCGCCCGCGCTTCACTGCGCCGTTCGACCCGCATCGGTTCGACAGGCGGCTCCTCACCGTCGGCGTCGAGGCGCCGAATCAGGACCGCCGAAGTGGGGGGATCCACCGCACAGATGGGCCAGCGTCCGGTCTTGTCGTCCCAGACGTCGATGGAGCCCAAGTGGGGGTCGACGACGAGCGAGGTGGCCGCCGTCTCGATCTGGATCTCGTCGATGCCGTCGGCATCCCAGTCGACGACCTTGGTGGTGACCCAGGTGTCGCCCCGGTGCCGGGCGGCGTCGACCACCGTGCGCGCCTCGAGCAGACGGGGGAGTGCGGCGATTTGGCCGGTCCCGGTGATGAACTCCCGGGACTGGAGACGGAGAATCTCGTCGCGGGGGCCGCTGCGTTCACCTTCCTCGCCTATCAGCAACAGCAGACGCCGATAGAAATGCTCGGCATCGTCGGAACGGGTGGGTGACACCACGGCAGGAGCCACCTTGGGGCCGGGACGGTGGAGGCTCAGGTAGCTTTCCGGGTCGAGGAAACGACCGCTGTGCTCCTCCACGAGGAGGGCAAGATCGGCGGGGGTGGTGCGGACGCCCACCAGCCCGTCGCCATCGAGCCCGGGAGGCCGGGAGTGGACCGGGATCGCGATCACCGTTTCTCCCGCCCTCTCCACGGCGGCCGGGCGGTCGCATTCCTCTCCCAGCACCGTCGTGTCGAGGTACACCAGCGGCAGCTCGGCCCGGCGGGCGGCCGTAACCAGCCCCGGCTCCCAGGCGTCACCCAGCCACAGGCCGGACGGGGTGATCCCCGCTCCTTCCATGGCCGTGTGCTCACGGTCGAGTTGGGCCTCCACCGCCGCCGGCGGAAGTGTCGTGAGGACGGGGTCGCTGTAGCCACCCGCCAGCCAGGTGATGGGATGCTCGACGAGTCGTTTCCAACCGTCCGGGTCGGAGCGAGTGAGATGCTCGACCACCGCCCCCGGCATGCGCACCGCCAAGGACAGGTCCGGATGCCTTTCCAGTACAGACGCCAGGGCGCCGACCGCATCCTCCCACCCGGCGGGCTCCCCCGCGTGGGCGACGATGACGACTGGGATCAGGTGCATGGTGAGGACGCTAGTGGTGCCCTGAATGCCGGGTCGAGATAGTGGCAAACTAAGCTCGCGCTGTGCCCATCGACATCGATATCGCCCATGTGGCGCGCCTCGCCCGACTCGGTCTCAGTCCCGAGGATCTCGAGATGTATCGCCGGCAACTGGCTGTGATTCTCGAGCATGCCGCCAAGGTTCAGGAGGTGGCGACGCCGGACGTCGAGCCCACCGCTCACCCCCTCGGCATCACCAACGGTTTCCGGGAGGACCGCGTCCGCCCCTCACTCGACCGTGACGAGGTGGTCTCCCAGGCTCCCGACAGCCGGGACGGCTTCTTCGTGGTACCCCCGGCCCTGGAGGTCGAGTGAGTCCGGCCGATCTGACGATCTCGGAGGCTGCCCGACGCCTGGAGGAGAGTGAACTCGACTCGGTGACCCTGACCACCGCCGTGCTGGAACGGGCCACGATGACCGAGGCCGACTTGCACTGCTATCTCACCCTCGACCGTGAGGGGGCGCTGGAAGCCGCCCGGGCCGCCGACGCCCGCCGGGCCGAGGGGCGTTCTCTCGGCCGGATCGACGGGATCCCGGTCGCACTCAAGGACAACATGAGCACCCGGGGCCTCGAGACCACTGCCGGATCGCAGATCCTGGCCGGCTACGTGCCGCCCTATGACGCCCACATCGTGGAGCGATTGCGGGCGCAGGGCGCCGTCATCCTCGGCAAGACCAACCTCGACGAGTTCGCCATGGGATCGTCGACGGAGAACTCCGCCTACGGTCCCAGTCGCAACCCCTGGAACCCCGATCGGGTCCCCGGCGGGTCGTCCGGGGGGTCGGCGGCGGCCGTCGCCGCCGGTTCCGCCCTGGGCTCGTTTGGGTCCGACACGGGTGGTTCGATCCGCCAGCCGGCCAGCCTGTGCGGGGTGGTGGGGGTCAAACCCACCTACGGACGGGTCAGTCGCTACGGCCTGATCGCTTTTGCCTCCTCCCTGGACCAGATCGGTCCCATGGCCCGCTCGGTGGAGGATGCCGCCATCCTTCTCGAAGCCGTTTGGGGCCATGATCCCCGGGACGCCACCTCGTATCCGGGCGACTACCCCGATCTGATGGCGGCGTTGGGCGCGGAGGTGGAAGGCCTGCGGATCGGAGTGGTGGAGCAGTTCTCAGGGGAGGGGTATGAGGAGGCGGTGGAGTCCTCGGTGGCGGCGATGCTCGACTCTCTCTCGGGTCGGGGCGCCGAGATCGTCGACATCAGCATTCCCACCGCCGACGTCGCCCTCTCCGCCTACTACCTGATCGCCCCCGCCGAGGCGTCGGCCAACCTCGCCCGTTTCGACGGGGTCAGGTACGGCAACCGGGTCGACGGTGAGACCACCGAAGAGATGATGGCCCGCACCCGCGCCGCCGGCTTCGGGCCTGAGCCGACCCGGCGGATCCTCCTCGGGACCTATTCGCTCTCCGCCGGCTACTACGACGCCTTCTACGGCCAGGCCCAGCGAGTCAGGACCCGACTCATCGCCGAGTTCGAGGCCGCCTTCGAGAATGTCGATGTCCTCATCTCACCGACCAGTCCCACCGTCGCCTTCGAATTGGGCGCCAAGACCTCCGACCCGTTGGCGATGTATCTCTCGGACATTTGCACCATTCCCGCCAACCTCACCGGGCACCCGGCCATGTCGGTTCCGACCGGGCTGGATTCCGACGGCCTCCCGATCGGTATCCAGGTGATGGCGCCGGCGCTGGGTGAAGAGATCATGTTCGCCGTCGCCGCCCAGATCGAGCGGGCGGCCGGGTTCTCGATGCGCCCGGGAGGTGGGTCGTGAACTGGGAGCCGGTGATCGGGATCGAGGTGCACGTCGAGTTGCGCACCGACTCGAAGATGTTCTGTGGCTGTGCCGTCGGCTTCGGTGAGGACCCCAACACCAGCGTCTGCCCGGTGTGCCTGGGGTTGCCCGGCGCGCTGCCGGTGACGAACGCCCGGGCGATCGAATGGATCACCGCCATCGGGCTGGCGCTGGAGTGCTCGATCACCCCCCGGTCGGTATTCCATCGCAAGAACTACTTCTACGCCGACCTCCCCAAGAACTACCAGATCTCCCAGTTCGACATCCCGGTCTGCCATGACGGCCGCCTCGAGGTCGAGGTGGACGGGGAGACGACGGTCGTCGGTATCGAACGCGCCCACATGGAAGAGGACACCGGCAAGTCCCGCCACGTGGGCGAGGGCGGACGCATCCACGGAGCCGAGGCGACTCTGCTCGACTTCAACCGCTCCGGCGTCCCGCTGGTGGAGATCGTCTCCCGCCCCGACATCCACTCGGCCGCCCAGGCCCGGGCCTACGCCCAGGAGCTGCGGGCACTCGTCGCCGAGCTCGGGGTGTCCGACGCCCGGATGGAAGAGGGCTCGATCCGCTTCGACGCCAACGTGTCGGTGCGGCCCGTCGGGTCCTCGACGCTGGGAACCAAGGTCGAGATCAAGAACATGAATTCCTTCCGATCCCTGGAACGGGCCGTCGACTACGAGATCCAGCGTCAGATCGAGGTTCTCGAAGGCGGCGGCAGCTTGGTGCAGGAGACCCGGCACTGGGACGAGGAGGCCGGGGTCACCCACAGCATGCGTGTCAAAGAGGGCTCCTCGGACTACCGCTACTTCACCGAACCCGACCTGCTCCCCATGGTGCTCGAGGACGATTGGGTGGCGGCCATCGCCGCCCGCCTCCCCGAGACACCGGGGGCGCGTCGACGGCGCTACGCCGAGGCGGGACTCGACAACCACACCGCGGCCGTTCTCACCGCCGCCGAACCGGATCTGCGGGGTCTATTCGAGGAGGCCGTGGGGGCGGGAGCCGATCCGGTTCCGGCCGCCAACTGGGTGACAGGGGAACTCACAGCTCTGTTGCGACGTGAGGAGCTGGCCCTCGAGGCGACGGCTGTGGATGGCGCCGCTATCGCCGAGCTGTCCGCCATGGTGGCCGGCGGGGACCTATCGGCATCGGCCGCCAAGGAGGTGCTGGCCGGCGTCGTCGCCGGAGAAGGCTCTCCCCGCGCCGTGGCCGAGAGCCGCGACCTGATCCAGATCTCCGATACCGGCGCCCTGGAGAGCATCGTCGCTTCGGTTCTGGTCGAAAACCCGGATGCGGTCGAGCGGTATCGGGGGGGCGAGCAGAAGGTGATCGGTTTCCTGGTCGGGGCCGTGATGCGCTCGTCCGGAGGCAAGGCCGATCCCAGGCTCGTCAATGAGTTGCTGACCCAGCACCTCGAGACCTGAGTGGGGCGTTTCCTGGATTTCGAGGGGGTGGACGCGGTCCTGTTCGACTGCGATGGTGTCCTGGTCGACTCCGAACCGGTCTCCGAATGGGCCTGGCGGACCGCCCTGGCCGAGTACGGGATCGACCTGGGCGACTTCTCAGCTTGGGTCGGGACCACCGACGAGTCGATAGCCGTGCGCTACGCCGCCGAAGCCGGGGTTTCTCCGGCCGTGCTGGCCGATCGCGCCGCCGACTTCCTTCTCACAGGTCTCGCCGAGTCGCCCCTCGAGGTGTTCCCCGACGCCACCAAGGCTCTCGAGCAGGTCGAAGGCTCGACCCTGTCGACGGCGGTGGTGACGAACAGCGAGTCCTGGCGGCTGGATGCCATCCTCACTTCGGCCGGGCTGGCCGACCGGTTCCGGATCCGGGTCACCAGCGACGACGTGACCCACCCCAAGCCCGAGCCCGACATCTACCTCCTCGCCGCCCGCCTGCTGGACACCGACCCCTCCCGCTGCCTGGTAATCGAAGACAGTCCCACAGGGGTCGCCTCGGCCCGAGCGGCGGGCATGCGGGTGGTGGCCGTGGATCGCGGAGTGTTCGGGTCGGCTGCCCTGCAGGCGGCCACCAGGGTGGTCTCCTCGCTCATCTGAGCGGGCGGTGCGGGTGGAGAGACGGCGGGGGCGCTAGGTTCTAGGCGTGCGTCGAACCAAGATTGTGGCCACACTGGGGCCCTCTATACATACCTATGAGTCCGTCCAGTCGCTGGTGGCGGCGGGAATGGACGTGGCCCGGCTCAATTTCTCCCACGGCGACCACGCGACTCACCGCCGCTGGTTCGACTGGATCAGGCAGGCGGCCGACGAGGCGGGTCGCAACGTGGCCGTTCTCCAGGACATCCAGGGCCCCAAACTCCGGGTCGGCCGCTTTCCCGATGGCTCGATCGATCTCGAACAGGGGGACTTGGTCTCTCTGGTCGCCGGCTCAGGCCTCGGCACAGAGAACCGCATCGAGGTCGACTATCCGTATCTGACCGAGGACGTGGACGTGGGAGACACGATCCTTCTCTCGGATGGGCTGATCGTGCTGGAGGTGATCGGCACCGACCCGGACTCGCTCACGGCGCTGGTTCGGGTGGGCGGCGAGCTCAAGGACCGCAAGGGAGTCGCCTGCCCCGACACCGATCTGCGGGTGCCGAGTGTCACCGCCAAGGACCGCGACGATCTCAAGCTGGGCAGGGAGCTGGGCGTCGACTACGTGGCCGCCTCGTTCGTGCGAACCGGCGACGATGTGCGCGAGGTCCGTAAGTTGGTGGGCGAGGCGCCGGTGATCGCCAAGGTCGAGCTGGCGGTGGCCTATCAGAATCTCGACGACATCCTCGCCGAAGCGGATGGGGTGATGGTGGCCCGTGGCGACCTCGGTGTTCAATTGCCGCTGGAGAGGATTCCCCACATCCAGACCGACATCCTGGCCCGGACCAACGCCGCCGGCCGGATCTCGATCACGGCCACCGAGATGCTGGAGTCGATGACCCATTCCCCCCGCCCCACCCGGGCCGAGGTGACGGATGTCGCCACCGCCGTCATCTCGGGGACCGACGCCGTGATGCTTTCGGGTGAGACCGCGGTGGGCGACTACCCGTCCAAGACCGTCGAGACCATGGCCCGCATCTGTGTCGAAGCCGAATCGTCGCCCCTGGCCCAACCGGTCCCGTTCGTCGGAGCGGCCAATCGGGTCGCCTCCGCCATCGCCCAGGCTGCCACGGAGGCGGCGGCCAATCTCGGCATCAACACCATCGTCGCCTTCACGGAGACCGGCAGCACGGCCCGGCTGATCTCCAAGTACCGGCCCGAGGCCGCCATCGTCGCCTTCACCCCCCTTCCGCCCACCCGTCGGCGAATGGCACTGTTCTGGGGAGTGACCGCGTACCCGTTCGAGCGGCGCGACTACACCGATCACGAGATCGCCGCCGCCGAGAAGTTCCTCGAGCGCGAGGAGATCTGTCATCGGGGCGACCTGGTCGTGATGGTGGCGGGCATCCCCCCCAACCAGCGCTCCGCCACCAACCTCATGAAGATCCACCTGGTGGGAGAACGGCACGGCGGGGTGCTGTCCCAGCGCAGCGCGCGCCGCTCTCCCGAAGTCGGCGGACTCGGCTACTAGCCGCCCGGACGTGTCGTCGGCGGGTCGGGGTGGCAGGCCTGACGGCTATGCTCCCCGTCCATGGGTCAGACCATCGAGATCAACGGGTCACGCCAGATCGGCGAGGTCCTCGTCATCGACACCAACCGCAGCCTGGCGGGCCAGGACGGTGAGGCCTACACCCCCGGCTACACGACGACCTCGGACACCTTCCCGGCCCGGCTGGCGGAACGGCTGTTCGAGGCCGACGCCGACATCGACCGGGTCCACGTCATGTCCAATGCCGTCAGCATCTCTCGCGCCGGTGAGTGGACCGAATCGGCCCGCGAGACGGTCGAACAGGTGGTCGCCCATTTCTTCCGTTTCTATCCCGACTGATCCCTAGCCCTCGTCGGGTACGGTCGTGGTGGTCGACTCGGGCGCTGCGGTGGTGGATGTGGTCTCGGTCGGCTCGGTGGTCGGTGGCACCGTCGTCACCGTGGTGGTCGTCGTGGTGGGACAGCTCTCCGACGCGTCCGGCACCTTGCACGGATGCACCTCGATGATCTCCTGCTGGGGTACGTAACGAACCGGCCACTCCTCAGTGGTGGTCTCGCCATCGATCGTGATGGTGCGGGTGACGGTCAGGCTCCAGCCTTCCCTCGGTCGCTGGACGGTTCTGCTGTCGTCGACCCCGAGCTCGGGGTTGCCCCGGTAGAGGGGCGAAGGAGGATCGCGGAAGTCGAATCGCTCCGACCGGTCACCTCTCACCTCTTTGGCGCCCGGACCACCCTCGGCCACGACGCCCACCGAGAGGTTGCCGTTGGAGTTCTCTCCCGAGAGGATTCGACCCTCGTTGTTGCCGTAGAACTTGACTGTGATCGAGGTGTCGGTGTACTCGGTCTTGATGAGAACGCCCGACTCGTCGTCATTGCGGAAGACCAGGTCGGGGAGCGGCCACGAGATGGTGGCCTCGATCCCTTCCGGATAGCGATCGAACCAGAAGGAGTGGGGTTTGTGGGTGACGTCCTGGTAGCCGCCCCAGAACACGGCGTTGTAGAAGGTGGTGGCGAACTGGCTCACACCGCCCCCCACGGTGTCGACGATCTCGCCGCCGACGATGGTGCCGGCGGGCAGGTAACCCTCCGCTTCGGTCCGGCGCCCGACGTAGTCGTTGAGCGAGAACTCCCCGCCGGAAGGGACGACGGCCCCGTCGACCTCGTCGGCCATCAGGTGGATGTTGGTTACCCGGGCAGCGCAACACTCGTGGTAGGTGGTGAACTGTGCCACCAGATGCCGGATGTCGAGAGCCTCGAGGTCGGCGGTAGTGACCTCGGGCTCGGCGCCCTCGACGAGGGGCAACTCGGCCCGGCGCAGCGAGGTCCGGGAGGCGGCGGCCAGGACCTCGGCCGTGTCGTCGGCTTCGAGCAGCGTCCCGTTGCGTCCGGGAATGATTCCCACCTCGTAGCCGCTGATCTCGAAGCGGGCGTTGACCGGTGAGGACTCGAATTCTGGGCGAACCTCGGCGAGGCGGGTCTCGATCGCACCGGGATCGAATCCGAGTTCGATGCCGGGCGGATCCTGGCGTGTCCCGGTCACAAAGGAGTTCCGGAGATCTTCGACCGAGAAGGTGAGGGTGGTGTCGTTCTCGGCGGTGAGGACGATGGGCCCCGACAGCATCAGCTCGGCCTCACCTCGAGCGGCATCGATGTCGGCCGGGGTCAGTGTGGGGACCTCCTCGCGGATGGGGAGTTCGACCGGGGGACGCTGGGGATCGAGGAAGTTGGCGAGCAGCAACTCGCCGGCCGTATCACGGGCGATGCGCCTGCCCGGACGCGGATACTGGGCGACGATCGAGCCCTCCTCCAATTCGATCGACCCCTCGAAGGGTGGGTTCCCGATGATGGCGCCGTCGTAGCCTTCCAGAAGGGCCTCGAGTGCCCCCTCGTCGAGCGAGCCCTGGGGCTGGATCTCGGTCGAGCCGGTCAGATGCGTCAACCACCATATGAAATCGGACACGGGGTTCGCGGTCCGGCCCACCGCCATTGCCTCCTCGACCAGTGTCTCCTCGTCGAGGTCGAAGCCGGCCTGGGTCGGCAGTACGTCTACCACGGTGCTCTCGATCGAGACCCGCGCCGGCATGTCTGCCAGTCGCACCTCGAGGTCGGCCAGGGCCTGAGCGGCGACGTCGGGCGTGGTGCCTCCCAGCTCTAGATCCAGTACGGTCACGGAACCCAGCACCTCTCCGGCCGAGGCCCAGCGGGCGACGCCGTAGATCCCCGCCACCAGCAAGACGGCGGCGAGAACTAGGAGGAGGGAGCGGGCTGATCTGGCTCGGGCTGGCACGTCTCTAATGGGTGGCGGAATCGGGGCCGGCAGGCGCGACAGCGAGGTCCCCCGGTCGGGCCGATTGTAGGCTAGACCTCATCCCGGGCTAAACGAGATCGACTCAGTACTCCTGGTTGCACCCTCCGGGGAGCGTTCCCGACTGCCCGGGATCATTTCGTGGCAACCCGGGCGGCCGGTCGCCGTCGTGGTGTGGGTCGGTTTCAGCCTCCCGAAGGGTTGCGGGCCGTTGGTTCAGCCTCTCCGCACCAGGCCGGGTTCGAGCGCGATCACGTCGGCCCCGGTCTCGGAGGGGTCGGGGCGAAGGGCCAGGTGGATGTCGGCCGCCGCCTCGATCAGGTCGGTGCGGATGGTCTCGAGGCCCAGCTTGACCTTCTCGACCGATCCGGAGATGTCGGTCAGGGCGCGTTTGCTGCTGGACAACTGGATGGCGAGGTTGCGGACCCGCTCCACCCGTTCGGCGATCAATCGGGCGTCGACCACCGAGGCGGCCTGCTTCGATTGGGCGGCCCGGTGGGCGGCGATGGCCAGGGCCGCTTCGAGCATGGTGTCGTCGTCATCATCTACGGCCAGCACGACCTCGCCGTAGATCCCCAACGCTCCCACCTCGGCCGGGAAGGCCGGCAGCCGGCTCAGACACACCCCGGCGTCGGCCCGGCGGTTGTCGAGGGCCCGGCGCAACTCGAAGAGAATGCCGGTGGTGCCGTTGAGAGCGAGTGTGCCCGTGTTCTTGGTCTCGATCACGATCCGGGCGCCGTCGGCGAGCTCGACCAGGAAGTCTCCCGCCAGGCCCTGGCCACGGGTGCCGGCGGAGTTGGAGGTGCGTTCGACGGCGGCGCCCCGCCCCTTGGCCCAGCGCCGCAGACGATCTTCCACCTCGTCTTCGTACTCGAAACCCTTGGCAGTTCCCCGCAGGGCCTCGGTCTGGCGTCCCCGGTCCTCGGAGACCAGCTGGTGGAGTTGGTCGAGTCGGGTTTCGAGTCGCCCGAGGGTGCCGGCCAGGGCCGAGGCGTCCGCCTCGGGATCGAGGGCGGAGCGGAGGCGCTGTTCGAGCACTCCGCCGGGGCCGAGCATCGCCTTCATCTCGTCGAGAAGGATTGCGGTGTGGCTGCCCCGGAGGGCGGGGTCCACCGCCGCGGTCAGGTCGGAGCGAAAGGTCTCGAGCTGGTCCAGGCAGCGGGCCACCACCGAGGCGCGCTGGTCAGGGTCGAGCGAGCCCACCACCGCCGCCTGCAGTTCCGCCAGCGTGGACCCCATGTGCCGGCGGCCCTCCTCCAGGGCATCGGCCACCGTCGCCCTGACCCGGCGATCCACGTCGCTCAACTCGAGGCCGAGGCCCATCGACGTCATGCCCCGGGCGCCCACGCCGAGCATCTGAACCAGAGCCCGGACCCGGTCCGGTCCCTCCTGGCGGGAGAGGATCTCGGCCACGACCGGGTCGTCGAACTCGAGGTCCTCCACCCTGACCCGATCGCCCTGCACCGAGATCGCCGCGGCACGCGCCGGGGGTGCTCCCTGGTCGGGAGAATTCGGCTGGGTGGGAAGGTCGGGCTGGTCCATGCCCGCAACGTACCCGGGGGGTGTGACATCTTCAGCCGGCGAAGAATCCCCAGGTGGGGTTGCGGCCCGAGAAATCGCCCCAGGGCGCCGTCGCGCCGTCGGGAAGTTCCACCACCAGGTCGTCGGCGGTGAATCTCAGCTCGCCTCCCGAGAAAGGTTCGGGGGCTTCGCCCAGCACGGTGATCCGGCCCCCGGTCACAGGGAGAACCCAGTGCTCGACCGGGGTGGGCTCGCCCGGCTCGATGACGTCGTCGCACCAGTTGGCGTAGAGGTCGCTGCCGACGATCAGCCTGACATCCCAGTCGGGCGAGGGTAGGTCGGCGGTGGCCGGGGGTGACCCCTCGCCGGTATAGGCAACTTGCAGGGCGGCCGTCTGGTCGCTGGTGCCCAGCCAGAACCCGTGCCCGCATCCCCACTCCATCGTCAACGCCGCCGGGTCGGGCAGATCCTCCGCGGTGAACGTGTCCGGCAGCACACCACCACAGGCCGAGAGGGAGAGGAGAGAGATGAGAATGGCGAGTTGGCGCATGCCGATGGGACGTCGGCCCCGGAGCCACGGTTCCCTAAGGTGGGTATCCGGCCAGGCCTTAGAGTGCCGTCTATGCCGACCAGTCTCCACCCCGACGTCATCGTGGTGGGGGGCGCCTGTATGGGGGCCTCCACCGCCTTCCACCTCCTCGATGTCGACCCCTCGCTGGGTGTCCGTGTCCTGGACAGGGACCTCACGCTGGCCCGGTCCTCGACTCTGCTCTCCGACGGCAATGTCCGGATCCAGTTCAACCTCGACGAGAACATCGCCATCTCTCGCTACGCGATGGAGGTGCTGGAGGACTTCGGCGATCGGATGGCGGTAGGCGAGTTCCGGCCCGAGGTGTCGATGCTCAAGCAGGGGAACCTGTTCATGGTCGACCCGGACAACGAGGCCGCCGCCCGTGACGGCCTCGAGCACCAGCGCCGTCTGGGCTGCAACGTCGAATGGCTGGACATCGACCAGATTCGCAACCGCTTCGCCCCTTTCGCCGCCGAACGCTTCGTCGGCGGCACGTTCGGGCCGGAGGACGGTTCGGTCGATCCCACGGCGGTCACCAACGGCTACCGCCGCGCCGCCGAGAGCCGGGGGGCGCAGTTCGAGAGCGCCGAGGTCGTTCGCCTGCTCGTCGACGGGGATCGGGTCCGGGGTGTCGAGACCGCTGGGGGAGAGGAGATCGTGGCCGGGGCGGTGGTGGTGTGCGCGGGCGCCTGGTCGACCGAACTGCTGGCCACGGCCGGGGTCGAGATTCCCGTCGTTCCCATCATGCGCACGGTGTACGTGGTGGCCACCGACGTCGGCGCCGACACCCTGCTCCCCAGCGCCTTCGCCCCTTCGGGGGTCTATGTCATCCCCGAGCACCCGGGCACCTACCTCATCGCCTGGTCGCTGCCCGACGATCCCGTCGGTTTCGATTTCACCCCGGCCGACCGATCCCGCTTCTACGAGGTCGTGTGGCCGGAACTAGTCGACAACTTCCCGGCCTTCGACCGTCTCGAGGTGGTCCGCTCGTGGGCAGGTCTCTACGCCCAGAACCTGCTCGACTCGAATGCGATCGTGGGGGAGTGGCCGACAATCGCGGGCCTGTACCAGGCCACCGGATTCAGCGGCCATGGATACCAGCAGTGCCACGCGGTCGGCCGCTATCTGGCCGAGTCGATCACGGGACGCGAGCCGTTTCTCGACCTTTCCCGGCTTGGTCCGGAGCGGATCATCGCCGGCGTGCCCCTTCACGAGCACCCCGGCCGGATCATCTGAGCCGGCGGAGCTTGCCGCCGGGGACCGCGGAAAGCGCTGTCGCCAAGCCTGGGTTGCTCACCGCGGAAAGCGCTGTCGCCGGCCCTGGGTTGCCCACGCCGGAGAACGGTTCCTCCAGCCACCGGGCCGATGCCACAATTGGCACATGCCACCGCCAATCGCACGCGCCGCGCGGCTCCGCGCCGACCTCGATCGCCTGGGCGACGAGGTCGGCGCCGTCGGCTTCGGGCTCCAGTCCTCCCGGCAGGAGAGCCGCAGGAGCCACCGCGACGAACTCGTGGGAGTGGTCCGTAGCTATCTGATTCCGCGTCTGGGCGATCCGGAGGCGCCCCTGCTGGTGGTGGTGGCTGGGCCGACCGGCTCCGGCAAGTCGACGGTGGTCAACTCGCTCGCCGAACGGGAGGTGTCCCGACCGGGGCCGCTGCGGCCCACCACACGACAGCCGGTGGTGTGGGCTCATCCCGACCACTCCCAACGCTACGAGCAGATCGGTTCCGTGGCGGCGAAGGTGGTCACCGACACCCACCCGCTGCTGTCTGACATCACGATCGTCGACACACCCGACATCGACTCCTACGTGGTCGACCACCGGTTGGTCACCCAGGAGATCCTCAGCCACGCCGACGTGGTGGTTTTTCTCACTTCGGCTCAGCGCTATGCGGACGCCGTGCCCTGGGAGGTGCTGTCGGCGATCGACCGGCGCGGCAGCGTGGTCCTCTACGTTCTCAACCGCCTCAGTCGGCGTTCATCGGGAGCCGTGTCGGACTACTCCGCCCTCCTGCGTCGCCGCGATCTCGCCTTCGACGAGGTCTACACGATCCAGGAGCAACGGGTACGGGGCGAGGCCGCCATCCTTCCCGCCCGGGCCGTATCGAAGCTGGCCGAGCGCCTCCGGCTCATCGCCCGTGATCGTGCCGGCGTCCTCGCCGCGGTCACCGAGCGGGCCACCGCCTACACGGTGAAGGCCGCCGGAGAGGTGGCCTCCGCCGTGGAGGATCAGGAGGAGGAACGGCGCCGGCTGGAGGCGGTGGTGGAGGGGTCATACGCCGACGCGATGGCCGAGCTGACCGGCGAACTGGAGCGAGGGACGCTGATCCGCACCGAGGTGGTAGAGCGCTGGAGCGAACGGGTGGGGACGGGCGAGGTGGCACGCTGGGTGAAGGGGTCGGCCTCGTGGCTGCGCGACGTTGCCGATCGCCTCACCGGTCAACCGGCGGCGGTGGTGGATGCTCTGGAGCAGGAGGCCCGGCGCGAACTGGTGGATGCCGTGTCGACCCGCCTCGATCGGGCCGCCCGGGCCGTGGCCACCGCCTGGGATGTCGACGAGATCGGGAGTTCGCTGGTCACCCCCGACCTGCGAGCCGCCTCGGAGGAGGCCCGGGAGGAGGTCGCGGTGCTGGTGGACGAGTGGCTGGCCGGTCTCACCCGGATGGTGGAAGAGGAAGCTCCCGGTCGTTTTCGAGCGGCCCGGGTCGCTTCGACCGGAGTCAACGCCGCCGCGATTGGGACGATCCTCGCCGTCTTCGCCGCCACCGGAGGGTTGACCGGAGCAGAGATGGGAGTGGCGGCGGGGGCGGCGGCGGCCCAGCAGGGAATTCTCGAGCACGTCCTGGGCCGGGCGGCGGCCCGCTCGCTGTCGGGATCCGCCCAGGCCGGCCTGCTCGAGTCGCTGGAACGCGCCTTTGGGATCGAGGCGGATCGTTTCCGCCACGTCCTCCGGGCCGCCACCGATCCGGTGGAGATGGCCGGGATCATCCGGGAGGCGGCGGCGGCTGTGGAGATGGAGTCGGAGCGTTTCCATGCGGGGTGACCTGCAGGCGGCACTCGACGCCTTCGACCGGGTCATCGCCGCCGCCGACGGCCTGGTCGACCCCGCCACGCTCGATCCGGTCGCCCACACCGTGCGGTCGGTGCGGGATCGGGCCGGATACCTCGGGGACACCCTGGTGGCGGCGGTGGCGGGGGGCACGGGATCGGGAAAGTCCAGCCTGATCAACGCGCTGGCAGGAGAGGTGGTGACGGAGTCGGGTGGGATGCGTCCCACCACCGGCATTCCGGTGGCCTGGATCCCCGCCAACCCTGAACCAGGACTGGTACGGCTGCTCGATGACCTCGGCGTCGAGAACCGGGTGGGACAGGACCTCCACCCGTGGCTGGCCCTCCTCGACCTGCCCGACACCGACTCGGTCGTCGTCGATCACCGGCACACGGTCGAGCAGTTGCTGCCCCGGGTGGACCTGGTGCTGTGGGTGATCGACCCCGAGAAGTACCAGGATCGCCTGCTCCACGAGGGCTACGTGCGTCGTCTGGCCGCCTACCACCGTCAGTTCGTATTCGTCCTCAACCAGATCGATCGCCTCGACCAGGACACGATCGACACAATGGTGACCGACCTGCGTGATTCGCTCATCGCCGACGGCATACCCGAGCCCCTCATAGTGACCGTGGCCGCCGACCCCACGGCCGGGCCCCCGATCGGCATCGAGGAGCTGATCGGGACGCTTGAAAAGACCGTCGACGTCAAACAGACGGTGTACGAGAAGCTCGCCACCGACCTGGGCGAAGCGGCCCGGCAGTTGTCGGCCGCTCCCGACCTGTCCGGAGGGGTCGGATTCGGACCCCGCTGGGACGAGGCCCGCCTGGTTGCAGCCGAGCGTCTCGCCATAGGGGACCGGCGCGGGTGTGAGGCTCACCTGAGCCGGTTCCTGGCCGACCTGGCCGACGAGGTAGGGGGAGGTGCCGGTGTTTCCCTCCGCGAAGAGGTGGGGTCAGCCGAGGTCGGATCGGCGGTCGAGGTCGCTTACGAGGCATCGGGCGCCTACCGGCTGCCGGAGCCACCGCCGGCGCCGGCGTGGGTCTCCCCGCTCCGCTGGGCTGCCCTGGTGGTGATGGTGGCGGGGCTGTTCTGGGGATTCGATCGGTTGCGGTCGGGCGGCGAGTTGCTGTGGCCGGCGGTGGTGGCGGTCGTCGCCCTGGCGATCTGGGTCGGAGTCGGCTCCTGGACGTCGACTCATCGTGCCCGGGTCAGAGAACGCCTCGTGGCCGAATACCGGCGAGAGCTCGTCGATCCCATTTCTCGCCAGATCGACGCTCAACTCGGACGGCGCCTGCGCGGCGTGCTGCGCCGGCGGGCCGGGGTGACGGCGGCGGCCACCGAGCTCAATCTGGCCCTGGCCGAACTGGAGCGGCGGCTGGGCTCAGGCTGACTCGGCGGGAGGACCTGCCACCCAGAGGGCCTCGGGTCTGAAGCGCACGGTGGTCGCCGAGAACGGTCCGACCAGTTCGCCGTCGGCCTCCATTCGGAAAGGAACCGGAGCCGTCAAAGTGAACTCCTCCACCCGGTCCCAGACTTGAAGCCCCTTCACGCCGTCAAGCGAGGCTCCGACGAAGAGGTGGCCGAGGAGAGAGGGGAGACGGCGCATGGGCAGGCGTTCCATCACCATCAGGGTCATCGGCTCAGGGGCCCCGGGCTCGAGGCGCAGCGGTCGTCGCCCGAAGTAGGTAAAGGCAGGATGGAACTGTGCCATCACCCCGATGGCGCCCGCCCAGCGGCCATCGGTGGTCCTGAGGGTGATCTCGGGGCGGCGACGCCGGATGTCACGCCACAGGAGTGAGATGGCGGTGCGGGCGTAGTGAAAGGCGCCGAAGCGGTACTTGCGATAGGGCTCGGTCTCGGCGGCGGCGACGATGTCGGCGTCCACCCCTGCCCCCACGGCGAAAACGGCATGATGGAGGCTGGTGCCGCCATCGGGATCGACGCCCTCGACCGTGACCACCGGTCGGTGGACCAGTTCGGGCGCGGTGGCGAGGAGGCGGGCGGCCCGGGTGGCCCGGTTGGGGAGGCCGATCTGGCGAGCGAACACGTTGGTCGTCCCGGCGGGAAGCACACCGAGGAACACCTCCGTTCCGACCAGCGATTGCGCCACCTGGTGCACGATCCCGTCCCCGCCCATCGCCACCACGCCGTCGAATCCGGCCGTGACGGCGTCGGCGGCGATGACCCGGGCGTCGGCGGCCGAGTTGGGCCACACCGCCTCCACCAGATGCTCGCGCGACAGCAGGCGGACGATCTGGCGGTGGTCGCCGCCGGTGAACTGCGAGGCCGCCGGGTTGGCGATCAGCATCAGCCGGGCCATGTTCCTCCTGGAGGTTGGCGCAGAGCGTAGGTCGGACGACCCCTGGAACGGATTTCGGGTCGGGTTACCGTGGCGCCGATGTCGGAAGAAGCCGGTACACGCTTCTCCCTACCCGTCAATGAGGGGGCAGGTGCGATGCTGGGGGTGGCCGTCGGCGATGCCGCCGGCGGCGACTTCGAGGGCGGTTATGCCGCCTCCACCCAGCAGTCGCTGGTCGTTGCCTACCACCTGCTCCGGCACGGGTCGTTCGAACGCGAGCTCATGCTCTCCGAACTGGTCGACATGGACGGCGATTCCCGCGATCCGAGCGTACTCCGCCGACCCTCGGATGCGTTGCGGGCCTGGCTCGACTCGGCCCACGGCGGCGAGCCCGAGTACCGCTCCGAACCGGGATTGGATCCGGTCGTCCGGGTGACCCCGATCGGGATGTGGTACCGGCGTCGTCCCGAGGATCTGATCGAGGCTGCGTTGCAGTCGGCCCGGGTCACCCACCTCGACGGCCCCACAGCCGTGATGGCGGCGGCGGCGGCGGGAGCGGTGGCGGCGGCCTGCTTCGCCCAGAACGGCCGTGACATGCTGATGGCGGTGACGGATGTGGCGGCCCGGGCGGCGAGGCTGGTAGAGGAGGAACCACTTCGATACGCCCACCTGGACCAGATCGCCCTCACCCTGAGCCGTATCCGTGAGGCTTCCCAACTGGTAGGTGTCCCCGCGGTGGAGCTGGTGACGGCCG
Organism: Acidimicrobiia bacterium; assembly: GCA_035461175.1. GTDB lineage: Bacteria > Actinomycetota > Acidimicrobiia > Spongiisociales > ZC4RG35 > DATHVR01. Next base: position 44,639 of record DATHVR010000151.1, on the reverse strand, counting down.
TCGGTTCGGATCCGGTGGGGTTGGCGCTGGCGGGGTTGGTGCTGGGGACGGTGATCGGTCGGGATCCCCAGATGATCCTGTCCGAGGCGGCGACGGTGGGCGGCAGTCCCCTGGGGGCACTGGTCGGAGGCATCGTCGGGGCCCGGGTCGGGATCCGGCGCTGGCCGTGGGAGGTGCCGAACGACACCTGGTTCGTGGCGCTGGGTCAGCGGCTGGTGGAAGGAAGGGCCGACCTCGTTGACCTTCCCGTCCCCTATGCGGTGGAGCAGCGCGTCACCTACATCGCCCCCGACCACCGTCTCTAGTCGGTAGCGACAGGCGGCGTCCGCAGCCGGCTCAGCACCACGAGGGAGGCGGCGACGAAGGCGGCCAGCGCCCCCAGCGCCCAGGTTCGATCCAGCCCGAGACCGTCCACCACCGCCGCCCACACCAGCGGGCCGAGGATGGTGGCGAAGCGGCCCACGGTGGCGTACAGGCCGTACATCTCGCCCAGATGCTCGGGAGGGCTGATGTCGGTCATCAGCACCCGATCGGCGGTCCATGTCGCCCCCAGGGCGGCGCCGCCCAGCGGGCCGATCGCCCACGCCAACGTCAGGTTGCCGTCGATCCCGGCGAGGATGCCCGCCCCCAGAGCCACCAGCCAGGCCCCCAGCGTCACCCGCAGCACCGGCAGGGCTCCGAAGCGGCGCACCGCCCAGCCAGCCCCGAAGCTGCCGGGAATGGCGGCGGCGATGGCCAATGCCAGCAACACCCGGGTCTGGGCGGTATCGAGGCCCAGCTCCTGGATGGCGTAGATCGCCAGAAAACCGCCGATCAGGGTGTTGATGGCGTCGGTGTAGAGGAAACGTCCCACTAGGAAGCGGACCATTCCCGGCAGGGTGGCGGCCAGCCGCCACGAGCGGATCAGACGACCGACCACGTCGCTCAGACCCGGGGGCCGGGGATGGGAGCGGACGGGTTCGCCGATCCAGAAGAAGGAGGGGAGAGCAAACAGCAGGAAGCCGGCGGCCAGGAGTTGAAAGGTGAGCGGGTAGCCCAGATCGAGTACCTCCAGGGTCACCGTTCCGATTCCGAGGCCGACGAAGGACCCCAGATAACCCACCCCCACGCCCAGGCCCGAGACGGTGCCCCGGGTGGCCGGAGTCGACACAAGTGGGAGGAGGGCGTCATACACCACCGAGCCGGTGTTGAAGGCGATCAGAGCCACGGTCAGCGCCGCCAGCGAAAGCCACACCGGCCCCGAGGCCAGCGTCGCCGTGGCGGCCACTGCCACCAGGGTGGTGACGACCAGCGCCGGGACCCGCCGCCCAACGGCATCGGTGCGGGCTCCGATCCAGGGGGCCAGGAACACCACTGCGATCCCGGCTCCGGCCTCGACGAAGGAGAGGGCCGAGTCGGCCAGGCCGGCTTCGCTCAGCCAGGCCGGGAAGTAGAGGCCGATCACCCCGAGGGCGAAGATCGTGTTGGCCAGGTCGTAGACCACCCATGACCAGGTGGCCCGCCGGGAGACGGAATCCGGGATCGAGCGCCCGGAACCTACTGGGCCCGCCTGGGTCAGAAGGTGACCGCCACCGCGATCAGCTCGTCGTGTCCGAGCAGTCCCGCCGCCGCCTGCATTGCCCGCTGGGCCTCGTCGAGGGGGAACTGATGCGATACCAGGCCGTCGACGCGCTCGTCGGTGGCGATCCGCTCGGTGGCCCAGGCGTAGCTCTCGGTGGAGGCGCCCATGGCGCCCCGGACGAGTAGCTGCTTGGTGACGAGAACGTCGGAGAAGAAGTGGAGGGCCCGGTTGCCCTTGGTGGAGGCAAGCACAACTCGTCCGCCGGAGCGGACGATATCGAGCGCGGTGAACACCGCCTCGGGATCGTCCGAGGTGACGTCGACGACGATGTCGGGGCGGCAGCCGGTCGAGTCGGCGATGGAGCTGGCCAGGTCGGGATGGCGTTCGATGTCGAGGGCCATGTCGGCGCCGAGGCGGAGGGCGAGGTCGAGGCGGTCCCGGTCGTGAGAGAGCCCGGTGATCCCCACCCAGAACGCTCCCGCCGCCTTGGCAGCGAGCACACAGGCCAGCCCCCGCGGTCCCGGACCCAGGATCAGCACCCTGTCGCCCGCACGCAGGTCGGGCAGTTGCACCGCCCAGGTGTGGCCGGTGGCGAGAGAATGGACCGAGGTGGCGACCTCGGCCGGGACGTCGTCGGTGACGGGGTGGATCGTGGCGTGGGGATCGATGTAGAGGTACTCGGCCATTCCCCCCCACAGCGCCGGGGGCTCGGTGGAGGGGATGAGACCGTAGGTGTTGGAAGGCTTGCGCATCTGGCAGGTGGCCAGGCCGAGCTTGCAGCGGTTGCATTGTCCGCACCGGATCACCGGCTCCAGTACCACCCGGGTGCCGATCTCGTAGGGGATGGTGTCGTCGGCGATGGCGATCCGTCCCACCACCTGGTGGCCGGGGATGAGGGGGTATTGCACTTCACGTCTCTCGCCGTGCCAGGCCTGGACGTCGGCCCCCGATATCGCCGTAGCTTCTACGGCGAGCCAACCACCCGCCGCCACCGGCTGGGATGGGATCTTGGTGGCGGCAAGCTGGCGGGGCTCGACGAGCACCATTGCCTTTGCGGCGTGCCCGAGTTCGACCATGGCGAGGAGTGTAGGCGGGCTGTCAGGGGCCCTAACCGAAGCGAGAGTGGATGGCGTCTGTGGGTTCGCCTATGGTCGGAAGGGAGCGACGAGGGAGATTCGTGTTCGGGCCCATCTTCTACATCGATCGTTCTACGATCCGAGAAGGCGCCCGGGAGGAAGTGGCACGGCGGGTCGAGAACCTGGTTGACTGCATCCAGGAGAAGGAGCCGCAGCTGATCGCCTACGACTTCTACATCGACGCTGAGGACGGAACATGACCGTCGTGTCCGTCCACCCGACTCCGATTCCTTGCGATACCACCTGGAGGTGGGCCGTGTCGCCTTTGGCGAGTTCGCCGATCTGATCGATCTTCACTCCATCGAGGTGTACGGAAAGCCAGGGGAGGTGGTGTTGGCGCTGCTGGAGGACAAGGCGGCGATGCTGGGCGACTCCGTTGTCGTTGAGATGCATGAGCGCTGGGCCGGATTCCTGCGGCTGATGGGGAGCTCGCCTGAGAGAATCTGGAGAATCCTTCGGCTGCTATCACCGAGAGCGATTCAGTTCGGGCTTAGCGCACCTCAGAGCGAAGCGAGGGCGTCGCCCATTCGCTCCAAGCCGGTCGCCAGGTCCTGGTCGGCGAGCGCATAGGAAAGGCGGGCGTAGCCGGGGGCACCGAATCCCTCTCCCGGGACCAGGGCGACCCGGGCCTCGTCCAGGATCCAGGCCACCAGGTCGGCGCTCGAGCGGAAGCGGTCGCCGATGAAGGCCGACAGGTCGGGAAAGAGGTAGAAGGCACCCTGCGGCTCGAGACAGCGGACTCCGCTCATCTCGGAGATGGCCTTCACGGCCAGACGCCGCCGTCGATCGAAGGCCTGACGCATCTCCTCGACGACGTCCTGGGAGCCGGTCAGAGCGGCCACCGCCGCCCGCTGGCTGACGTTGGCGACGTTGGAAGTGAGGTGTGACTGGAGCTTGAGGGAGGCCGAGACGACGTCGGGGGGCCCGATCAGCCATCCCACCCGCCAGCCGGTCATCGCGTAGGACTTGGCGACTCCGCTGACGACCACCCACCGGTCGCCGAGGTCGGGGAACGCCCCGGGGAGGCTGACGAAACGGGCATCGCCGTAGACGAGACGCTGATAGATCTCGTCGGTGACCACCCAGATCCCGTGGTCGGCCGCCCAGCGTGCCACCGCCTCGACTTCGGCGTGGTCGTAGACGGCGCCGGTCGGGTTGGAGGGAGACACGAAGACGAGGAGCTTGGTGGCCGCCGTGCGGTGACGCTCGAGAATCTCGGGGGTCACCTTGAAGCCAACGTCGATCGTGGTCGGCACCTCGATCGCCCGGGCGCCGGTGAGCGAGATCGCCTCGGGATAGGTGACCCAGTACGGCGCCGGCACCAGGGCCTCGTCACCAGGATCCAGAAGAGCCTGGAAGGCGGTGTACACGGCCTGCTTGCCGCCGTTGGTGATCACGACCTGGCCGGGGGAGATCTCGAGGTTCGAGAACTGGCCCGCGTTGGCGACTACCGCCTCCCGCAGATCGGCCAGTCCTCCGGCCGCGGTGTAGTGGTGGTTGACAGGGTCGCGTACCGCGGCGATCGCCGCCTCGACGATGTGGTCGGGGGTGGGGAAATCCGGTTCTCCGGCACCGAAGCTGATGACGTCCTCGCCCGCCGCTTTGAGAGCGGCGGCGCGAGCTGTGATGGCCATCGTGGCCGACTCCGAAATGGCAGCCAGCCGGTGCGACACCCGTGTCATGCGGTCAGCGTTCGGTTTCGTCGGTGACCTCGGCCACGGCCTCGGCTGCCTCGGCGGTCTTGTCGGCCATGGTCTGGGCGGCGTCGCCGGCCTTGGCAGCGGCAGACTCTCCAGCTCCCTTGGCTTTGTCGGCGACCTCGCTCGCGGCCTCCTTGGCCTTTTCCATCATGGGCTTGGCCTTTTCGGCGGCTTCGGCGGCGGTTTCTTTGGCCTTTTCCATCATGGGCCTGGCCTTCTCGGCGGCTTCGGCGGCGCTCTCCTGGGCCTTGCCGAACAGATTCTTGAGGGTGTCCTTGAGTGCCATCCATGCCTCCTCGGGGAAGAGGTCAGCCTAGTTGGCGCCGACGTTGCCCGATTCGGAGGTGGAGGCAAAAGTCACGAATCGTCCCCCCGGATCGACCACGAACACGGTGTCGCCGGCGTTGTTCCATATCGGGGAGTCGGTGCCGAAGCCAAGGGGACCGGAGCCCGAGGTGATCGTGACCCGTTCACCCGGGGGGAGGGCGAAGCCGTCCGGGAACCGGTAGCGGTTGCGGGTTGACTCGTCCCGGATGCCCCACCCGGTGAGATCGAGTGCCTCGGTGCCGGTGTTCTCCAGCACGACAAACTCCTCATCGAGATGATCCTCATCCGGCCCCCGAGGGTCGGCCTGGACCTCGACGACCTCGAGTGAGGTCACCGTTCCGCCCCCACACGCCTCGGGATCCCACAGTCCCACCCGGGCCGCCACCGCCCGCGCCATCGCCGAGAAGATCCGCTCGGCGGCAAGCGAGTTGGGATCGCTGTGCAGGCCCAGGGCCAATCCTTCCTCGACCAGGCGTTCGTTTACGAGGACGTCACCGGCGTAGACGTACACCAATCGCCGACCGAACTGGTCCTCGAGTTCGGCGTCGGTCTCGAATACCACTCCCTCCTCGACCAGATCCTCCAGCCGTCCGGCGGCAGCCTCGGCCAGGCACTCTCCCCGGTCGGGGGCGTTGATGCCGATCAGTCGGTATTCGACGCCGTCCGGGGTGCGCAGACTGTCGCCGTCGAGCACGTCCGGCCAAACCCGGGCCGAGGCCTCCGGGGCCGAGTCATCCGGCGATGGGGACGGCTCGTAACAGGCCGAAGAGGCGAGGCCGAAGACGAGAAGGACCAGCAGGAGCCGGAGGCTCACCTCTCGCTGCGGAGCCGCTTGAGCTCGCTGCGTTCGACCCGGCGCTTGCGACGGCGCCCCTTGATGATCCCTCCCAGGATCTCGTCGAGGAGCACCGACACCACCACCGTGATCGTGATGATGATCACGAGAGGCAGCTGCCACGACCACCCGAGGAACTCCAGTTCCACCTCCTGGGTGTTCTGGACGGCGAAGATCACGACCACCACCGCCAGCAAGAGGAACAGGCCCAGTCGCCACGGGATTCCGGCCGACGGTTCGGAGACGGTGACCGGCGCGGTCTCGTGTGGACGGTCCTCGGCGAGTTCGGGCTCGAGCTCGGGCGGAGCCGGGTCGGCGGGGCCATCTTCGAAGTTGCGATCGTCGGTCATGGCACCAACTCTACGTGATCAATGGACCTCGGTCTCATCGGCCTCGAAGGACCAGCGGCCCCGGGAGGCTCGGGCGGCCTCGATGTCGACCCGGAACAGGAGGAATCCGCCCAGGGCGAAGAAAACGACCAGGGACAGGATGGCATAGCGGGAGGAGCCGGAGATGTTTCCGATGAAGGCGAATAGGAACGGACCCCAGATGGCGGAGAATTTCGAGAACACCGAGTAGAAGCCATAGAACTCGGCCGAAGCCTGGGCAGGAATCATCGATCCGTAGAGGCTCCGCGACAGTGCCTGGACGCCTCCGAGCACGAACCCGATCACCACCGCCAGGGCCAGGAAGGGGAGCGTCTCACCTTCCGGTAGGAAGAAGGCAGCGATGGCGATCGAGGTCCAGATCACCAGCGAAGTGAGCAGTGCTCGCTTGATCCCGAGGCGATAGCTGAGTTTGCCGAACCCGAGGGCCCCGAAGTAGGCGATGAACTGGACGATCAAGAAGGCGAGGATGATCGTGGTCGGGTCCAGGTCGAGGGTGCTGGAGGCGTAGGCGCCCGAGATGTTGATCGTGGTCTGGACCCCATCGTTGTAGAGAATGAACGCCACCACGAACAGAAGGAGCTGGGGGAAGGCGGTCAGGCGTTTCGCCGTCCCCCAGGTGCGGCCGAATCCGATCCGAAGGTAGGCGTTGATGGGGGTGAGGTGGGCCAGTCGGGCGGGGAGCGGCTGGGAGACGCCGACTTCCGGGATCCGGGGAATCGCCCACAGGGCGAATCCCATCCACCACACTCCCGCTCCGGCGATGGCGATCCGGGTCGTCAACTCCTCGCCGAAGGGCTCGGCCAGGATCAGACCCACCGCGATGAGCAGATAGACGCCACCGCCGATGTACCCGAGCGCGAATCCCCGGGAGGACTCGCGGTCGATGGTCTCGTCGGTGGTCAGGTCGGGTAGAAAGCCGTCGTAGAACACGTTGGCGGCCACGAAGCCCATCTGGGCGAGGAGGAACAGGCCCATCGTGGTGAGCACCCGACCGGGGCGGCGAACAAGAGCAGGATGGTGAAGATCGATCCGGTGAGAGCGAAGAACCTGAGGAACCGCCTCTTGGAGGCGGAGAAGTCGGCGATCGCCCCGAGGATCGGCACTAGCAGGAACATCACCAGCGGTCCGAAGCCGGCCACCAGGCCCCACAGGCTGTCGCCGGCCCAGATGCGTCCGAAGAGGCGGTATCCCTCTTCGGGCACAACGGAGGCGGCGAAATAGGCGGGGAGGACGGCGCCGGCGATCACGGTCGAATAGGCAGAGTTGGCCCAGTCGTACATGGCCCATGCCCGGAGTGCGCTGCGGTCGTTCTTCACGGTGATGGGCGTCGACACGGGCGCTGAGCGTAGCCATGCGGTTTGTGACGGGAGCGCGATAGCGTCCCCGGGGTGAGGGTCCGAATGCTGGTAGCGCTTGTCGTGTTCGCCGTCGCCGTGGCCGCTTGCGCCGAGGAGCCCTCACCCGCCTCCGCCCCGCCTTCCACAGGAGCGACGGCAACGACGGCCTCCGGGTCCACTTCTTCGTCATCCGCCCCCTCGCCCACCACGAGTGCGACCACCGACACCACCGCCGCCGGCTCTGTCCCGTCCACCAGCACCCCCGTCATGACCTCGTCGTTGCCCGAGCTGCAGGGCCTGGAGTACGCCACCGTGGCCGAGGTCTCCTTTCCCATCGTCGTCACCGCCCGCCCCGGTGATCCATTCGCCCTGGCGGCGACGCGGGCCGGGGTGGTGATGGTGCTCGACGAAGCGGGCCTGGGCGACGAGGTCCTCGACATCTCTTCCCGCACCACGGTGGACGGAGAGCGGGGCCTGCTCGGCCTGGCCCGTCATCCCGACGACGACGCCCGCCTGTTTCTCCATTACACCGATGATGCCGGGGACACGGTGGTGTCCGAGATGGCACTGGAGGGCACGAAGGCCGATCCCGGCTCGGAACGGGTGCTGCTGACGGTGGATCAGCCGGCCGGCAACCACAACGGCGGCATGATCCAGTTCGGTCCCGACGGCGCCCTCTACCTGGGCCTGGGCGACGGAGGCGGAGCCGGGGACCGCTACGGCAACGGCCAGAATCTGGACACGCTGCTCGGGGGCCTGGTCCGCATCGATGTCGACGGCGGCGAGGCAACCCTGTGGCAGTACGGGCTGCGCAACCCGTGGCGGTTCTGGATTGACGACGACCTCATCTGGATCGCCGACGTCGGCCAGGGGGCCTACGAGGAGATCGACCTGGCCGACGTCGTCCGCCAGGGAATCAACTACGGGTGGCCGCTGATGGAGGGGGCCCACTGCTACTCGGTCGACCCGTGCGAGAGTGACGACCTCACCATGCCCCTGGTCGAGATCGCACGCGGAGATGGAGGCAGCTGTGCCGTGACCGGGGGAGTGGTCTATTCAGGTTCGGCCATCCCCGAGCTCGACGGTCGGTTTCTCTTCTCCGACTACTGCGGCGGATACCTGCGCTCGGTCGGTCGCGACGGATCGGTCGATGACCACACCGACGGGGTGGGGACGGTGGGCCGGGTGGTGTCGTTCGGAGTCGACGGCGCCGGCGAGGTCTACGTGCTCACCACGGACCGGATCCTGCGTCTCGATCCCCTCAGGTGAGGAGCTTGCCCAGGCAGACGCTCTTAGGGGTGGCCAGATACTCGCCGAAACACGGGATCGGTGTGAATCCGAACGAGTCGTAGAGGGCGCGTGCCCCGGGTTGGTTGTCCCCCATCTCCAGCACCAGTTCCCGGGCGTGGCGGGCGGCGGCCTCAGATGCCAGTCGCTCCAGGATGGCCCGACCGACCCCGCGTCCTCGGGCATCGGGTCGAACGTACATCCGCTTCACCTCCGCCCGACCCCCATCCAGCATCCGCACCGCCCCGCACCCCACCGACCGGCCGTCGAGGCGGGCGATGAAGAAGACGCCCCGGACACCGTCCACCTCGTCGGGCTCGAGCCAGAAATGGTTGTCGTCGGGGTGGTAGAGGTCGTCGAGAAAGGAGTTGAGCTCGGCGATCAGCGTGGCCGCCTCTGTCTCGAGGGGAGAAGACGGTTCGAGAACGACGGGTCCCTGGTCCATCGCCGACACGTTACGCCGACCAGATCGCGGCTCGCGCACGAAGTGCCCGCATGACGGTGCAGCCCACCACCCGCGCGCAAGCAACGGCAGCAAAAGCATCTACCCTCCGGGAATGGCCACGATCTTCACCCGCATCATCGAGGGAGAGATACCCGGAACCTTCGTCTGGAGGGACGACCGCTGCGTCGTGTTCATGTCGATCAACCCCCTCCGCACCGGTCACGTCCTGGTGGTTCCGATCGCCGAGATCGACCACTGGCTGGATTGTCCCGACGACCTTCGGGATCACCTCTTCGAAGTCGCCCAGAAGATCGGGAGGGCCCAGCAGGCGGCCTTCTCGCCCACCCGGATCGGTCTCATGATCGCCGGGCTGGAGGTCCCTCACCTCCATCTTCACGTGGTCCCGATCGACGGGATGCACGACATGGACTTCGCCAACGCCGCCGCCTCGATCGATCGCGACGAACTGGAGTCGGCGGCCGAGGCGATCCGGGCGGAGCTCCGGGCCGCCGGCGAGACGAGAGTGGTCTGAGATAGGCGTCGTCCTCGCCGCGGTGGCGGCACTCGGTTACGGCATCGGTGACTTCCTGGGCGGCTCCGCCACCCGAAAGATCGCCGCCGGCCGCACCCTGCTCTGGGGGCATCTGATCGGTCTGGTGCTCCTGGTCGCCTGGATGCCCTTCGACACCGGGGTTGCCGCCGGCGGAGACCTGCTCGCCGGTGCCCTCGCCTCCATCTTCGGATTGTCCGGCCTGATCTTCCTCTACAACGGCCTCGCCCGGGGACGGGCGGCAGTGGTGGCGCCGGCGGCGGCGGTGGTGGGAGCGGTGATCCCGGTGGTGGCAGGGGTGGGACAGGGTGATGCTCCCGGCGCCTTGGGCTGGCTGGGGGTGATGGCCGCCCTTCCCGCCATCTACCTGGTCTCGACGGTGGAGGGCGAAGGCCGCTCGGGGGCGGGTCTCGGTTACGGGGTGGCGGCCGGTGTGCTGTTCGGAGGCTATTTCGTGGCGCTGGCCGGAGCCGGGGCGGACGCGGGCATGTGGCCGCTGGTCGCCTCCCGCTCCCTGTCGGTGCTGATCCTGGCCGTGATCGCGCTCGTCGGCCCCCGGGTGTGGTTGCGTCCCCCCACCGGAGGAGTGGGTTGGGCGGTGCTGGGCGTCGGAGTCCTCGACCTGGTCGGAAACATCGGTTATCTCCTCGCCGCCAACCTCGCCTCGCTGGTGGTGGTGGCGGTGGTTGCCTCGCTCTATCCGGCCGTGACGGTGCTGATGGCGCGAGTCATCCATCTCGAGCATCTCAGTCCCCGCCAGGTGGGGGGTCTCTCACTGGGAGTGCTGGCCGTCGCCCTGTTGTCCATTCCCTGATCGGTCTGTCCTGGGACGGGCACAGCGGCGCACCTGTTCCTCCAGCACTGCCATCGCTGCTGCATGGCCATATAGAGCCTCGCCGGTGGCGTAGGCGAGCACCCGGGCGACCCACAGCCGGAACAGCACTTCTTCCCAGCCCGGTGTCGACTCGTAGCGCGCCAGCAGCACCTGAAGCGTCCTCCGCCAGCGGGCGCCGTCCATGAACGAAAAGGTGGGTCGGACCAGGTTGGCGAGCAGGGGCCGGGAGAGGTCGGCAGGAAGTTCGGCCGCCGCCGAGACCGCCTCCGGCGGCCACGGGGCGATCAGCAGGTGGATGGTGCTCTCGATGTCGAATCCCACCTTGTGGGCGATGGCGGGCCCGGCCGTGGCCGGAGGCGCCACCTCGTGGCGGGGCCGGCCGGGGGAGGGGAGGGCGGCGACTGCGGCCGCCGCCTCGAAGCACTCGACGAGCATCTGGCGGATATCGCCCAGGGAGCGGTAGAGGGCGTGTTGTTTGCCCTCGGCCACGTAGTGCTCGTAGACCGGTTCGCCGAGGGCGACGGTGGCATACGTGAGGACGGTGTCGATCCCCCAGTCGGAGCGTTCCACCACCCGGGGGTCATCCGCCAGGGCGACGGCGATGTCCCGGGTGAGGAGCAGCTCGCCACCCAACGGCTGGCGGATCTCCCACAGGATCGAATCGGGGTGAGCCAGGGCGAAGATCGGCCGGGTCACCAACCAGGTGATCATGGCGTCGGTGGAGGCGCGGGGGAAATAGTGACGAACGACGGGGAAGTGGCGGTCGGCCGCCGCCTCGGCCCCGTCGATCCAGGTGGCGTCGAAGTTGGTGATGTCGGCGTCGTAGAAGTGGATGCGCTGGTGGTCGGAGTCGCGGAAACGCCGCAGGGCAGTGTTCATGCCGTCGCCCTTGCCGGGGCGGCGGTCCCCGATCCGCTCCTGGACGATCACCTCGACCGGGGTGCCGGTGCGACGCTCGAGAGCGGGGGCGAACTCGGCCAGGCTTCGGTAGGTGGCGTCCGCACCCGAGCCCACCGCCAGCACCCGTCGGACACGCGGATGGCGCGCCGCTACCTCGAGATTGGCGACGGCGACGGCCGGGTCCTCGGACTTGAACGGAAATGCGACGAAGCTCAACCGGGTCACCGTACCCGAGCGGACTCCGAACCGGGGCTTCGGGCAATGGGTCGTGCCTCCGGCGCGACCAGGGATTCCGGGCAGGAGGTGCCGGGAGGGAATCCGGGCCAGCCGCCCACCATCACAGAACGCCCGGCGGTGGATCGATCGCTTCGGTCGATGTCACAGCCGCCCACTACCCTCGCCGCCGATGGCAGAGATGGTCGGCCGGGTGATCGGAACCGAAGACGCCACCCCGCTCGACTTCTGGGTGGCGGTGGCGGAGGGTCAGTACCTCCAGCTCGACGACGTCGTCGCCCTGGAAAGGGTGCTCCCCACGGGCGAGGCGGTGCGGGTCTACGGGATGGTGTCTCAGGTCCGGGCCCGCCACGAGGGAGCACGCTTCGACTCGGACGTCTTCCTCATCTCCGATGGCGTCCTTCCTGCCGAGGTGGCCGAATCCGCCCGCATCACCGCCACCCGCTTCGAACCCGAGGTGTTCGTCCCGCCCCGGCCCGGCCAGCCGGTGGCCCGCGCCGAGGGGGAGGAGCGCGACAAGGCGCTCTTCTTCGACCGGATGGAGCGCCGCTTGGTGATCGGGATGACCCGCGACGACGAGCCGCTGTTCGTCAACTTCGAGTTCGTCAACGGGGAGCGGGGCGCCCACGTCAACATCTCGGGTGTGTCCGGGGTGGCCACGAAGACCACCTACGCCACCTTTCTGCTCCATTCCCTGTTCACCGGCGGGGTGTTGGGGGCGGGAGCGATAAACACCAAGGCTCTGATCTTCAACGTCAAGGGCGAGGATCTGCTCCATCTCGACCGCCCCAACGGTCTCCTCGACGCCGACCAGGTCGCCCGCTACGGGTCGCTGGGGCTGCCGGCCGAGCCCTTCCGCTCGGTCGGCCTCTACGCCCCGCCCCGCCCCGACTCGGCCACCCTGCGGGCCGACGTCCACTCCCGGTCCGACGTGACCTCGTTCTGCTGGTCCCTGGGCGAGTTCTGCCACGACGACCTGCTTCCGTTCCTGTTCGCCGACGCCGAGGACGACCGGGCCCAGTACACCATGGTGGTGTATTCGGTCATGGCCCAGTTGAAGCGGGCCCAGGCCACCGACGACGGATCGGTGGTGATCGACGGGACCACGGTCCGCACTTTCCGCGCCCTGGTCGAGTTGATCACCGAGAAGGTCCTGAGCGAGGACGACGGCCCGGTCTGGGCCGGGACTGCCATCGGGCGGGGGACCATCAACGCCTTCGTCCGCCGGCTCAACTCGGCGGTACGTCACGTCGAGCGGTTGATCCGGGGCAATCTCCCCGACCCGGAGCGACACCGGGTGGCCCTCGAGAACAACCAGGTCACGGTGGTCGACCTCCACAATCTCAACGACCGGGCCAAGCGATTCGTCGTCGGGGTCACGGTGCGGCGTGCCTTCGAGCAGAAGGAACGGCAGGGTCGCCAGGGTGACGACGATCTCCTGTTCGTGGTGCTCGACGAGTTGAACAAGTACGCCCCCCGGGACGGGTCGAGCCCGATCAAGGAGATCCTGCTCGATGTGGCCGAACGCGGTCGCAGCCTGGGTGTGATCCTGATCGGCGCCCAGCAGACCGCCTCCGAGGTTGAGCGCCGCATCATCGCCAACTCCTCGATCCGGGTGGTGGGCCGACTCGACTCGGCCGAGGCCAGCCGGGAGGAGTACGGGTTTCTGCCCCAGGTCCATCGTCAGCGGGCCACCATCATCAAGCCGGGAACGATGCTGGTCAGCCAGCCGGAACTACCCGTGCCGGTCGTGGCCGAGTTCCCCTTCCCGGCCTGGGCCACCCGCCCATCCGAGGTGGCTGCCGGGGCGGGCCGGGGCGACGTCCCCGACGACCCCTTCGAGGGATTGTGACCCGCTCGTAGAACTAGGATGATCCCCGGCGATGGGGCTCGCCGTGAAGCGCCCGACAAGGGCTGATGGCTCCTGGACAGACGGAAGGAACCGTGTCGAGCCATCCCCATCCCCGATCGCAACGCAGTCGAGAGCCGCTTCGGTCGCTTGTCGCCGTGCTCGGCGGCGGGGTTCTCGGTTCGGCCGCCCGGGTCGGAATCGGAGAGCTGATATCGCATCCGGCCGATGGGTTTCCCGCATCGGTCCTGGCCGTCAATCTGATCGGTTCCTTCCTCCTCGGCTATCTCGTGTCCCGGCGAGAGCGGACGGCTCCCGACCGGCGATGGTCGGTCCAGTTCTGGGGGATCGGGCTCCTGGGGTCCTTCACCACCTTCTCGGCATTCAGCGTCGACCTCATCATGCTGGTCGAAGCCGCCCGTGTCGGTCCGGCGCTCGCCTACCTCCTGGCCTCGCTCGTCGGTGGCCTGGCGTCGGCACAACTCGGGTTGCGGCTGGGCGGAGGGGCCACGTGAGCCTGGTCATCCTGTCGCTGGCCGGAGGAGTGGGGGCCGTGGCGCGATATATCCTCTCGGGTTTCGTCCAGGAGCGGGCCGGGGCCGGGTTTCCGGCCGGGACCATCCTCGTCAATCTGAGTGGAGCATTCATGCTTGGACTGGTGGCCGGAGCCGGTGGTGCTACGTCTCCGTGGGTGATCGGCCTCGGCGGCTTCCTGGGCGGATTCACCACCTACTCGACCTGGATGGTCGAGACGCTGCGCATCGGAATGGTGCGCTTGCGCCCGCTCGCCTTCATCAACCTGCTGGGTGGCCTCGTCGGTGGCGTCGCCCTTGCCGCCCTCGGGTATAGCCTCACGAACGGATAGGAGAGCACATGGAGAACACCAGCCAGGCCCGGTTGCTGCGGATATTCATCGGCGAGTCCGATACCTACGACGGACGGCCGCTGTATCAGGCGATAGTCGAGTTGATGCGCAAGGAGGGTCTGGCGGGAGCGACCGTCCTGCGCGGGATCGAGGGCTTCGGCAAGTCGAGTCGCCTCCATGCCGCTCACATCCTGCGCCTATCGGAGGACCTGCCGATCGTGATCGAGTGTGTGGACGCCTCTGAGAAGATCGAGGCAGTCCTCCCCGCCCTGGAGGGGATGATCGGCGACGGCCTGGTGACGTTGGAGAGGGTGGAGGTCAGGGTCTACCGGGCGGGAGAGAGCTAGCGCGGGTCGGTCACCTGGCCGGCGAACAAGACCGCTCCGCTGGGACGGTGGCGGATCAGGTAGAGGAAGGGCCGGTCGGCGGCGATGGTCAGTTCCGGCATAGCCCCGGCCGATTCGTTGAAGCCGAGTCCGGTGGCGGCCGCCGCCACGGTCCCCTCCTCATCCACCGCGATGTCGGCGCCATGGACGGCTCCGGCCAGGAAGGCGCTCGGGTCGATGCCGGGATAGCTTCCGGGGGCTACGCCCGCCTCTTCGAGCCACGGGAGCAGATCGAGGTTGGTGGTTGTCTCCCATTTCGGAACCAGGAGTTCGAATGGCCCCTCCTCGAAGGTGCGGTCGATGGTGTCTACCAGCCCCTGGTCGAGGGAATCGCGGATCTCGGTGAACCGGTCCCGGTCGGGCACGATCAGCAGCATCGAGAACTCCCCGCCCACATAGGGGATCTCCGCGGCGACGAAGCCGTCCCCGACGCCGCGGCGGTCCAGCAGTTCCAGTTCCCGCATGTATTCGACCTGGATCGTGCTCCCGTCCAGGAGCGTGAAATCTTCACTCACGGTGCCGTACTTGCCGAACGGCGTCTGCCAGCGGGCCTCGAAGTAGACGGCGTCGGTCAGCACCAACAGGGTCTGGGGCGTGATGAATCCGTCTGGCAGGAGGTCGGGGATGAGGCCCTGAGTCTGTTGGGAGACCCATTCGTTGATGTGCTTCCGGCTCCCGGTGGGGTCACCGGACAGGTCCAGAGTCTCCACCGAGGCGCCGTGCTCGGCCGCCAGCAGGTCGATCCAGTCCTGTTCCGGCTCCAGACCGATCCGGGGCCAGATCCGGTCGGCGATCGTGACCTCCATCTCGTCCTGATCGGCGGTCGCCTGACCCAGTTGCTGATCGAGGGCGTTCCAGGCCTGGTGGGCAGCCCGGTCTTCGGGAAGATCGAACCTGGCATCGATCGCCCGGCCGGTGGGGTCGTCGGCAGCTCCTCGCGCCATGAGGAGGGCGTGGCCGATGCTGAGGGGGCTGAAGACGAAGTTCTCGGTCCCCTGGCGCCCCAGCAACTCAAAGCCGGCGTCGTTGAACCCGGTGACGAGCTGGGCGACCGGCGCCGCCGGATCGGGATCGGTCCGCGACACCGAGACAGCGAGGGTCCGGGGCGGCCCCGGGGGAGCGGTCTCGGTGGGTTCGGTGATGGGTTCGGAGTCGAAGGTAGGGGTCGTCCCGGTGCCGCAAGCGGTAGCTACCAGGGCGAGGGCGGCGAAGACGGAGGGCACACGCTTCATGCCCATCTGACGTCGGCGGTGGGCGGGCGGGTTCCCGCCAAAGGGGCACGGATCCGTTCTGTGGGTCGGAAAATGACGGTTCTGGCGCGCTTTCCGGCCCACAGAACGGTTGCGGGGGCGGCAAACGCCGGGAACTGTCACACCCCCGACCTAGTCTCGGAGCAGTGAAGATTCTCCACACCGCCGACTGGCATGTCGGCCGTACCATCCGCGGGCGCAGCCGTGTCGAGGAGCAAACCGAGGTCCTCGACGAGATGGCCGGGATCGCCGCCGACGAAGCGGTGGATCTGGTGCTGGTGGCCGGCGACCAGTTCGACATCTCCAGCCCGCCCCCCGAGGCGGAGCGACTGGTGTATCGCACCCTGATGCAACTGGCCCAGGTGGCACCGGTGGTGATGGTGGCGGGCAACCACGACCATCCCCGGCGTCTGGAGGCGGTGGCTCCTCTACTCGAACTGGGGCGGGTGACAAGTGTCAGCACGGTGGCGGCTCCCGACCGGGGCGGCGTGGTGCGGCCGGTGGAACCGGCCCGGGTGGCGATGATTCCGTTCGTCTCCCAGCGCGCCATCGTTTCGGCGGCCGATCTGATGGACCTCGATGCCGACCGCCAGGGCGGCAAGTACGTCGACCGCATGTCGGCCATCATCGAGGCTCTGTGCCAGGACCTGTCCGCCGACGACGTCAACGTGGTGGTGGGCCACGTCATGGTCCACGGCGGCGAGGTGGGCGGTGGGGAGCGGGCGGCTCATACGGTGTTCGACTACTCGATTCCCTCCCAGGCGTTCCCCACCAGCCTGTCCTACGTCGCCCTCGGGCACCTGCACCGCCATCAGAAGCTGCCGGCGGGTGCCCCGGTGTGGTACTCGGGTTCGCCGATCCAGCTCGACTTCGGTGAAGAGGACGATCGCAAGGGTGTCCTGTTGGTCGAGGCCGAGCCCGGGCAACCCTCCAAGGTCGATTTCCGCCCGCTGAGCCGGGGAAGGAGGCTGCGGACCGTGTCGGGGACCCTGGCCCAGGTCGAGGCGGCCGCCGCCGAGATTCCCGAATCCGACTACGTCCGGGTGGTCCTCGACGAGCCGGTGCGGGTGGGCATCGCCGACACGGTCCGGGAGATGCTCCCACAGGCAGTCGAGGTGGTGATTGACCCCCGGCGCCGGAAGGACCAGGCCGGGGAGCGGCCCGATCGGAGCGGGCGCTCCCATTCCGAGCTGCTCACCGAATACCTCAACGAGGTAGACGCCTTCGACGAGGCGGTCGTGAAGCTGTTCGAGGACCTGGTCGAGGAGGCCCATGAAGCCTGAACGCCTCGAGATGGCCGGGTTCGCACCTTTCCGGTCGGCCACCGAGATCGACTTCGGTGGGCTCGACCTCTTCGCCCTCACCGGCCCCACCGGCAGCGGCAAGAGTTCGGTGATCGATGCCATCACGTTTGCCCTGTATGGAAGGGTGGCCCGTTACGGAGGCCGGGCGGTGGAGCCCGTCATCTCCCTCGGGGCCGCCGAGGCCCGGGTCCTGTTCGAGTTCACCGTCGAAGGGGTTCCCTACACCGCCGCCCGGGTGGTGCGCCGGAATCCCCGGGGCGGTGCCACCGTGGCCGAGGCCCGTCTCGAGAGTGGGGGAGCGGTGCTCGCTTCCGGAGCCGACGAGGTAGGCCGCCACGTCGAGCAACTTCTCGGGCTCGGGCTCGACCACTTCAATCGCTCGGTCGTCTTGCCCCAGGGCGAGTTCGCCGCCTTCCTCCACGACACCCCGGCCGGCCAGCAGGCGCTGGTCAAGGCCCTGCTCGACATGGGAGTTCTCGACGAGGTGCGCCGCCTGGCGGTGGAGCGGCAGCGCACCGCCCAGGCGCTGGGGGAGTCGGCCCGGACTCAACTCGACCACCTTGCCGACGCCACCGCCGAGGCCGAGGACCAGACCGCCCGGCGTCTGGCCACACTCGAGGCCCAGGTGGGGCCGGTCGGCCACGCCGAGGAGCAGATCCAGGCGGCTCAGAACGAAGTCCGGCAACGGATCGAGGAGCTGAAGGCGGTTCAGGAACAACAGAAACAGGTGGCCCAGGTCCGGGTTCCCGATTCGGTCGGGCGGCTGGCGGAGGATCTCAAGGTTGCCCGCGAGCGACTCAGCCAGGCCCAGGCCGACGAGGGCCAGGCGATGGAGGCCGTCGAGAAGGCCGTCGAAGCCGCCGCCGGGACGCCGTCACGTCCGGAACTCGAAGCGATGCTCCAGATGCGACAGCAACTGAGTGAGTCCGAGAAGAAGCGGGAGGCCATCGACCTCGCCGGTCTCGATCAGGAGGTGGCATCGGCCACCGAGACCGTCGCTCAGGCACGGTCGGGTCGAGACGGGGCGGCTGCTGCCTGGGAGGAGGCGCGCACCCGCCACGCCGCCCATGCTCTCGCCGTCGGCCTCCACGCCGGCGATCCCTGCCCGGTGTGCCACCGTCCTCTCGAGGAGGAGCCGGACGATTCGCCGGTCGACCTGGACGAGTTGAAGGCGGCCGTCGGCTCGGCCGAGGGTTCCGTCGCCGAAGCAGAGTCGGTTCTGCGCCGAGCCGAACACGCCCGGGCTGAGGCGGGCGCCACCCACGCCGCCTGTGTCGAAACGATCGATGACCTGGGACGGCGTCTGGGCGATGCCCCCGGCGAGCCCGAGCTCAAGGGCCTGCTGGATGAACGGAGCCGGCTCGATGCGGAAGCCGCCGTCCTGGAGAATGCTCTGAAGGAGGCCCGGCGAAGGGTGGTCGACGCCCGGGCCGGCCTGACCACCCTGGAAACTCGCGAGCGTCAGGCGTGGGATGATTACTCGGCGGCGCGAGATGGCGTGGCCGCCCTCGGGCCTCCGGCGGCGGGACGGGATGCCCTCGACGACGCCTGGTCCGAACTGGCGGAATGGGCCCGGGAACAGGCCCAGCTGCTCGACGCCAGGGTGGAATCCTGCGAGGAACAGGCCAAGCTGGCCCAGGCCGACCTCGAGGAGCAACGGGCACGGCTGGCGGCGAAGCTGGAAGAACTCGGAGTGGGCGGGTCCGGAGCCGCCTCGTCCCGGCTGGCCGCCGCCTGTGCCACCGCCGCCGCCGATCTCGATCGGGTGCGCGAACGGCGCTCCCAGCGGGAGACGCTGGAGGCAGATCTGGCCAGGTTCTCCCGGAGCGGGGCGGTGGCCTCGGCTCTCGCCAATCATCTTCGGGCCGGCAACTTCGTCGGCTGGTTTCTGGCCGAAGCCCTGGCCACCCTGGTCGAGGGGGCCAACTCGCTGCTCGACGACCTGACTCGGGGTGCCTACTCGTTGGCGCTGCACGACCGCAGCATCGAAGTCATCGACCACCGCAATGCCGACGAACGGCGCTCCGTGCGCAGCCTTTCAGGCGGAGAGACCTTCCTGGTCTCGTTGGCCCTGGCCCTCTCCCTCGGCGAGCAGCTGTCCAACATGTCGCGACTGGGCGGCAGCCGTCTGGAGGCGATCTTCCTCGACGAGGGATTCGGCAGCCTCGACGCCGAGACGCTCGAGACCGTCACGGCCGTCGTCACCGAGCTGGCGGCAAGCGGCCGGGTGGTGGGCCTGGTCACCCACGTCAAGGACCTGGGGGAACAGGTGCCGGTCCGCTTCGAGATCCGACCCGGCCCCGGGGGCAGCACGATCGAGAGAATCGAAACCTGATGACAGCCTGTTTTCGGAAACCGACGTGCAGCATCAACCCGTCTCGGTCGCTATCTGCACGCCAGTCTGGCTTCCGACTTCCGACTTCCGACTGGCTGATTCTGACCTCCGACCTCCGACCTCGGATATGAGATTCCGGTGGGTGGGTGGGGCGGTATGAGATTCACCGTGGCCCAGTGGTCGCCCGAATACGGGATGCCGGTCGACCCCGACCTCGAGGACGCCAGCTCCCGGGTCGACGTGGGTGTCGAGGTTCCGGCGGGGGAGTGGCGCGGCATGGCGCCGGATTCGGCGGCTCTCGACGATGTGCTGTTCGTCGACGGGGTTCGCCGGGTCGACGCCAACCTGTGGATCGAACAGAGCGAGGGTCGTCCCGGGCTGGGTCTGGCCGCCACTTACGCCGCCGGTGCCGTCCGGGCCAACGGCCACGCCACCGTGGTCGAAACGGCGGTAGAACGGGGACTCTTCACCGCCGCCCACGGTGTCGAGGCCGTGGAGACCCGGTGCGGAAGCTACGAGGTCCGGGCTACCTATGGCCAGACACCGGAGGAGTTGTGGCTCGGGATCCAGCAACGGATGGGCGAGCTGGAAGGCGTCGTAGCCGCTTCCCAGGATGGGGTGGCGCTGGTGGTCGTGGACGGCCCCCTCAGCCACCGCCGCCACGTCGAGCGAGCGGTGGGATACATCAAGCGTGAGCACGTCGAGTACCTCCCGCCCGAGCTGTGGGACGTCAAGTACGGGCTGGCGGTGGGACGGCGCACGCCGCTCTTCCTGACCACCGGGGCCTGGTCGCGCTACTCGTGGTACGTGCGGCTGGCCCGCGGCCAGGGCCCCGCCGAGGGCCTGGTGCGCTGCGAGGTGGCGGCCGACGTCGACATCGCCGCCGCGGTCCGCCTGGCCGACCAGGTCACGGCCACCCTGCCCCGTTTCGCCTCCCGCCCCCACAAGGATCCCCGGGCGCCCGAGAACCTCTACCCGATCGGCGGCCTGGAACGCGAGCTTCGCCGGCGGCTCGGCGACCAGCACCTGATGTTTCGGGCCCTGCGTCGGGCCGCCGCCAAGGACAACGTCCCCGGTTGTCACAGCTAGCCGTCAGCGGACCGTTGGGCGGAGGGTGGCTTCCGCCCACCCTCCGCCGTCCGGCGTGGGGACCGCAGGAGCATCGCTCTGCGGTGCCTCAGTTAATGCGCTCCGGGTGAGTTGGATGTCAGAGCTTCTGACGGCGGCCGCATCCTCCGGGGGCAGCAGGGCGACGAATCCCGCTGACTGTGTCGGGATGATCGCGATGGACTGATCTAGTGCCGGCAGAGGTGGTGGCGTCGTGACGGCGGAGCGTTGAACCGGAGCAGGCACCGACAGCGACGTCACTACCACCAGTGATGCCGCTACTGCGGCGACACCGTGTCCGGCGGGCCGGGCGATGCTGCGGCTGATCCGCAGAACTCGTTCCATGATCTGAGGTCGAATCAGCGTGCGCTTCGTCGGACGCACCGATGCCACCAGTTCTCGTTCGAGCCGGCCGCTCCAGTCGGACAGATCAGGGATCGGAGGTCGTCGCAGCTCAGATGGCATAGGTTGCCTCGGGATCCAGGGGAAGCGAAGGGTCGACAGCCAGCGCATCCTTTACCGTCTTGCGGGCGCGGGAGAGGCGGAGCCGAGCGGCGTTGGGAGTGATCCCCAGCGCGATGGCCGCTTCTGAGGGTGACACGCCATCGAAGGCGACCAGCAGTAAGACCTCGCGTTCCGAAGAGCTGAGCCGGGCCAGTGCCCGCTCGAGAGCCGGCGCCTGGCGGGACGCATCGATGGCGCGGGCGACTGCGTCGGCTTCGGACTCGGAGAAACGAGGAAACACGTTCGAGGTCTTGGCGAGCAGACGCCGGCGACTGGCGGTGCGTCGCCGTTGCCTGGCAACGAGACGTCGGGCGATCCCAAAGAGCCAGGGGAGCGCGGTGTCCGTCTCGGGTCGATAGCGGCTTGCCGCCTGCAGGGCGACCAGGAAGCACTCGCCGACGAGGTCGGCGACGTCCTCGGGGCCGTTGCAGCGGCGCATTGCGTAACGGGTGACCGAGTCGACATGCCGACGGAAGAAGAGCGCGTAGGACTGCGCATCTCCCGCGGCTGCTGCTTCCAGCAGTTGGGCATCGCTGCGATCCACCACGTCCAATCTATGCGCGCCGACCCGTCGGCATGTCGGATTGTCGAGGAATTCGAGAGGGGGCCGTCCGGAGACGGCCCCCTCATTTGTCCGGCCCTCAACGCAGGACGAAGTCCACGACGTTGGCCAGTGGACCGGCCGTGTTGGCGTCGGGCGCCACCGCCCCCTTCGCCAACGCCTGGTTGCTGTAGGCGAAGAAGTCTGGCTTCTGTGTGATCGGCAGCATGAACAGGCCCTGGTCCGGATCCGGTCCGAGAGTCGTCACGTAGGTATCGACTTCGTTGTAACACGCGGCCCTTTCCTCGTCGTCGATGGTGGCATTGCACTGCGCCGCCAGAGCGTCGAAGGTCTCGTTCCGGAACCCGTAGGGGTTGCCGGTGGCCGGAACCGGATTGCCCTCGGCGTCCTCCACGATTCCTCCCGACAGGTAGGAGGACAGCTGGCCACCGGGCCAGGGGCCTCCCACCCAGGCGAACTGCATTATGTCCACCAGGTTCGGATCGCCCAGCTCGCCGCCGGAAGCCGAAGCCAGCAGGTTGTCCGCCGAGAATGGCCGGTTCGTGAAGTAATCCGACCCGGGCACATTGTCGATGGTGATTTCGATTCCGGCCTCTTTCATCTGGGCCTGGATGATCTGCTGCTGTAGCTCGCGGAGGGCGTTACCGCCGGTGGTCCCTACTCGCAGAGTCAGCCGTCCGTCGTCGGGGTGGGCGTAAATCCCGTCGCTTTCTGCGCTGTACCCGGCTGACTCGAGGGCGGCGCGAGCCGACTCGACGTCGCCCAGTCCGTAGCCCTCGGGAGTCTGGTGATCCTCGTAGACGGGCTGGTTGGCCATCCACATCGTGTTGCCGAGTCCGGCCGGATCGAGGACGTCTCCCAGGATGGGGGCGTACAGGGTTTCGATCACCTGTGCCTTGTCGAGGGCGAAGGCGAGCGCCTCGCGCACTTCCGGCTTGGCCAGGTGCGGGTTGAGCAGGTTGATTCCCCAGTGCTCGTAGATCGGCCCCGGGGACGCAGCCACGGTGAAGGCGTCGTCGCCGCTGATCTCTTCGAAGGCGAGTTGGGGCTGAGTGAAGACCACATGCGCCTCCCCTGCCTTCAATGAGTTGACCTGAGCGTCGGTGTCCGCCACCCAGTTGATGCGGACGCCACTCACACAGGCCGGTCCTCGGTTGACGGCCTCGGGGCTGATCGAGCCGTGGTATCTGTCGTTGCGGACCAGATGCATGGACACACCCTGGTCCCAGCTCTCGAACACCATCGGCCCCGAGGACGGGAGCGGGGCGCCGTTGGCGCCGGTCCAGGTGCGTTGCATCTCGTTCACGGTGTCTGCGTCGGCGTCGTCGCCGAAGGCGTGGGCGGGGAAGACGTTGGTGAACAACGACTTCCATCCGGCGAAGAACGGCTCGTAGGTGATTTCGAACTCGGTGGGAGAGATGACGTTGAAGTCGGTTATCTGGTCGTATCCCTGGCGGGAAGTAATGAGGTAGGTACCGCCGCCCGAGTCGGGGTCGTAGCCGTCCATCAGGACCTCGTAGGTGAACTCGACATCATCGGAGGTGAGGGGTTCACCATCCGACCACGTCAGCCCGTCCCGGAGGCGATGGGAGATCGTGACGGAACCGTCGCCGTTCTCCGACACGGTGGCCTCCTCGGCGAGCAACTCGGGGTAGAAGCCGATGTCGTTGGTGACACCGTAGAGGTCCTCCCACAGCGCTTGCCATATGTAGCTGGTGATCGACAGATTGTTGTTGGGGTCGTTGAGGTGCATGTCCGGGGGCTCCTGCTCGTGGGCCCAGATCAGTTCACCCTCTCGCCCGTCGCAGTAGTCCCCTCCGGTCGGGGCGGCGGTCGTTGCCGGCGCCCCGTCCGGCGCCATGGTGGTGGGGCTGGTGTCATCGGGCGCCATAGTCGTGCCCCCAGCCTCGCCGGCGGTGGTGTCGGCGGGCTCGGCCTGACCGCAGGCCGTCAGCACCACCGCCAGGGCGGTGATTGCGATGAGCCATCGTTGTCGCATCTCTGTCTCCTGTCTCGCTCGGGGCGGGGTGATCCCCGCGGCGCGTTCATGCCCGATAGCGGGGTGGGCATGTCACGGCATTGCCGGCTCCGCCGGGAGTCGTGGGTGGTGGGTGGAGCCGTGGAGCGTGGTGATTGAGCTCGGGCGGGTGGTCGTGAAATGGGATCAGGCGAAGGGGCATAAGACGGGCGTGTCCGATCCGGTCTCATGCTGACCTACGCCGTCCGGCGCATCGCCGCCACTCTCCCCGTGCTCGTGGGGGCGACCTTTCTCGTCTACGTGCTGGTGTCGGTCGCCAACGACCCCCTGGCTCGCCTTGCCACCTGCACCAACTGCGACCAGGCCGCCTACGACCGCATCATCGACCTCTACGACCTCGACCAGCCGATTCCGGTTCGGTTCCTGGGATGGATCGGCTCGGCCGTCCAGGGAGACCTGGGCATTTCTACGTCGCTGGGCCAACAGCCGGTGGCGCCGATCCTGTTCGAGCGAGCCTGGAACACCGCGCTGCTGGCGGTGCCGGCCTTCGTCCTGATTGCCATCACAGCCATGGTCCTGTCGGTCATCTCCGCCGTCCGCCAGTACTCGCTCGCCGACTACCTGGTGACCGGGGGCTCTTTCCTTGGGATCTCGATGCCCACCTTCTTCTTCGGCCTGCTGCTTCAGGTCGCCTTCGGAGTCTGGTGGCAGGACTGGACTGGGACCAAGCCCTTCTACGTGACCGGGATGCACCTCGACTCCTGGCAGGACTACGTCGCCTCGGCCACCCTGCCCATAGCCACCCTGGCCCTCGTGATCGTGGCCACCGAGAGCAGGTTCGGGCGGGCCTCGATGCTGGAGGTGATCAACGCCGACTACATCCGCATGGCACGCTCAAAGGGGCTGTCGGAACGGAAGGTGGTATTCGTTCACGCCCTCCGCAACGCCATGATTCCGATCGTTACGCTGTGGGCGCTGGATTTCTCGGCTCTCCTCGGCGGTTCCGTCATCACCGAGACGATTTTCGCCTGGCCCGGACTGGGCCAGCTTCTCATCAGTTCGCTCACCGCCCAGGATCTCGACCTGGTAATGGGCGTGGTCATGTTCATCGCCGTCATAACCGTGGCCTTCAACCTGGTCGCCGACCTCCTCTACGGCTTCCTCGATCCGCGGGTCCGGTATGACTGAGGATTACGCCGCGTCGATCACGGTCGAGGGCGAGACGGCCGGCGCGGGACTGGAGCCCTCGCTCTCCCCGGAGGCGCGCAGCTTCGCCCGCCAGGTGTGGGATCGATTCCGTCACCACCGGGTGGCAATGGTCTCTGTTGCGGTGTTGGGCATCCTCGTGGCCGCCTTCTGGATCGTCCCTGCTCTCTCACCCTACGAGTTCGACCAGTTGACCCCGGATCTTCGCCAGGGGCCCTCGTGGGAGCATCCGTTCGGAACCGACCAGATCGGGCGCGACTTGATGGTCCGCACCTTCATGGGCGGTCGATTTTCGATTCGGATTGCTCTGTTGGTCGCTGTCGTCGCGACCGCCTTCGGCACTTTGCTCGGTGCCTTCTCGGGCTATTTCGGGGGGTGGGTGGATGCGGCCGTGTCCCAGTTCATCAATCTTGTCCTGGTGGTGCCGGCTCTGGCCGTCCTCCTCGTCCTCGCTCTGCGCTGGGGTTCGGGCCCGTGGGCCCTGGCGCTCATTCTGGCGGGACTGCTGTGGGTGCGGATCGCACGGGTGGTGCGGGGGCTGTTCCTGTCCACCCGGGAGGCGGACTTCGTCCAGGCGGCTCGGGCGGCCGGAGCCAAGGCGCCGCGGATCATGTTCCGGCACATCCTTCCCAACGCCATCGGCCCGATTGTGGTGGAGATGACTCTGCTGGTGGGAACCGCCATCATCCTCGAGTCGACGGTTTCCTTCCTCGGACTCGGCGTGCAGTTCCCGATTCCGACTCTGGGCAATCTCATCAACGAGGCCAAGGGTGCCATCGACACGGTCCCATCCCGCATCCTCTTTCCGGGGGCGGTGGCGGTGTTTATCACGCTGGGCGTCAACTTCATCGGCGACGGACTGCGTGATGCCCTCGACCCGGCGGGGCAGCGGTGACGGGGAAGGTGACGCCCGATCCGGGAGGCCGGGCCAGTGGCATGGCGGCCGATCCGCCTCGAACCACCCTGCTCGAAGTGTCGGGTCTGTCGGTCAGGTTCCCGACCGACGAAGGAGTCGTGCATGCCGTCGAGGACATTTCCTTTTCGGTGGCATCCGGGGAGGTGCTCGGGATCGTGGGAGAGTCAGGCTCGGGCAAGTCGGTGACCGGCTTGGCTCTGATGGGTCTGCTCCCGAGGCGGGCGCAGGTGGCGGGATCGATCCGCTTCGACGGTGTCGAGTTGCGGGGCGCATCCGAGCGGGAGATGCGTCGTCGCCGTGGGTCCGATCTGGCGATGATCTTCCAGGACCCGATGACCTCCCTCAATCCGGTCTTCACGGTGGGAGACCAGATCACCGAGATGCTCCGCCAGCACCAGGATCTGGATCGCGACGAGGCACGTGATGAGGCTCTCGATCTTCTCGAGATGGTGGGGATTCCCGAGCCGGGGCGAAGAATCGACCAGTATCCGCACGAGTTCTCGGGCGGAATGCGTCAGCGCATCGTCATTGCCATCGCCATGGCCAACCGGCCCCGGCTCGTCATCGCCGACGAGCCCACCACGGCTCTCGATGTCACCATCCAAGCGCAGGTGATGGAGGTGATGCGCCAGGTCCAGCAAGAGGTCGGTTCGGCGTTGATTCTCATCACCCACGATCTCGGGCTGGTGGCAGGCACCGCCGACCGGGTCCAGGTCATGTACGGGGGCCGGTTCCTCGAATCCGGACCCACCCGACACATATTCGCCGAGGGGGCAAGCCCCTACACCCAAGGGCTTCTCCGTTCACTTCCCCGAATCGAGAGAACTGGTGATGCCCCCCTCTTCTCCATCCCGGGCGCTCCCCCCTCGGCGATCCTCCGTCCTCGAGGATGTCCCTTCCGGCCACGATGTGGGTACGCCACCGAGATCTGCGCCGAGACACTGCCGCCCCTCGCCGAGGTCGCGGTCGGACACGCGGTGCGCTGTCATCACGTGGACCGAGTCCTGGCGGAGGACCTGGAAGGGGTGGGGTGAGTGGAACCGCTGCTATCCGTTCGAGGTCTCGAGACTCACTTCCCCGTGAGGGCGGGTCTGTTGCGGCGTCAAGTGGGCACGATCTACGCCGTCGATGGAATCGACCTCGAAGTGAAGACGGGGGAAACTGTGGGCGTCGTGGGGGAATCCGGGTGTGGGAAGACGACCCTGGGACGGTCGATTCTGCGACTCGTCGAGCCGACCGGGGGAGAGGTGCTATTCAGGGGCGAGGACCTGATCGAGGCGTCGCCCGAGCGCCTACGCGAACTGCGCCGCCGGATGCAGATGGTGTTCCAGGACCCCTATGCCAGCCTCAACCCCCGAATACCGGTGCGGGACACGGTGGCCGAGCCGTTGGTGATCCATGGGATGCGGGGGAGCGAGGCCCGGGAGCGGGCGGGTGAGCTGATGGAAGCCGTGGGCCTCTCGCCTGAGCACGGGAACCGGTATCCCCACGAGTTCTCGGGAGGCCAGCGACAGCGGGTGGGGATCGCCCGTGCTCTGGCATTGAATCCCGATCTGGTCGTTCTCGACGAACCGGTGTCGGCTCTCGACGTCTCGATCCAATCCCAGGTCCTGAACCTGCTCGAAGAGATTCAGGCGACGATGGGTCCCGCCTACTTGTTCATCGCCCACGATTTGGCGGTAGTGCGCCACGTCTCGGACCGGGTGATCGTCATGTACCTGGGGCGAACGGTGGAATCCGGCAGCAGCACAGATGTCTATTCGGCCCCCGCCCACCCCTACACCCACGCCTTGCTCTCGGCGGTTCCCGTCGCCGACCCGGTGGTGGAGCGGGCTCGCCGGCGCATTGTGTTGGCCGGCGATCTCCCCTCCCCGGCCAGCCCGCCCAGTGGCTGCCGTTTCCGTACCCGCTGCCCGATCGCGGTGGAGAGATGCGCCCTGGAGACACCCGCGCTGGGCGAGGTCGGTGAGGGCCACCGGGTCGCCTGTCACTTCCCCCTGAAGCCGGGTGAGAGGCTGGTCGACCGGATGGGGGCCAGCTCGGTTCCGGTGTGAGCTAGAGCTCGCGCCGGGAGGCGAGAAAGGCTCCGACGATCACCAACAAGACTCCGACGACTGCGATCGGTGACACCTGGTCGCTGCGGAAGACCACCCCGAGCACCAGGGCCACCACCGGGATGACGTAGGTGATGAAGGAGGCTCGGGTTGCGCCCACCCGCCCGGCCAGAGTGCCCATCAACACGAAGGCGAGGCCGGTTCCCAGCACCCCAACGGCCAGTGCCGCCAACAACGAGGACCAGGCGAACTCCGACGGGCCCAGTCCCACCGCTCCATACGGAACCACCAACAGCACCGCCACCCACTGCACGCGGGCGAGCACGGCCAGCGACCCGTACTTCTGCTGGAGGGGGGCGACGATGTTGGTGGCGAAGGCGTAACAGATGGTGGCGGCCAAAACGAGGGCGACGCCGACCACCGCTGTGCTCTCGCCACCCGCCGAAGGGATCGAGATGGCGGCGATGCCGGCAAATCCGATCACCAGGCCGAAGGACTGGCGACGGCCCGGCAGTTCACGCAGGAGGGCGACCGATACCAGTGCGGTGAAGATGGGCATGGCGCCGTTGAGCATCCCCGCCACCGCCGAGTTGATCCATTGCTGGGCGATGGGAAAGAAGGTGAGTGGGAGGGCGATCCAGATGACGCCCAGCACGATCACCCGGGGCCAATCTTCCTGGGCGATCGGGGTGTGCCGGGCGCGAGGGATCAGGGCGAGAGTGGCGGCACCGAATCCGACCCGCAGGAACGTCACCAGGCCCGGATGGAAGTGGTCGAGACCGATGGCCATGAAGAGGAACGATCCACCCCAGATCAGAACCAGCGTCAGGAACAGGGCCCAGTCAGTTACGGAGAAGGCCTCACGATTGGTGCCATGGCTGGTCGAGAGAAGTCGAGTGTGAGGACGGCTGACCATCGGCGCAAGTGTATGGCCCGGATGCGGGAGGTCGATCTCACCGGTGTCATCTCCACCCCGGGGATAAGATGGGGCGAGCTGAGGATCTCGGACGGGAGAGTCCCATCAGCCGGGACGCCGAAGGGGCAACGCCGCAAGGCGGAAACTCTCAGGCACCAGGACCGTCCGACGGAGGCGCCGCTGGAGGCTTCGACAGCGGTGACAATGTCACCGGTCTCCGGAGTTCCGGAGTTATGGAGTGCCCATGACCGCCCAGCAATTCGTCCACCGCCACCTCGGGCTCCAGCCCGACGACCTCGAACAGGTGTTGCCCGTTCTCGGGGTCGAGACCGTCGATGAACTGATCGACGAGGCGGTACCCGACCGCATCCTCGAGCGCCGGCCCCTCGACCTGCCCGCCGCGCTCGGCGAGGAGGAGGTGCTCGCGGTCCTGCGGGGCCATGCCGGACGCAACCGGCGCCACAAGTCGTTGATCGGGATGGGTTACTACGGCACCGTCACCCCGCCCGTGATCCTGCGCAACGTCATCGAGAATCCGGCCTGGTACACCGCCTACACCCCCTATCAGGCTGAGATCTCCCAGGGCCGCCTCGAGGTCCTGCTCAATTTCCAGACCATGGTTGCCGACCTGACCGGCCTCGAGATCGCCAATTCGTCGCTCCTCGACGAGGGCACGGCCGCCGCCGAGGCAATGGCCATGGCGCCTCGCATCACCCGCCGCGAAGGTCGCTTCCTGATCGACCGGGACTGCCATCCACAGACCGTCGCCGTGTTGGAGACCCGGGCCGAAGGGATGGGAATCCCGGTCGAGGTGGTCGACGTGGCGGAACATCTCGACGAGATGGAGGGCGTCGTCGGAGTCCTCGTCCAGTATCCCGGTTCGAGTGGCCTGCTGGGGGATCTGGCCAATATCGCCGAGGCCGTACACGCTGCCGGCGGCATCGTCGTGGCGGCCACCGACCTGCTCGCTTCGGTGTTGCTGGAGCCGGTGGGCGCACTGGGAGCCGACATCGCCGTGGGCTCGACCCAGCGCTTCGGCGTGCCGATGGCTTTCGGCGGCCCCCACGCCGGATTCATCGCCGTTCGAGAGGGTCATGTCAGGGCCCTCCCGGGTCGCCTGGTGGGCGTGGCCAGAGATCCGGCCGGTCGCACCGGATACCGCCTCAGCCTGCAAACTCGTGAACAGCACATCCGACGGGAACGGGCCACCTCCAATGTCTGCACGGCTCAGGTCCTCCTGGCGGTGGTGGCCGCCCTCTACGCCCAGTGGCACGGCCCCGAGGGTCTCGCTGGCATCGCTCACCGCGTCAACGAACTAACGGGCCGGCTGGCGGCAGGTCTGGAGATGATCGAGGGGGTCGAGGTCGAGAACGAGACATTCTTCGACACCCTCACCGTCCGGTGCTCGGCCGACACGGTGATTGCGGCGGCGCGGGAACGGGGAATCAATCTGCGCCGGGTCGACGACTCGCGCGTCGGGATCTCTATCGACGAGACGTCATCGCCGACCGTGGTCTCCGGAGTGCTGGCTGCCTTCGGGGGCGGAGAGAACGACGAAAGGGCCGCAGATGGCATCCCGTCCGATCGACGTCGAACTACGCCCTTCCTCGAGCATCCGATGTTCCACCGCTTTCAGACCGAGCACGAGATGCTTCGGTACCTGCGCCGCATGGCCGATCGCGACCTGGCCCTGGATCGTTCGATGATCCCGCTCGGATCGTGCACGATGAAGCTCAACGCCACTACCGAGATGATCCCGATGACGTGGCCCGAGTTCACCGAGCTCCATCCTTTCGTGCCTCTCGACCAGGCCGAGGGTTATCTGGCGATGATCACCGAGCTGGAGGAGTATCTGGCCGAACTCACCGGCTACGACGCCATCACCCTCCAGCCCAACGCCGGTTCGCAGGGCGAACTGACCGGTCTCCTCGCCATCCGTGCCTACCACCGCAGCCGGGGAGATGACCAGCGGGTGGTTTGCCTGATCCCCCAATCTGCCCACGGCACCAACGCCGCCTCGGCGACGATGGCCGGGATGGCGGTGGTAGTGGTGGCCACCGACGATCACGGCAACGTCGATCTGGTGGATCTCGAGGCCAAAGCCGACGCCCACTCGAAACGCCTGGCCGCGGCCATGATCACCTATCCGTCGACTCACGGGGTGTTCGAGCCCGGGATCGTCAAGTTGTGCGAGATCATCCACGCTCGGGGCGGCCAGGTCTATGTCGACGGAGCCAACCTGAACGCCCTCGTCGGCCTGGCCCGGCCGGGGGACTTCGGGGCCGACATCGGCCATCTCAACCTGCACAAGACATTCACGATCCCCCATGGCGGTGGCGGCCCGGGAGTCGGCCCGGTGGGGGCGATGTCCCATCTGGCGCCGTTCCTGCCCAATCACCCACTGGCGCCCGAGGCCGGGCCCGAGACCGGAATCGGGCCGATCTCGGCTGCGCCCTGGGGATCACCGGGAATCCTGCCCATACCGTGGGTGTACATCCGGCTGATGGGTGCCGAGGGTCTCAAGGCTGCCACCGAAGGGGCGATCGTGGCGGCGAACTATGTCGCCGCCCGGCTCGATCCTCACTTCCCGGTTCTGTACACGGGTCCCGGGGGTCGGGTGGCGCACGAGTGCATCCTCGATCTGAGGGCCATCACCCACCGCACCGGTGTCACCGCCGAGGACGTGGCCAAACGGCTGGCCGACTACGGATTCCACGCCCCCACGGTTGCCTTCCCCGTGGCCGGGACGCTGATGGTCGAGCCGACCGAGTCGGAGTCGCTGTACGAACTCGACCGGTTCTGCCGGGCGATGATCGCCATCAAGGGAGAGATCGACCGGATCGAAGCGGGGGAGTGGCCCCGGGACGACAATCCTCTCCACAACGCTCCTCACCCGGCCGCCGACCTGATCGGAGAATGGGATCGTCCGTATCCGGCCCGGCTGGCCGCCTACCCGCTCGAGGAGTTGGAGCAAGACAAGTACTGGCCTCCCATCGGACGGCTCGATGCCGCCGGAGGAGACCGTAACCTTGTCTGCACCTGCCCTCCCATGGACGAGTACATGTGAGGCGTAACTGTTGAGTCCGGCTCTTCGAGCGCCGATGATGCCTTACGCCGTGTCGGCCCAGTCAGGACGGCAGGTAGGAAAGGGGTAAGTTGCGGTATCACGGCCGGATCCGGATCGAGGAGACGAAGGGAGCCGATCTCGACGTCTATGTCGAGGTGTCGGACACCCATGTCCGCCTGATGTCGGGAGACGAGGCGCTGGGCAGTTGGTGCCTGGCCGACGTGGTTGCCGAGAGGGTCGTAGCCAACGAGTTCCAGATCGACCTCCAGGGTGAGGTGATCACCTTCCTGGCCGACGACCAGGTGAATTTCGCCTACGGGGCCGTCCAGGCGATGGCCGAAGGTTGGGCCCGCTTCCACTCGATGAACGTCCTCTCCCGCAAGCGGGCGGTCGCATCGGCCCGCCGAGAGAATGAACCCTCCCGCCTGGCCGAAGTGCACCGGGCGTTCGGGAAGGCGAAGGCCGAGCTGAATCGACCGCTTCCACCTCCGGCCGAGGTAGCACAACAGGAACCGGTCGAGACGCCGGAGGAGTCGGAGCCGGCCGCCGCCGCCGAGCCCACCGGCGGCTTCTGGGCCAAGGTCGAGGCGGCCGCGGCTGCCGGCCCGTTCGACGCCCAATCTGCCCCGGAACGCGTTTACACCGAAGAGGTGACCTCTTCCGACGAGACGCCGACGCCGATCGAAGCGGGACGGTCTGCCGACGATGACAGGCTCGACACCTCCGAGGTAGCGGCGGTGATAGGGAAGATGAAGCGTCTCGACGCCCTGCCCAAACGTCCCCAGATCCGGCGCCCCGCCCACCGACGTACGGGCGACGAGGGACCTGTTCCCGACGAGGCCCAGGCAGACGAGGTCATGCCACCGGCTCCGGCTGAGCCCGCCGAGCCCTTCGCCGCGAAGACGGAGACCGCTGAGCCCACGCCGGGGTCCGAGGAACCACCGGCCGAGCCCCCCGCCACGCTCCGTCGACGGCCTCGCCTCCGTCCCGCCGGGCCGGGCGCGGGAAGTCCCGCCCAGCGCCGACCGATCGACCCCGATGAGCCGGCCGCCGCTTCCGCCCCCGAGGAAGCCACCTCCCTCGAAGGTGTCGCCGAGGTGGAGTCGCCGTCCCCACCAGAGCGGAGCGAGCCGAAACCCGACCCCGTGTCCGAGTCGGAGCCGCGGCCGGAGCCGGCGCCTGGGTTGGAAGCGGAACCCGAGCTGGATCCGGAGTACGAGCCGGTCAGTCGGCCCGAGCCGGAACCGGAGCCGGAGCCGGAGCCGGTCAGTCGGTCCGAGCCGGAGCCGGAGCCGGAACCTGGACCAGCGCCGGTCGCTCGGTCCGAGCCGGAACCGCATCCCGAGGCGGTCAGTCGATCCGAGCCCGAGCCCGAGCCCGAAACCGAACCGGAGCCGGTCAGTCGGTCCGAGCCGGAAACGGAGCCGGATCCCGAGCCCGAATCCGGGGCGGCACCTGAGTCCGAACGCAATGGGGGAGGCGGTCGCAGGCGGCAGCCGGCCATGGTCGGCGCCTACGGCGACGGCCACCATCCCGCCGAGACGAGTGGCCTGCGCGCCAGCATGCGGTCGATGTTCTCGCGAAAGAAGGGGGTCCACGAGCACAGCTACGTCGAGAGCACGACCGTGGTCGGCATCACCAGGAAGGTGTGCCTGGAGTGCGGACACGTGTCGATCGGCCTGGAAGAGTGAGCGGCATCGCCGCTCCCGTCATCGAGCCGGGAGCATTCGTTGCCCCCAATGCCATCGTGCGGGGCGCGGTGCGGATCGGGGCCGGTGCCGTCGTCCTCTTCGGTGCGGTGCTGCGCGCCGAGGAGGATCAGGTCGAGGTAGGCCCCGAGACCAATATCCAGGACAACGTGGTGGTCCACTGCGACACCGGCTTCCCGGCCCGGATTGGAGCGCGAACCACCGTGGGTCATTCCGCCGTCGTCCATGGCGCCGAGGTCGGTGACGAGTGTCTGGTCGGGATCGGAGCGTTGGCTCTCAACGGGTCGGTGCTGGAGCAAGGTGCCTGGCTGGCGGCCGGTTCCGTGCTTCCCGAAGGCCGGCGCATCCCGGCCTGGACGCTGGCCGTCGGCACCCCGGCCCGACCCCTTCGCGAACTGACAGCCGACGAGATCGAACGGCAGCGCTCGGGGATGCAGACCTACCTTCGGCTGCGCGACCTGTATGCGAAAGAGGAACGTTGATGCCTGCCCCGCTCGTACCCGTGATTCTGTCGGGAGGCAGCGGCACCCGGCTGTGGCCGCTGTCACTTCCTCACCGCCCCAAGCAGCTGCAGGCACTCGTCGGGGACCGGACGATGATCCAGGACACCGCCCTACGCAGCGCCGGTCTCGAGGAGGGGCGCCCTCCGGTGGTCGTATGTAATGAGGCCCAGGCCGAGATGATCGCGGTCCAGCTGGCGGCGACCGGGACGCCGCCGTCGTCGATCGTCATCGAGCCCGAGGGCCGTAACACTGCCCCGGCGGTGGCAGCCGCCGCCCATCTCCTGGAACCCGGGACGGTGATGGCAGTACTGCCCGCCGACCACGTGATCGGCGACGTCGAGCGGTTCCGGCGCAGCCTCGCCATCGCTGCCGGCGCCGCCGCTCAGGGATCGATCGTCACCTTCGGAATCGTCCCCACCCGAGCCGACACCGGATTCGGCTATCTGGAGGTGGGCGAGGTCCGGGATGGGACCGCCCCTCTGATCCGCTTCGTCGAGAAGCCGGATGAGGAGACCGCCCGAACCTACGTGGATTCTGGGTACCTGTGGAACTCGGGAATGTTCGTCTTCACGGCCGATGTGATGCTGGAGGAGTTGCGGCGCTGGGCACCGGAAGTGGAGGCCGCGGCGCGACGGGCGGTCGAAGAGGCTCAGCGCGATGACGGCCTGGTCCGGCTGGGCCGGGCCTTTTCGGCTGCCCCCTCGATCTCTATCGACCACGCCGTGATGGAACACACCGACCGTGGTCGTGCCGTCCCTCTCGATGCCGGGTGGAGCGATGTCGGTTCCTGGCAGGCCCTATGGGAGGTGGCCGCCCCCGAGAGCGACACCGTGGCCGAGGGTCCCGTCTTCTCCCACGACGTCGAGCGGTCGTATCTCCGCGCCGAATCGAAGCCGGTGGCGGTGATCGGTCTCTCCGACGTGGTGGTCGTGGAGACTCCGGAGGCGGTCCTGGTGATGGATCGGAGACGGGCTCAGGATGTGCGGGCGGCGGCGGCCTGGTTTTCTTCCATTCGACCCGAGGAGTGAGCCGGCTGACTTTGGGGGTGCCCGAGCCTCATAGCATGGTGCCAGATGCGACTCATGTGGATCATGTTCGGCGTCGCCCTCGTGGTCGTCGCTTGTGGCGGCCCCGCCGAGGACGCTTCTGGAGAGGAGATCTACCTCCAGGTGTGCGCCCGTTGCCACGCCCCCGACATGAGCGGTGGGCTGGGTCCGGCCCTAGGCCCGGAAGGCGAGGCAGCAGAGCGAAGCGACGACTTCCTGATCGACGCCATCACCCACGGCCGCGGCCGAATGCCTTCGTTCGCGCGAACCCTGTCGGAGGGCCAGATCAGGCGCGTCGTCGACTATCTACGTCTGGTTCAGGCGGGTACATGAGCCCGGTTCTCGATTCGTTCGAACTGCATCCGGTCCGGCTTCCCATGCGCCACCGATTTCGCCGCATCGATCACCGGGAGGCGGTGCTGGTGCGAGGGCCGGCCGGCTGGGGCGAGTTCTCACCGTTCCGCGAGTATCCGCCCGAGGTGACGGCCCGGTGGCTGGCGTCGGCTCTGGAGTCCGCCTGCAGCGTGCTGCCCGATCCGCTTCGAAGGCGGATTCCCGTCAACGTGACGGTCCCCGCCGTCGACCCGACGGTGGCGGCCGAGATCGTGGCCGAATCCGCCAGCACCACGGCCAAGGTGAAGGTCGCCGAACCCGGCCAGGACGATCTGGCCGACATGGCCCGGTTGGAAGCGGTGCGACGGGCTCTCGGACCGAAGGGCCGGATCCGGATCGATGCCAACGGCGCCTGGGATGTCAGCACGGCCGTTGCCCGTATCGAGGCGCTCGCCACGTTTGGTCTCGAGTACGTGGAGCAGCCGGTGGCGTCGCTGGACGAGATGCGCCAGGTGCGGGACTCGGTGGCGGTCCCCATCGCCGCCGACGAATCGGTTCGTACCGCCCTCGACCCGCTCGAGGTGGTGGAGGCGGGAGCGGCCGACCTGCTGGTGCTCAAGGTCCAGCCTCTGGGTGGAGTACAACGTACTCTCGATCTGGCCGCACGGGCCGGGCTGCCCGTGGTTGTCTCATCGGCACTCGAGACCTCGGTCGGAATGGCAGCCGGCCTGGCCGCCGCCGCCGCCCTGCCGGAACTCGAGTACGCCTGCGGCCTGGGAACGGTGGCCCTTCTGGACGGCGACGTGGTCGACGAGCCGCTCCTTCCCCGGGAAGGATGGCTGGAAGTGCGCCGGCCCGAACCCCTCCCCGAACTGCTCGAGCGTTATCACCCCGGACGGGAACAGGCCGGCGAGATGCTGCGGCGGGTGCGGGCGGCGGCGGAACTGTTGACATGAGCTATCCCAATCCGTCCACCGCCCTCGCCCGCATCGTCGTCGACGAGTTGGCCCGTGGTGGCGTCGGCC
The DNA here is from genome assembly GCA_035461175.1 of Acidimicrobiia bacterium. Lineage (GTDB taxonomy): Bacteria > Actinomycetota > Acidimicrobiia > Spongiisociales > ZC4RG35 > DATHVR01. Next base: position 8,188 of record DATHVR010000151.1, on the reverse strand, counting down.
GCGTCGTGGCGGCACCCGGTTCGCGGTCGACCGCGCTGGCGCTGGCGGCGGCTCAGGCTCCCGATCTCGATCTGGTCGTTGCCCTCGACGAACGTTCCGCCGCTTTCCACGCCCTGGGATGGGCCAAGGCGAGCGGCCGGCCCGCCGCCGTGCTCACCACCTCGGGCACCGCCGTGGCCAACCTGTTGCCGGCCGTGGTGGAAGCCGACCTCTCCGCCACCCCGCTGATCGTGCTCTCATCCGATCGTCCGGCCGAGTTGCGCGGAGTGGGGGCCAACCAGACCATCGATCAGGTGGGCATCTTCGGAGGCTCGATCCGCTTCGTGCTCGATCTCGGCCCGGGCGAGTCACATCCGGATGCACCGCGATGGTGGCGGTCGATGGTGGCTCAAGGCCTGGGGAAGGCGGCCGGCTTCGGGTCGCGGCCGGGCCCCGTTCAGTTCAATCTGGCGTTCCGCGAGCCGACCGTTCCGGTCGCGGACGACGGTCGTAGCCGGGTCGAGCCTTATCCGTATGACGAGCCGGGTAGGGACGGGCGGCCCTGGACCACTGTGGCCCGGGCTCGGTCGCCGGATCCGGAGGTGGTCGCCACGGTGGCCGACGCCGTCTCTGGGGTGGAGCGGGGGGTGGTGGTGGCGGGTGCCGGCGTGGCCGGGAAGAGGGCGATAGCCGACCTGGGTGAAGTATTGGGGTGGCCGGTCCTGGCCACAGCCGAGTCCGGTCTGCGAGGAAGTACCGCTCTGGCGACCGGCCATCACCTGGCGGGCCGGGTCCGGCCGGAAGTGGTGCTCCGCTTCGGCGGGCCGGGCCCTTCACGCAACATGATCGACCTGGTTTCCGGGCCCGCCCGCCAGATCGTGGTCGCTCCCACATGGTCCGACCCGGGCCGGGTGGCCGATCTCATCGTGGACGGTGATCCCGCCGCCGTCGCCGCCGGGCTGGCGGCCCGGGTCGAGGCCCGGGAGGCGGGGGAGTGGATGCAATGGTGGAAGACGGCGGATTCCGCCTTGCGCCGGTCTCTAGAGCCGGAACTGGCCGGTGGTCTCACCGAGCCGGCCGTGGCCGCAATCACCGGCCGACTGCCCGCCGAGCGGATGGTGGTGGCGTCGTCGATGCCGATTCGAGATGTCGAGAACTACGCCTTCGAGGTGCCGCCCATCGTGGCGAACCGGGGGGCATCGGGGATCGATGGGCTGGTCTCGACCGCCCTGGGCGTGGCCGGGGGCGGGTTTCGCACGCTCGCCCTCAGCGGCGACCTCTCGTTGCTATATGACTCCAACGGGTTCCTGTGCCGACCGCGGCCCCCGTGTGTATTCGTCGTGATCGACAACGGTGGGGGCGGGATCTTCTCGTTTCTTCCCCAGGCCCGCCACGCTGGGGGGGATTTCGAGCGCCTGTTCGCGACGCCCCCAGGGCGGCGGCTGGATCTGCTGGCCGAGTTCCACCAGCTCGAGCATCATTCCGCCGGCGACGCCGCTTCGCTGGAGGGAGCGGTGGCCAAGGGGTGGGAGGCCGAGGGAGGGGCGCTGGTGGTGGTCGAAAGCGAGCGCGACGCCAACGTCGTCGAACATCAGCGCCTGGCCCGGGTGGTCGACGAGGCCCTCGCCTCGCTTACTCCGCCCGGCTAGACCGCGTCCAGGGCCCCCATCATGGCTGCCAGCTTGACGCGGGTTTCGTCGAGTTCCGACTCGGGCAGCGAGTCCGCCACGATCCCCGCCCCCGCGAACAATCGCGCCCGGGCCCCGGATATCTCGGCACAGCGCAAGGCGATGGCGAACTCACCGTCGCCGCGGGTGTCTGTCCACCCGACGGGGCCGGTGTATCGACCCCGGTCCATACCCTCCAGTTCGGCAATGGTGGAAACGGCGGCCGCGGTGGGTGTCCCGCCGACGGCAGCAGTTGGATGTAGGGCAGCCGCCAGCGTCAGCGCGTCGTGGCCGTCGAGGACGCGGGCGGTGACGGCGGTGGCGAGGTGCTGGACGTTGTCGAGGCGCAGAATCTCCGGTTGGTCGGCGATGTCCGCTTCGGCGGTGAAGGGAGCCATTGCCTGGCGTACCGATCTGACCGACAGCTCGTGTTCCCACCGATCCTTGTCCGATTCGAGGAGTGCCCGGGCGGCGGCCGTGTCGCGGGTCGGATCGGAGTAGCTCGGTGTCGAGCCGGCCAGCACAAGGGACTGGAAACGGTCGCCGCTTCTTCTCACCAGGAGCTCCGGGCTGGCTCCCACCAGGCCCTCGATCCGAAATACGTGGCACTGGGGGAATCGACGATGGAGGTACCGCAACAGGACCCGAGCCTCGAAGGGCTGACGCGACCAGACGGCGTAGTCGCGCGACAGGACCACCTTCTCTAGGTCGCCGCGTCGGATGCGTCGCACCGCCTCCGCCACCGCCTCCAGCCAGAGCACATCCGGCACCGACGATCCCGCATAACGGGCGCGGTCAGTACGGTCGGCGGGTGCCCCCACCGGTTCGGGGAGAGGCGCTCCGTCGAGTGACGTCTGCCACCAATCGTCCCCCCGACGACCCACCACCACCCTCGGCACTACCGCCACGGAACCGCCGGCACCGGTGGCGAATGTCGAGGACACGAGCGCTACCGGGCCGGTGGCGTCGGTGCCGAGGGGATCGTCGACGTCGGCCGCCGCCACCAGGTCTCCCAGACGCCGGCGGACCACCTCTAGGCGGTCGCCTCCGGAGCCCGGATGGATGCGGGCGGCCGCGCCCCACCCCCACAGTGAGGTCTCGGGAGACATCCACACCGTGTCGGGATCGCGGTTTAGTACGTCCTCGACGGGGGGTATCGACCGGGTGACGAAATGCATTCCCAGGGTTCGCCTCAGTCGTCGCGCAGGCGGCGCCGGGCACCATCCACCAGCAGGCTCTGGAAGTGGTGGGCGACCAGCCGGCCGGCCGCCGGCAACATCTTCTCGAATGCGTCGACCATCCGTTGCGCTGCCTCTTCCTCGCTGCGAGCAGTGCCCTCGGCCGGATCGGAGACGAATCGCACGAAGGCGTCGACGGCCGCTTCCGCCACCGGTCGCATCGCCTCGTCCGCCTGGCGGGCCACCGCCAGCAGCTCTGCCAGTGGCAGACCGGCTCCAACCAGGTCGAGTCCGGCCCGGACCGCCTCGGCGTCTTCGGGGTGGTAGAGAGGCTCGGGGCCTTCGGCCCGGGGAATCAGCAAGCCCTCACGCGCCAGGACCTCCAGGATCGGCAGCGACAGGCCGGCCCGCTCGGCGAGTTCGGGAAGCGGGAACAGCGGTTCGTCACCTTCGGGCGCGAGTGCCATGTCGAGAGCCAGATCGCGGGGGTCCATGCGACTACCAGGGTAGGAGAGAGACCGGTCCATGCAGTCCGAGTGATCGCAGTGCCGATTCCAGCGTTCCGGCGTCTCCGGTTGAGCAGAACTCCATCCTCCCGCGGCCCGCTCCGGCCGCGGCCACGGAAGCGGCAAGACGAGCGGTCTGGCGGGCGACGGCAGGTGCCGGGTCCACGATGGCTACCGCTTCCCCGACTACCTCGGAGATGACATCCATCAGCCGCGGATAGTGGGTGCAGGCGAGGACGAGAACGTCGATGCCCTCATCCCGTAGTGGGCCGATGCATGCCTCGACTTCCGCCCGCGCCTCCGGCCCGCTCGTGATCCCCGCTTCGACCAGAGTCACCCAGGACGGACAGGCGGCGGTGAAGACGGTGACCCCGGAGGCGAAGCGGTCGACGACGGTGGCGAACAACTCTCCCTGGAAGGTCGCTGCGGTCGCCACCACTCCCACCCGGCCGGCGGCTGTGATCTCGGTGGCGGGCTTGACCGCCGGCTCCATGCCCACGAAGTGAGTGCGGGGAAATCGGGCGCGGAGGCTCTTGAGGGCGGCCGCCGAAGCCGTATTGCAGGCGATGGTGACGATCGAGCAGCCGCGCTCGATCAGCCAGCCCGCCACCGTCTCGGAACGCTCCCGTACCTCGGCCAGATCCCGGGGGCCGTACGGGGCGACAGCGTGGTCGGCCAGGTAGATCAGGTCGGCGGCGGGGAGCAGACGGCGGATCTCCGCCAGGATCCCCAGGCCGCCCACTCCCGAATCGAACACTCCGATCACGGCACCATCTCAGCAGAGCGGACGGCCGGAGCCCGGGAATGGTTTGGTAGCGTCCGGCCCCCAACTGCCAGTCGTGCCGAGAATCGGAGGAACCCATGGACCTGAAGGGCGCAGCAGCAATCGTGACAGGAGGAGCCTCGGGGCTGGGAGCCGCCACCGCCCGCCGTCTGGCCCGGGCCGGGGCGAGGGTCCTGGTGGCCGACCTGCAGGAGGAGGCGGGGGTGGCCGTGGCCGCCGAGATCGACGGCGCCTTCGCCATGACCGACGTCACGGATTCCGATCAGCTCTCCTCGGCGGTCGAAGTGGCGGCCGAGATGGGTCCGCTGCGTGCGCTGGTCTGCTGTGCCGGGATCGGCCCTCCTGCCCGCACTCTCAACCGCGACGGCACTCCCCACGACCTCGACCAGTTCAGCACCGTGATCCGGATCAATCTGATCGGCACCTTCAACTCGATTCGCCTGGCGGCGGCGGCGATGGCGACGACCGACCCGATCGACGACTCCGGCAGCCGTGGCGCCATCGTCAACACTGCCTCGGTGGCTGCATTCGACGGTCAGATCGGTCAGGCCGCCTACTCGGCCTCGAAGGGGGGAGTGGTGGGAATGACCCTTCCCATCGCCCGCGACCTGAGCGCGGTCGGGATCCGCGTCAACACCATCGCCCCCGGCCTCATCGACACACCGCTGCTCGCCGGCCTCCCCGAGCCCGCCCGGGCGTCACTGGCCGAACAGGTCCTGTTCCCGGCCCGCCTGGGCCGCCCCGACGAATACGCCGAACTGGCCCACCTGCTCCTCACCCACGACTACATGAACGCCGAGACCATTCGCATGGACGGCGGCATCCGCATGCAGGCGCGCTGATTCATCAAGGGGGGACGACCCCCCTGTAACCCCCCGCGGCTGGTGGTCAGGCGTCTCGGTGGTCGGGGCCATCCGCCCGCCCGTCTCTCGCGCGGGCGGTCGTCTGTCGTCAGAGGTTTGGGGTCGTGGGGGCCCTCATTTCGGACTCCGACTTCCGACCCGGAACTCGCCACTCGCCCCCCATCACTCACCACTCACCACCCAATACCGGGCTGGGCCCGCCGGGCGCTCAGACCTGGGCCTGGATCTGGCGTTTGAGACGGGCCAGGATTGCTCCCATGCCGCGCAGGCGGAGTGGGGTCACTACTTCCTCCAGGCCCATGCCGTAGTAGAAGTCGTCGGGGACGGATAGCACCTCGGTGGCGGGAGCCCCTTCCATGCCGTCCACCAACAGACCGGCGAACCCCCGCACGGTGGGAGATTCGGGAGGGGCCGAGAAGAACATGTGAACCGCCCCCTCCTCGTCGACCTCGGTGGCGAGGAAGAAGGGGGTCTGGCACTCGGGGACCTGTTCCAGCAGTTCGGGGTCGTCGGAGTAGCGGGCGGGCAACTCGGGTAGGCGGCGGGCGTAGTCGAGCAGCGCCTCGAGCCGGAACTCCTTGGGGGAGTTCGTGAAGACATCGACGATGGTCTGGAGGCGGGGGGGCAGCGGCATGGGTCAGATTGTCGTGGCAATCGGCGGCGGTCGCAAAGGCTGACTAGTCTGCCGGTAAATAGCACTACACCGATAGTGGAAAAGGACGAGGGAGCCGCCAATGACTGCACAGCCCGACCGGAGCGAACGGTTCGCCGATTACGCCCACCCCTCCATGCTGGTGTCGACCGAGTGGTTGGCCGAACATCTCGATGATCCCAACGTCGTGGTGGTGGAGTCGGACGAGGATGTCCTCCTGTATGAGACCGGCCATATCCCCGGGGCGGTGAAGATCGACTGGCATGCCGACCTCAACGATCCCGTCGTGCGCGATTACCTCGATTCGGAGGGGTTCGCCCGCCTCATGTCCGAGAAGGGAATCGGTCCCGACAGCACCGTCGTGTTCTACGGCGACAACTTCAACTGGTGGGCTGCCTATGCCCTGTGGGTCTTCACCATGTTCGGACACGAGGACCTGCGCCTGCTCGACGGAGGCCGCCAGAAGTGGGTGGCAGAAGACCGCCCGATGACAACCGAGGCCACCGAACGCTCACCGGCCGAGTATCCCGTCCCGGAACGCGACGACAGCCGGATCCGTGCCTTTCTGGAAGACGCCGTCTCCCAGTCAGGCAGCGGTCGTCCCCTGGTCGACGTGCGTTCGCCTGAGGAGTTCAGCGGCGAGCGCATGCACATGCCCGACTATCCCAACGAGGGGGCTCTGCGCGGCGGACACATCCCCGGCGCCGTGAACGTGCCCTGGAAGCGGGCGGCCAACGACGACGGCACCTTCAAGTCCCGGGACGAACTCGAGGCGATCTACCTGGAAGAACAGGGCCTATCGCCCGACGACGAGGTGATTGCCTACTGCCGGATCGGCGAACGGTCCTCCCACACCTGGTTCGTCCTCACCCACCTGCTCGGCTTCGAGAACGTCCGTAACTACGACGGCTCCTGGACCGAATACGGCAACGCCGTCCGAGTGCCGATCGAAAGGTAGATCTGATCGAGGGGCTCACCCGTCTCGCGTCGTGACGGTATCGAGCGATGATTGCTGGGTTCTGGGTGGCGCGAGAGCAGCCTCCGGCCCACCACACACCACCCACGACTCGCTACCCGCAGGCACCTTCCACCGTGCCTCACCCACCCAGGTCCGTTGCCAGCAGGTCGGCGATGGTTTCGCGGCGGACCACCAGGCGGGCCTCGCCGTTCTCCACGAAAACCACCGGCGGGCGGAGCACCTTGTTGTAGTTGGATCCCATCGAGTGGCCGTAGGCCCCGGTGACCGGTGTCACCATCAGATCGCCGACTGTCAGGTCGGGCGGCACATATGCCTCGCGGACCAGGATGTCGCCGGACTCGCAGTGCTTGCCGACCACCCGGACCGCCCGGGGGCGGGGGCGGTCGGCTGACCGGGGTAAGAATGCCTCGTAGCCGGACCCGTACAGGACGGGCCGGGGGTTGTCGCTCATGCCCCCGTCGACGGCGACGTAGGTCCTGATTCCGGGGATCTCCTTGATCGTTCCCACCCGGTACACGGTGAGGGCGGAGGCGGCCACGATCGCTCGACCGGGCTCGGCCCAGAGCCGCCCTTCGAAGCCGGCAGCCCGGCCCGCCTCGGTCACGACTCCGCCCCACTCGGTAATGGTCGGGGCCGACTCACCGGTCACATAGGGAACTCCGAGGCCGCCGCCGACGGAAAGCTCGTCCAGGCTCAGCGGGACCACGAACCGGGCGATCACCCCCACTGCCTCGGCGTACGACTCGGCCCGAAACACCTGGGAGCCGATGTGGGCGTGGATGCCAACCAGGTGTAGCGAAGGCGAGCCCTTCACCCGTCGCACGGCCGCCTCGGCCGCTCCGGTGGACACCGTGAATCCGAACTTGGAGTCGTCGTGGCCGGTGCTGACGAACTCGTGGGTGTGCGCCTCGACCCCAGGGGTGATCCGAACCATAACAGCGGGCAGATCCGCTCCTGCCTCGGCGAGAGCTTCGAGGCGCTCGATCTCTTCAAACGAGTCGATCACGATCACACCTACCCCGGCATCGGCCGCGGCCCGGAGCTCATCCATGGATTTGTTGTTGCCGTGCATGACCATCCGGTCACCGGGCACTCCTGCCGCCAGCGCCACCGCCAGCTCGCCCAGGGTGGAGACATCGATCCGCATGCCCTCGGAATGGATCAAGGCGGCGATGGCGCGGCACAGAAACGCCTTGGCGGCATACACGGCGGTGTCGCCGAACGCCTCCACGGCCTCCCGGCACCGGGCCCGGATGTGCCCGACGTCGTAGACGAACAGGGGAGTGCCGTACTCCTCGGCCAGGGTGGCCACCTCGCACCCGGCGACGAACAGGCTGCCATCCTGGATGCGGGCATTGTCGGAGAGGAGATGTGTGGGGATGGGATCCGTTGAGGTCAAAGGCGGTCGATTCCCTCGAGGGAGTCGGGGTTCTCGAGGCTGGAGACGTCTCCGACGTCCTTACCCAGCGCGATGGCGCGCACCACTCGGCGCATGATCTTGGCGGATCGGGTCCGGGGAAGGTCGGCTACGAGTTGCACGCTGGAGGGACGAAAGGCCTTGCCCAGGGCGTCCGCCACGG
>DATHVR010000150.1:0-3057 GCA_035461175.1 Acidimicrobiia bacterium | reverse complement strand
CGGGGCGATGCTGGCGCATCGGCCAGTCCGCGGCGTCTCTCTGGATGGAGGGAGGGCGAGGGCAGCCCGGGCGATGGTGGGCCTGTCGCTGGCTCCGATGCTGCTGGCGCCGGTGGCGCCATCGGTGCCGGCCGCGGTCTTGGGCGTATGGGTGATTGCGGTTGTGACGGTGGGTATATCGGGCCTGACGGCCGCGGCAGGCGCTTCGTCTCCTCCCGAGGTGACGCTGGTGTCCGGACGGAACCGAATCGAGATCGAGTCGGGCGCCCGGGCCGAGATCGCCTGATCCCGGCTCCGAGTCCGGCTCAGCGTTCGCCGTTCCCGAGCACGGGTGGGGGCGTGTAGTCGGCGGGGTGGAGACCGATGCCACGGAGCGGACTGCGCACCATCTTCAGGCTCCCCCGCACGGGATCGGCAACCTCGGTGACCATCGCCTCCCCTTCGGGGGAGGCGAACACGTCGCCCAGGTCCCGGACCGGGGCGGCGGGCACACCGGCCCGGCGCAGCTCTTCGACCCAGGTGGCGGCCGGGCGGCGCCGGAACTCCTCGTGCAACAACTCCACCAGCTCGATGCGATTGACCGTGCGTTGGGCATTGGTGACGAACCGCGGATCGCGGGACAGGGCCTCCCGACCGATGACCCGGCACGTGGCGAGGAAGTGCTTGTCGTTGGCGGCGGCCAGGACGAAGCCACCGTCGGCGGCCTCGAACATCTGGTAGGGAACGATGCTGGGATGGGAGGTGCCGGCCGGCGAGGGAACCGTCCCGCTCGCCAGGTAGGAGGCAGCCTGGTTGGCCAGGCCCGCCACCGAAGCTTCGAACAATCCCACGGTGACGTGACGCCCCGCCCCGTTCAGGTCCCGCAAGCGCAGCGCCCCCAGGATGGCGACGACCGCATAGAGACCGGCGACCTCGTCGAGCAGCGCCACCCCAATCTTGGCCGGTGCACCGTCTGATGAACCCGTGAACGAGAGATACCCGGCCAGGGCCTGCATCAACAGGTCGTAGCCGGGAGCACCGGACTGGGACTCGTGGGCGAAGGCAGGCATCGAGCAATAGACCAGGTGTGGGTGAACGTTGCGCAGGCTCTCGTAGTCGAGCCCGAACGACTCCATCACCCCGGGCCGGAAGTTCTCGACCAGGACGTCAGCCCCGGCGATGACCGCCTGCGTCACCTCGAGGTCGGCCGGGCTCTTGAGGTCGAGGGCAACGGAGCGCTTGTTGCGGTTGGCGCTGAGGAAATAGGCGGCGTCGTCACCGACGAAGGGTGGGCCCCAGCCCCGGGTCTCGTCGCCCACCCCGGGCTGTTCGATCTTGATGACCTCGGCGCCGAGATCGGCCAGCACCATTGTCGCCAGAGGTCCGGCCAGAACCCGGGTGAAATCGGCCACCACCACCCCCCGGAGTGGCAGATCGGCCGGATCGGTGCAAGCCACGTTCAACCGGGACCGGAGAGAGACGACATCGGAGAGACGATAGTGAGGCGAGGCCCGACCATCCGGGGCCGCACCCGCTCCCCCGGCGGTAGGCTCCGGTTCCGTGAGCGAACCGCCCCATCATCTCGACGACTTCCGCACCATCGTGGAGCCGTTCCGGATCCACACCGTCGAGCCGATCGACTTCCCCGATTGGGACAGCCGCCAGGCGGCACTGGAGCGGGCCGGCTACAACCTGTTCGGCCTCGACGCCGACGAGGTGATCATCGACCTCCTGACCGATTCCGGCACCGGGGCGATGTCGACCCGCCAGTGGGCGGGGATGATGCAGGGTGACGAGTCGTACGCCGGCAGTCGTTCCTATCAGCGTTTCCGGGCCGCCGTCGAGGAGATCACCGGCCTGAGCGAGGTCATCCCCACCCACCAGGGGCGGGCGGCAGAGCGGATCCTGTTCTCAGTGATGGTGGAGGAAGGCGATGTCGTTCCCAACAACACCCACTTCGACACCACCCGGGCCAACGTCGAGTACCAGGGCGCCGAGGCGCGGGATCTGGTGATCCCCGAGGGTCGCGACCCCGCCTCACCGCACCCGTTCAAGGGAAACATGGACGTGGCCGCCCTCGCGGCGACCATCGCCGAGGCGGGCCGGGAGCGGGTGCCGTTGGTGATGATGACGGTGACCAACAACTCGGGTGGGGGCCAGCCGGTCTCCATGGCCAATCTGCGCGCCGTGCGCGAAGTATGCGACCGTCACGGCATCCCCTTCTTCCTCGACGCCTGCCGGTTCGCCGAGAACGCCTGGTTCGTCCGCCAGCGGGAGGAGGGCTACGCCGGGATGGCACCGGCCGACATCGCCGCCGAGATGTTCTCACTCGTCGACGGCGCCACCATGTCAGCCAAGAAGGACGGCATGTCGAACATCGGAGGGTTCCTCGCTCTCAACGATCCCGCCATCGCCGCCCATGCCCGCAACCTCCTCATCCTCACCGAGGGGTTCCCGACCTACGGGGGAATGGCCGGCTACGACCTGGAGGCGGTGGCCCGGGGCCTCCACGAGGCACTGGACGAGAACTACCTCCGTTACCGGATCCGCTCCACCGCCTATCTGGCGGAACTGATGGAGTCGGCCGGGATTCCCACGGTGCGGCCTCCGGGCGGCCATGCCGTCTACCTCGACGCCAAGGCGTTCCTCCCCCACATCCCACCCGAGCGTTATCCGGCCCAGGCCCTGGCCTGTGCCCTCTACCTCGAGGGAGGGGTACGGGGAGTCGAGATCGGCTCGGTCATGTTCGGCAAGCGGCAGGCGGACGGGACCGAGACGCCGGCGGCGATGGAACTGGTCCGCCTGGCAGTGCCCCGCCGCACCTACACCCAGAGCCACATCGATTACGTCGGTGAGGTGGCGGCCAAGGTGGCCGGCCAGGCCGAGGCTCTCACCGGCTTCCGCATCGTGGAGCCGGCACCCTGGCTCCGCCACTTCACCGCCCGGTTCGAACCCGCCTTGCGCCCCGAACCTTTTCGCGACAGGATTGCGCGCGAGGGCGCGCAATCCTGTCGCGTAAACGGGTGGGGTCCCGGCCGTCGTGGCCAGCCGGTAGCCCACCGGGTTTCATAACCGTCG
>DATHVR010000149.1:0-3258 GCA_035461175.1 Acidimicrobiia bacterium | reverse complement strand
GACCTGGATGCCGACATCATCAACCTATCGCTGGGTGGCTACGCCCAGCCCGGCCCGCTCGCCGATGCGCTCGACTACGCCGAGCGGGCCGGGGTCCTGGTGGTGACCGCGGCAGGGAACGCCGGCGCCGACATCGACGGGCTGAGCTTCGTTCCCGCCGACCTGCCCAACCCCAACCTGGCGGCGGTGGCCGCCACGGACTGGGACGAGAACCTGTGGGCGGATTCCAACTACGGCCGCGAGACGGTCGACCTGGCCGCCCCCGGCGTCAGCATCGTCACCACCACACTGACGGAACTGGGAACCTATCGCACCGTTACCGGCACCTCGTTTGCCGCTCCCCATGTCGCCGCTACCGCCGCCCTTCTCCTCTCCTTCGACCCCGAGATCGGCCCCCCGGAGCTGATCGATCATCTGGGGCGGTACGGCACCCGCCTGTCCGCCCTCGAGGATCGCACCGTCTATGGCTCCCGCATCCAGAGCGACCGGGCCCTGGTGGCGGCCGGGATCCGTGATCTGTCCACCTCCGTCTTTGCCGAAGACGTCCTGTGGCTGGCCCAGGAAAGAATCACGCGCGGCTGCAACCCTCCCGTCGACGACCTCTTCTGTCCCGGGCGCCCGGTGACCCGGGGGGAGATGGCCGCCTTCCTGCAGCGGGCGTTGACCCTGCCTACCGGTTCACAGTCCTTCGCCGATACCACCGGGTCTGTGTTCATCCACCCGATCTCGGCCATCGCCGCCGCCGGAATCACCCATGGGTGCAACCCGCCCCAAAACGACCTCTACTGCCCCGAACGCCCCATTACTCGGGGCGAAATGGCCGCCATGCTGCAGCGGGCCCTCGGCCTGGCGGCGGGTTCGGTCGACTTCGCGGATACCACCGATTCGGTGTTTCGGCGCGACATCTCCGCCGTCGCCGCCGCCGGCGTCACCCGGGGCTGCAACCCGCCCGACAACGACCGTTATTGCCCGGATCGCATCGTCTCCCGGGGAGAGATGGCCGCCTTCCTCCATCGCGCCCTCGGCTGACAGAACCGCGCCCTGCTCGGTGTGCGTAATGAGCGCAAGGAGCGACGAAAGGAGTCTGCAAGTGCGACGCTTCTGCCTGCTCGTAGCCACCCTGCTGATGATCGGTGCCGCCCCGGCGCTCGCCGTCGGCAACGGGAGCACCTACATCGCCCATCTCGAGGGCGACAACGAGATCCCCGCCGTCGATTCTCAGGGGCGGGGACAGGTGATCCTCGAGGTCGAACGGGGTGGCGAGGCGATCTCGTACAAGCTGATCGCCTCCAACATCGACGATGTGGTGCAAGCTCACATCCACCTGGGTGGTCCGGACGTCAACGGCCCGGTGGTGGCGTTCCTGTTCGGACCGGTGACGGGCGTGGACAACAACGGGGTGCTCTCCCGGGGCACGATCACGGCCTCCGACCTGGTCGGTCCCCTCGCCGGCGCCTCCCTCGACGATCTTCTCGCGGAGATGAAGTCGGGAGACGCCTACGTGAACGTGCACACCATCGCCAACCCCGGGGGCGAGATCCGGGGCCAGATCCGCTAGGAGGACCACCCCGGCGATAGTCTCGGGCCGTGCGTATCTCTGTGCTCAGCTCGGCCCGGGACCCTTCGCCGCGCACGCGGGCTCTGCTGAATTCCTTGGCCACTGCCGGTCACGACGTGACCGCGGCGGACCTCGTCCGGCGCAGGTTGCGAGGCGAAGTCATGGAGGATCGTCTCGACTGGACTCCCTCCGGGCCGACTCCCGTCGCCGGACACCGCCCTTCCCGGCCCGACATCATCCATCCCGCCACTTCCCGCATGACAGAACACGCCGATCGGATGGCGGCGCGGCTCGGAGCCTGGGTGGCACGTCGACCCGACTGGGCGCGCCCCGAGCGCGACCTCATTCTCGCCGTCCCTGATCATCCCGAGCTCTCCGTGCCGGGGAGCGGGCCCGTGCCCGAGCGGGAGCCCTGGGTGAACCATGCCGGAGCCGTACCGGCGGGTCGCCATCCCGGTCGACGAGTCGCCCTCTGTTTTCGCTCCACCCCGGCCGGCCCCGGACACCGGCTGCGAGCCGCCCTGGAAAGGGCCGGAGCCGAGGTGGTCGTAGGCGACCGACTCGACCTCTCACAACTCGAAGGAATCGACCTGATCGTGATAGTCGAGAGCCCCACCCCACCGATCGAGATGATCGGCCCCAACCCGGGTATCCCGGTGGTGTTCTGGGTCCATCACGGCGAGCACCACCTCGACGGCAATCTCCGGCTGGCGGCTGCCTACGGCGCCGACCTGGTGCTGCTCGCCCACAGCTGGCATCTGGCCTACCGGTTTGACCGCCGGGTCGAGCGGTTTCCTTTCGGCGCCGAGCCCTCCCTTTCACCCCCGCCCTTCTCCCAGCGGCGCTGGGACCTCGGATTCGTCGGAGCCGTCGAAGGTTCGGCATATGCACGACGGCGAGCCCTGCTCGAGCAGGCCCGAGCATCGCTGGAACGGGTGGAGGTGAGAAGCGGGATCTCCCCTCACGAGATCCCCGACGTCTATCGCAACAGCCGGGCGGTCCTCGACGAAGGTGGCACCCGCCACTTTCCTATCACCATGCGGGTGTTCGAGGCGACCGCCGCCGGCGCCCTGCTGGTCACCGACCCCGCTCCCGGGCTGGAGCTGATCCTGGGAGACGACTTCATGGAGATCCCGGATCTAGGACTCGATGGAGATGCTCTGCGCACGGCACTTGTCGACGGATCTGGCGAGGCGAAGGCCCTGGCCGCTCACCGGCGGGTACAGGAGATGCACACTTACGATCACCGGGTCGATCTCCTCTTCGGTTTGGCCCACGGTCTCTCCCATGACCACCGTCGGGTCGATCCGGTCGGGTCGCCGATGGGCCGCTTCCTCGCCTCCCACCCGTACGGGCAGCGGATCCTCGACCTCACCGGCACGGTGGATGTCTCCGACCGGGAGGTGTATCGGCCGGGCGACCTCGGCGAAGATCTGCCCGCGGGGTCGTTCGACACGGTCGTCGTCGAGGGACAGCCCTCACCCGAGATCGCCCGGGCGGCGCGGCGCTACGTGGTCGGCTCCGGCCTCGACCCGGACAGCCTGACGGTGGCGGTGAGGTCGGTCACCCGCTATGGCGACCTGATGGTGGTCGACGTCGGCGGTGCCGGATACGACATCGAAACCGTGGGCGGACCGCCTCCCCCGGGGGGCTAACCGCTTTTCGCGCATGAATTGCGCGCCATGGCGCGCAATTCATTC
>DATHVR010000148.1:0-6209 GCA_035461175.1 Acidimicrobiia bacterium | reverse complement strand
GAGGTCGGAGGTCGGAGGTCGGAGGTTTGAGGGACCTCCAACGAGGCGGCAGCAGTCGGGCGACCGGCGCCTGTTCGAGGCTCCGCCTCGAACAACCCGCGAGCCCCGCAAGCAACAGAGGCGATTCCCAGCGCGGACCTCGAAGTCGCGAGACTAAGAACGAAGCAGCAGTCGGGCGACCGGCGCCTGTTCGGGGCACGGCCCCGAACAACCATGAAACGCGCAAGCAACGGGGTCAGCGAGGCGAAGCCGGCCCCGAAGTCGCCCGACCAACAACACAGCCCGACCAGATATAACGACCGCAGGGGTGGCCTTTCGAACCACCCCTGCAGCCGGCAAGCAGGCGACGGCGATGCTGAGGCGTCGTCGCCCTTCTCCACCGGCATCGAGTCCGAGCCGAGGAGAAGTCTCCAAGGAACACGGATACCGCTGAGGGGTGAGGAAAGGCGACGCCGTCCGTCTTGCGACGAGCAACGACCCGGTGCATCCCAGCCCTAGAGGTCCCTTCGGGACCCACTCCCATCGGCCCATGGCCCACACCTCAAGCTATTCCCAACCGCCCGGGGATGGATGGGTCCTCCGGCCTATTAAGCCGTCCGGGTCACGCCGTCCTCGGTGGCGAGCCAGTCCATCCGGACGTCATGATCCTCGAGAGGGAGGTCGGAACGAATCCGGTTGTTGGTCGTCAGGCCGATGGTGTCGGCGTCGATCTCGGCCAGAAAGCGGTCGTAGTAGCCCGCCCCTCTCCCCAGACGGCGGCCGTCACGACCGAAAGCGAGGCCGGGTACCAGTACGACGTCCACGTCCTGAGGCGGGATGCCGGCGGCATCGGCGGCGGGCTGTTCGAATCCGAACCGGTGGCGTTCTCTGGGCCCGGCGAAATCGTGGACGGTGAGACGGACACCCGGAGCGGTGCGGGTGAGCCCAAAACGGATCGCGGGGTGGGAGTCGACGAGTGGACTCATGTCGATCTCGTCACCCATGGCGAGAAATCCCACCACTACCCGGGAACGGTGCTCCTCCAGCCACAAACTGACGTGTTCGATCACGCGCCGCCGAACCCCGGGGGGTGGATAGGGACGGTCGAGCAGTTCTTCCCGGAGCCGACGTTTATGTGTTTGGGGATCCATTGTTCCTGTGCCGCATCGCGGAACGATTCCACGGAGTAACCTGTGCCGCCAGCACCCTAGGGAAAGCGATTCGATGGCGAGCGTACAGTCCGTGGCCCGGGCCTTCCGGATTCTGGAGGCACTCGCGACCGGAGAACTGGGGATCACCGATCTCGCCGCTCGCGCCGACCTGCCCAAGAGCACTGTCGCTCGCCTCACCCGCACCCTGGAGGAGATCGGTGCGGTGGAACGCGTCGACGACGAGGGTCGCTACCGGATCGGGCCTCAGATCGTCTCCCTCGCCGGAGTGGCCAGTCCCACCGCCAACCTGGTGTCGATCGTCCGCCCTCACCTGCGGGTGCTGGCCGAGCTCACCGGTGAGGACGCCGGCCTGGCCGTCCCCGACGGCCATCGAACGCACTACATCGACCAGGTCTCCTCCGACAACGACATCCAGGTGCGCGATTGGACCGGATCGAGAGTGTCGATGCACGCCACCCCATCCGGCCAGGTCATGCTCGCCTCCTGGCCCGAGGAACGGCTGGCGCGATTCCTCGAACGACCTTTGAACGCCTACACGGACGCCACCCTCACCGAACCTGAGGACCTGCGGAAGCGCTTGGCCCGGGTACACGACGACGGCTACGTATGGGCCTACGAGGAACTGACCGAGGGGCTCAATTCGGTCGCCACCGCCCTCCGCGACTCCCGGGGGAGGCTGGTGGGGGCTGTCCACGTCCACGGTCCCGCCTACCGGTTCCCGGCTCCGGGCACCACCGAGGAAATCGGCCGGCTTCTGCTCGAGGTAGCCGAAAGGCTCGGAAGCCTGATCCCCCACCTGTGATGGCCGGCCAAGCGGTCGAAGTGCAGGGCATCACGATCGACGTGGCCGACCTCGCTCGAGCCAAGGCCTTCTGGACCCAGTTGCTCGGGGTGGCAACCAGGTCGGAGAACGAATCCTACGTCTGGCTGACCGAGATCGCCCCCGGAGTTCGCCTGGTCCTCCAGCGGGTGCCGGACGTGAAGACGAGCAAGAACCGAGTCCATTTCGAGATCGTGGCGGAAGATCCCGAACCCGTCATCGCTCGCGTCGAGGCGATGGGAGGAACTCGAGTACGCGACCTGGAGGCGCCCGAGTACGCCCTTACCGTGATGAGCGATCCCGATGGAAATGAGTTCTGCCTCAACCGCCGACCCTCGGTTGGGCTGGTCGAGCCGTCAGAGATGCCATGATTGATCGAGTAAGGAGAGGAGGTGATCGAATCATGAAGATGCGAACCCATCGCCGACCCCGGCTCACGACTCCGCTCGTGCGGGTCGATGGCGAACTGCGCCCCACCAGTTGGGAGAACGCGCTTACGGCCGCCGCCGCCGGGCTGGGCAAGGTCAAGGCGACACACGGTGGAACTGCCCTGGGGCTGTTCAGTTGCTCGAAGGCCACCAACGAGACCAACTACCTGGCCCAGAAGTTCGCCCGCACCGTGCTGGGCACCAACAACATCGATTCCTGCAACCGCACTTGACACGCTCCCAGCGTCACCGGTCTGGTGGCTGTGCTCGGAGCCGGAGGCGGTACCAGTTCCTATGAGGAGATCGAGACCACCGATCTGATCATCCTCTGGGGCTCGAACGCGCGCAATGCCCACCCGATCTTCTTCCACCACCTACTCCAGGGTGTCCGCAACGGTGCACGGTTGTATGCCGTCGATCCCCGTCGAAGCGAGAGCGCCCAGTGGGCCGATGTGTGGCTGGGCATCGATGTCGGCTCGGACATCGCCCTGGCCAATGCCATGGCCAAGGTGATCATCGACGAGGGGCTCCACAACACCGAGTTCATCGGCCGGGCCACCACGGGATTCGACGGTTACGCCGCCAAGGTGGCCGAATACGACCTAGAACGAGCATCCGCCATCACCGGAATCCCGGCCGAGGCGATCCGGGAGATGGCCATCGCCTATGCCACCGCTCCCACCGCCCAGATCTGTTGGACGCTGGGCATCACCGAACACCACACCGCCACCGACAACGTGCTGGCTCTCATCAGCCTGGCCCTTCTCACCGGCCACGTCGGCCGCTACGGATCCGGCCTGGTCCCGATCCGGGGTCAGAACAACGTCCAGGGTGGGGGCGACATGGGAGCCCTACCCAACAAGCTGCCCGGCTTTCAGGACGTGGAGGACCCCGACGATCGGGCGAAGTTCGAGCGGGTGTGGGGCACGTCTATCCCGCCCAAACGCGGCTGGCACCTGACCCAGATGTTCGAGGCGATGGTGGCGGGCAAGCTACGCGGCCTCTACGTCATCGGTGAGAACCCGGCTCAGTCGGAGGCCGACGGCGTCCACGCCGTCGAGGCCCTCACCGGCCTCGATTTCCTGGTGGTGCAGGACTTGTTCATGACCGCCACCGCCGAGCTGGCCGACGTCGTCCTGCCGGCGGCGGCCGACTGGGCCGAGGGCGAGGGCACCGTCACCTCCTCCGAACGGCGTGTCCAGCGGGTGAGAAAGGCGCTGGACCCGCCCGGCGAGGCCCAGACCGATATCGAGATCCTGGTGGGAATGGCGGCCGCCCTCGGGGTCGACTGGGGGTCGCCCACCTCCGAGGAACTGTGGGACGAGCTGCGCTCGCTGTCGTCCCCCCACGCCGGGATGAGCTATCGGAGATTGGAGGAGTTGGGAGGGATTCAGTGGCCCTGCCCCGACGAGGATCATCCCGGCAGTTTGTTCCTCCATGCCCGCCTGTGGAAAGACGACGTGGCCGACCCGGCTCCTTTCATACCCGTCGATTGGCTCGCCCCCGTCGACACGCTGAGCGACGAGTTCCCGCTGCGGATGACCACCGGACGCCATCTCGATGGTTTCAACACCGGCGTCCAGTCGGGCGGATTCGAGTCACCCCGCCGTATCGGCGCCACCATCGACGTTTCCCGCGATGACGCCGAGCGTCTGGGGATCAGCGACGGCGAGATGGTGCGGGTCGCCTCACGTAGGGGGTCAATCGAGGCGCCGGTCCGGGTCGATCCCGAGTTGCGGGGCGGTCTCACCTTCATGGCCATCCACTATCCGGACGCTGTCGACGTCAACCGACTCACGATCGAGGCCTGGGATACCAAGTCCGGGACCGCCGAGTTCAAGGCCACCGCCATCAGGCTGGAGCGACTGTCGTGAGCCCGCAATTCGAGAGACTTTTGTACCGCCCCGGTACAGCCGAACCTCAGGTTCGCGGTCTTTTCCGGGGGGATGCATGGATCTGAAGCTGATCGGGGCTCCGGCCACCGAGGCCGAGCACAGAGTGGTCGAGGCGGCGGTACCGGCGGCGCTGAGCGTGGACGAACCGGGGCGGGTAGTGCGCAGTGCCCGCTCGCTGCGGCATCATCTGCTGCCTGCCCTCGCCGCGGTGCAGTCGGAGGTGGGCTGGGTCTCGCCCGGAGCGATCGACGAGATCGCCCGGCGCCTGCAGGTGCCGCCCGCCGAGGTCTATTCGGTCGCCACCTTCTATGCCCTCCTGTCCACCGAAGTCCGGCCCGACGTTGTCGCCCACGTCTGCGACGACATCGCCTGCGGACCGGACCTGGTGGCTGCGCTGGGCGATCGGGACGACGTGGTGGCCAGCCCCTGTCTAGGACAGTGCGACCGCCGGCCGGCCGCCTACGTCCAGCGGGCCGGCCAGCCCGACTCGGTGGTCTTGGCTGCGACCCTCGCCGACGTCGACGCTGCCGTGGGGGGTGAATCGCCATACTTCCCCCAACCTTTCATCGCCCCCGGTCCGTTGCTGGCCCGGGTGGGGGTGGTGGACCCGACCTCCCTCGACGACTACCGAAGCCACAGCGGCTACGCCGCCCTCGCCGTCGCCCTTCAGACGGGCCCGGAGGCGGTGATCGAGGAGATCACGGCGTCCAACCTGCGCGGCCGGGGCGGGGCTGCCTTTCCCACCGGTATCAAGTGGGACGGAGCCCGCAGCCAGCCCGGACCCCGCTATGTGATCTGCAACGCCGACGAGTCCGAGCCGGGCACGTTCAAGGATCGGGTGGTGATGGAGGGCGACCCCTTCGCCGTGATCGAAGCCCTCACCATTGCCGGAGTGACCGTGGGTGCCGAGCAGGGCTACATCTACGTCCGCGGCGAGTACCCGGACGCCACCCGGCGCCTGCAAGGCGCCATCGACTCGGCCGGACGGGCGGGTCTGCTCGGACCGGACGTGATGGGATCCGGCCTGGCCTTCGACATCGAACTGCGCCGGGGGCAGGGGGCATACATCTGCGGCGAGGAGACGGCGCTCTTCGCATCGATCGAGGGCTACCGGGGTGAGCCGCGCCAGAAGCCGCCGTTCCCCACCGTCGCCGGCCTCTTCGGCCGCCCCACCGTCATCAACAACGTCGAGACGCTGATCAACGTCCCTCGCATCCTTCTCGATGGCGGGGCGGCCTACGCCGCCACCGGCACCGAGCAGTCGCCCGGGACCCGGCTCTTCTGCCTGTCCGGGAACCTGGCCCGGCCGGGGGTCTACGAACTCGAGTCCGGGACCCGACTGGGCGAGGCGGTCGAGTCCGCCGGCGGCGACCTCGACCAGATCCCCTTCCTGCTCCTGGGCGGGGCGGCCGGAACGCTGGTGGCCGGCGACCGCTGGGACCTCCCTCTCACCTTCGAGGACAGCCGGGCGGCCGATGTCACCCTCGGCTCCGGAGTCATCATGGCCTTCGGGCCCGACACCGACATGCGCTGGGTGGTGTCTCGGATCGCCCGCTTCTTTCGCGACGAATCCTGCGGACAGTGTGTCCCGTGCCGGGTGGGGACGGTGCGGGTGGAGGAGGCGGTGGCCCGCGCCACCGACCGGGTCGATGCCGACCTCATCGACGAGCTCGACCGGGCCATGAAAGACGCCTCGATCTGCGGCCTCGGCCACACTGCCTCCTCGGTGGTCCGCTCGGCGATCGGCCTGGGGATCTTGTGAGGAAGTCGGAAGTCGGAAGTCGGAAGTCGGAAGCCAGATCCGAGAGGTCGCCCTTCCGTTTTCGCGACAGAATTGCGCACTATAGCGCGCAATTCTGTCGCGAAAAGGGGGTGGGGAGATGATCTCGATCGTCACGATAACAGTGGATGGGGC
>DATHVR010000147.1:0-5094 GCA_035461175.1 Acidimicrobiia bacterium | reverse complement strand
GCGCTGTCGAGATCACGGGGGGACACGAACTCCACCGGGGGACTCGGCGCCAGCCGGTCGGCCGCCTCGCGGATCAACAGGGCGGCGTCGCGGAGGGCGGCGATCACCTCCGGTCCCGATGCCTGTTGTGGAAGCCGGTGGCACCCCTCGGAAACGGCCAGGAGATGGCCGGCGAGATTGCCGCTGTCCACCGTCGACACGTAGCGGGGAGCCAGCGGCTCCAGGGAGACGGTGTCGTACCAATTGAAGAGATGACCCTGGAATTGTTCCATCCGGCCGAGCGTGGAGAGGGTGGCCTCGAGCCGGGAAACGGCTTCTCCCCTGCCGATCCAGCCGAACTCGCGGGCCGACAGTACCGTCAACAGATAGAGGCCGATGTTGGTGGGCGAGGTGCGGTGGGCGACGACGCCGAGGTCCTCCTGGTAGTTGTCGGGCGGCAGCCAGTTGTCCTCCTCGCTCACGAAGCGCTCGAAATACCGCCAGGTCCTCCGGGCGGCCAGTCGCAGAATTTGGTGCTCTTCCTCGGTGGGCGGGTCGGACACCCGGATGGCGCGAGGGATGCTCGCCCAATGGGCGATATAGGGGGCCACCACCCACAGCACCGACCACACCCAGGCCACCACAAATGCCTCGGGTTTGGTGAGGGCGGCGGCGGCGGTGATGGCCAACCCCACCGCCATCGACGGTGCCATGCGACGGATGAAGTCGGCGCGAGCGAGCCCGAACCTCCGTTCGGCCTCATCGGCGGTGACCCAGTTGAGCAGGTGCCGACGCGAAACTGTCAGCCGCCACAGCGTCACCACGATGGCCTCGGAGGTCCTGACGGCCTCGTAGGCCAGGAAGGCGGCCTGAATCACGAACCGTCCCAGAGTCCGGGCGGCGTCGATCCACCATCGCCGCAGCCGCACTGCCCCCGGGGTGGTGGTGCGGCGCGGGATCATCCGGGCGAGGAGGGGAAGCAGGGCGGGGAGGATCATGGAGACGACGATGAAGACGGTCCACGGCCACAGGGGTACCGCCGGCAGGAGGAAGGAGGCGATCAGCGTGAAGAGGGCGGCCGGTGCGCTGAGGCTGCGGCGGAGGTTGTCCACCATCTTGAACCGGGCCAGCGGAGGTAGGGGACCGTGCAGGCCCAGGATCCAGGGCAGCAGCTGCCAGTCGCCCCTGACCCAGCGCAGCGACCGGGTCAACGCCACCTCGTAGTGGCTGGGGAACTCCTCGAACACTTCGATGTCGGTGGCCAGACCCGCCCGGGCGAACGAGCCCTCGAACAGGTCGTGGCTGAGCAGCGTGTTCTCGGGGACCCGGCCTTCCAGGGCCGCTTCGAAGGCGTCGATCTCGTAGATCCCCTTGCCGGCATAGGAACCCTCGCCGAACAGGTCCTGATACACGTCGCTGACCGCCGCCGCGTAGGGATCGATTCCCGCCGGCGGGAAGAAAACCCGCTGGAAGAAGCTGGTTCCGCCCGCCCCCAGGAAGGCGGTGACCCGGGGTTGGAGGATCCCGTAGCCCGCCACCACCCGCCCGAGCGGGTCGTCGACCCGAGCCCGATTGAGGGGATGGGCGATAGCGGCCACCAGCCTGGTGGCCGCCCCCGGGGGAAGCCGCGAGTCCTGGTCGAGGGCGATCACATAGCGGACCCGCTCGGGGATCTGGCCGTGCCAGGGGATGAAGGTGGTGTCGGTCGCCCCCCTGAGCAGGCGGTTGAGCTCGTGGAGCTTGCCCCGCTTGCGCTCCCAACCCATGTAGCAGCCCTCGGCGGGATTGAGCCGCCGCCCGCGATGCAGGAGCAGGAAGCGATCGGCCCCTCCCGGTCCCGGGCCGTGTCGCGCATTGAGACGATCGATTCCCCGGACGGCCATCTCCAGCAGCTCGGCGTCGTCGGGCCCCTCGGGCTCCTGGGAGTCACGCCAGTCGCTGAGCAGGGCGAAATGGAATTCGCCCTCGGGGTGGGATAGGTAATGGACCTCGAGCCGCTCCACCAGCTCTTCGATCTGGTCCGGTCCCGAGAACAGGGTCGGGATCGCCACCATGGTCCGATACTCCTCGGTGGGTCCGTGCCGGAGGGCCAGGGCGGGTAGTTGGCGGGGACGGGCGAGGGCAGTCACCACCCGATTGACCACGGTCATGGCCAGATCGGTGGCGGGCACGAGAGCGAGCAACGCCATCAGCCACCGCCACGGCCACGCCTGCTCGATGCTGAGCAGCGGGATGGTGAGGGCGAGCGCCGCCACCACCGTCAGCGAAGCGACATAGACGACGGCGGCGTGTCTCCTGACGAAGCGAGCCAGGACCAGGCGGGCACTCGGCCGGAACCCGATCTCCGCCTCGAGTCGATCCCGGCCCTCGCCGAGGAGAAAGAAGCCGGGGTCGCGCTGGCGACGATCGGCCAGCTCGGAGGCGGCCAATTCGATCGTGGCCTGGGCGATCTCGAGCTGGGGGGTGGGCGACCCCTTCGAGAGGTCCTCGATGGCGTGGCGGTAGAGGTCGCGGGTGGCGAAGCTCATCTCACCGTAGGTTTCATCCGTGGCCAGGACGCGGTCGACCATGCTCACCCCCTCGACGAACTCGGCCCAGTCGAAGGAGGTGATGAGACGGAGACTGGTCACGATGTTGCGCACGGTGACGTTGGTCGCCGCCTGGCGTTGGTGGGTCTCTGCCACCACCTCGTCGGGGGTGGTTCCTTCGGCGGCGAGGCGATCGAACAGCCAGCCCAGACCCGGGGTGGTCTCCGGATCTCGTTCCCGGAGCCGCTGGACCAGCTGGACGGCGAACGCCTGGGGAAGCTCTCCCGACCGGATGTCGTCGATGACCGCCTGGGCCTCGGCCGTCGACCCGCCACCGACTCCGAGCAGGCTGTCGGCCACATCGTCGGCGGCCCGCCGCTGTCGGCGCGCCCCCACGATCATGTCGGCCATCCTCCGCAGGTTCTCCACCATCACCACCCGCAGGGTGATGGGCAGGGCCCACAACTCCCCGATGGTGAGGGGGCTCACCTCCTGGTAGGCCTCCACGAAGCGGTGCAGAGCCTCGGGGTCGAAGCGACTGTCGAGATGGGCGACGAAGGCCCAGGCGATCCCGAAGACCCGGGGATAACCGGCCAGGTGGCCCTCGTCCAGCTTGGGGAGCTGGTGGTAGTAGGAGGAGGGGAGGCTCTCGCGGATCTCGTTCAGCTGGCGTTCGACCAGGTGGAAGTTGTCCACCAGCCACTCCGCCGCCGGGGTGAGGAGGGCTTCCTCCCGCATGGCGCTGGCCAGCTCCCGGTAGGCGGCGAGGAGGACATTGCCGTTGTCGTCCAGCCGTCCGGAGACGAGGCGCAGGCGCCCCCGCCGGGGGGTCGTCTTGTGGGCGGTCGCCAGGCTGCGGCCATGTTCCTCGAGGCGCTCGACGCTGAACAGTTCCGCCCGGATGGGCTCCCGGCTTTGCGCGGAGATCGAGGACGACGGCACCGGCGCAGGATACGTTCGCCCGGTTTCCTGTCCACCGCCGGCAATCGTGGCCCTTCACAACGGATGGTGGGTTCGTCACGTGAGATGAGGACGGCGGCCCGCCTCATCCGAAGTCCTCAGTTGGGGGATCACTGGACCGGGTGGGTGACTTCGCCGGGCGTTCCGATTGACTCGAGCGAAAACGGGGTACGACCTCGATACCCGACCAGAAGGAGTAGAGCAATGGCTGTAGCGCGCGTAACGGAGATCAGCGCCACTTCCCCCGAGGGTTTCGAGGAAGCCGTCGAAGAAGGCCTGATGAGAGCCCGGGAGACGCTCCGCAAGTTGAAGAGCGCCTGGATAAAAGAACAGCGAGTGAACCTCGCCGAGGACGGGACGGTGGCCGAGTACCAGGTGAACCTCCTCGTCACCTTCATCCTCGACTGACACTCAGGCGTCCCGGCCACCGGGAAGGCCCTCCGCCTTCCTGGTCGCCGGAAACGCTACGGGATGATTCGCCGGGTTCGGCCGGGGACAAGGCGGTTGGTTCTGTCCCCAGAGCGTGCGACCACGACCATCCCGAGTTTCACCCGCTCGGGCGTTTTGACGCGCCAGGAAGCGGGTAGCCGACGAGAGAAGCAATCAAGGGAGATTCATGGCCAGCTATGACTTCACCGGCAAGGTGGCTGCGGTCACCGGCGGTGGTTCTGGGATCGGAGAGGCGTGCGTGCGCACCCTCGCCGACGGCGGAGCCAGCGTGATCGTGGCAGACCTCGATGAAGCGAACGGCGAGCGGGTGGCGTCCGAGGTGGAGGAGAGTGACGGCATCGCCTCTTTCGTCTCCGTCGACGTCGCCAAGCCCGACCAGGTCGCAGCGATGGTGGAAGCCGCCAAGGACCGCTACGGCGCACTCCACCTGGCCGTCAACAACGCCGGCATCGGAGGCGCCCAAGCCCTCACCGGCGAGTACCCCGAGGACAGCTGGCGACAGGTGATCTCGATCAACCTGGACGGCGTCTTCTATTGCATGCGCCACGAGATCCCCGCCATGCTCAAAGCCGGCGGCGGAGCCATCGTCAACATGGCGTCGATCCTGGGCAGCGTCGGGTTCCTCAACTCCTCCGCCTACGTAGCCGCCAAGCACGGGGTGGTGGGTCTGACCAAGAACGCCGCCTTGGAGTACGCCGCCCAGGGAATCCGCGTCAACTCGGTGGGGCCGGCCTTCATCCAGACACCCCTCCTCGACGAGAACCTCGATCAGGAGACAATGGATGCGCTCAGTGGGATGCATCCCATCCAGCGTCTGGGCAAACCCCAGGAGGTGGCCGACCTGGTCGCCTTCCTCCTCTCCGACGAGGCGTCGTTTATCACCGGGAGCTACCACCTCGTGGACGGTGGCTATACCTCTCAGTGAGAACCGACCGGTACCCGACATGAGGAAGGGCCCCCGGCTGGGGGCCCTTCTCTCGTGGGAGGAACGCTTGCTCAGCGTGCCAGTGTCTCTTCTTTGGGCATGGCGGGTGCGGTCACCTCGATGCCCTCGAAGCCTTGGCGTCCCTTGATGGCCCACAGCAGGCCGAGACCGGCGATCAGGGCGAGGGCGCCGAC
This sequence comes from Acidimicrobiia bacterium, assembly GCA_035461175.1. Lineage (GTDB taxonomy): Bacteria > Actinomycetota > Acidimicrobiia > Spongiisociales > ZC4RG35 > DATHVR01. The sequence continues at coordinate 58 of DATHVR010000147.1, read as the reverse complement.
TCCGGCGAAGGCGCCGGCCAGGCCGAGGCCCATCTGGAGGGCAGAGTGGGTGACGGTC
>DATHVR010000146.1:0-7756 GCA_035461175.1 Acidimicrobiia bacterium | reverse complement strand
TGACGCCACCGGCGTCATTTCCGGCCCACAGAACGGACTCTGGCGAGTGGCCGGGAGCTCAGCTGTCGGCGAGTTCCCGGAAGGCGGCACCTAGACCCCGGCGACGGAGGAGGCCGAAGCCGCTGTCGTCGTCACCTTCGGGGTCGGAGGCCTCGGGGTCGTCGTCATCTTCGGTCTTCTCGAGCTCACCGAAGACCGTCTCGAGGAACGACTCGTCTGGCTCGGTCCCGGCCTCGACCTCGGTCGTCTCTTCGGCGGCGGGAGCGTCCACCTCGGCCGGTGCCTGGGCGGGCGCGCCTGCCCCGGGCGTGGCCGGGGAGTCCTGCCACCAGGAGGTCCGGGCCGCTTCCTCGGTCACCGGTACGCTGGCCGGCTCGGGGGTGGGCTCGATCGGGGCCTCATCCTGGGGCTCGCTCACCCAAGAGGTGATGGCGTCGCCGCCGGCGGCCGGCTGGGGAACCGAGACGGGTTCGACCAGGCGGGCCCGGCCGAGCTCGGCCATGCGGCGGGCGGTCTGGAACCTGGTGATGCCCAGGCGGTCGGCCAGGGCGTCGACGGCGCAGGAGCCGTCCATCGCCGCCAGGAAGCGCCAGGCGGTGTCGCTCAGGTTCACCGACTCCTCCTCGAGGCTGGGCACCATGCGCCACGGGACGGTCAGATCGGGAACCACGCTCTCGATGTCCGCCCACTCGGAGGCACGACGCTCGGCCTCGGAGATGACGGTCTCGATGTCGAAGCTCTGGCCGGTGGCGTAGCGGGGATGGGTCCCGACGAGGAATTCGAAGCTTCCGGCCGCGGGCTTGCGGATCCGGTACAGGGCCTCGACGCTCTGTTCGCGGACCAACTCGGCCAGGGCCGACTGCGACACCGAGGGGCTCAAGGCTTCGGTCAGGGGGCTACGGGAGACGTCGAGACGGTTCAGAGTCTCCTCGGTGGCCAGGCCGGATGCGATCAGGCGGGCGCGCAGCGTCTCGTCGGGTTCGACGGTGGCATAGCTGAGCGAGCCGTTCTCGATGTAGATTCGGCCTTCCTGGTCGTTGACGACCCGGAGGCAGCCGTCCGTGTGGGATCGGGCAACGAGACGAAGCACCTCTTCCAGAGGGAATACTTCAAGGGTTCCGCTCAGCGACATGTTCTACTCCTTTGGCAAACCTCGCCAGTCATGCATGATTCGGTGTCTCGTGGTCCTGGCTTGAGGAGTTTCGTGCCCCTCTGATCATCGTGTCCAGTGGCGCTTCTCGTCCCGTCCACAATCTGAAGGAGTCGGACGCCTGGGCAACCAGGAACTCGACCCCGTCGACGGTGGGGATTCCGGCACCCCGAGCGGCCACGACCGCCGGGGTGGGGCGGGGGCCGTAGGCGAGGTCGATGAGCCCGGCGCAGAGGCCGATTGTGCGGGCAGGCAGGGTTTCTCCGTCCATTCCCACCGGGGTGGCATTGACCACCACCGCCTCCACCACGGCGGCTTCCCACGGCAGCGCGACGAGATCCATCTGCAGGCGGTCTGCCAGGTTGGCCACTGCTCCGGCCCGACGTGCGCTCACGTAGACCGTCCCCTCGGGGGCGGCCAGGCAGGCGGCGGCGGCCGCTCCCCCCGCTCCCAGGACGAGGGTGGTCGGTCGCGGCGCCTCCGGCCACACCCGCCGCATCGCCGAGATGTCGGTGCTGTGGCCGCTCAGGCGGCCGTTGGGGTGGCGGACGATGGTGTTGACGGATCCCGCTCTCCGTGCCTCGGGCGAAACGTCGTCAACCAGTGCCGCCGCCAGACCTTTGAGAGGCATGGTCACGTTGACTCCGTCCAGGTCGCCGCCGCGAAGGGCGGCGATGACGTCTTCGATCTCCGCTGGCGTGATCCGCCAGGCCCGGTAGGAGCCCTCGATTTCGAGGGCGTCGAGAGCGGCGGTGTGGATGGCGGGCGACCGTGAGTGGGAGATAGGGTCGCCGATCACGGCCAGCCGCAGTGGGGGCACTAGGGCAACACCCCGTCCTCGCGCGCCTGGCGCACGGCGGCGTTGTGGTCGTCGAGGTTGGTGGTGAAGGTGTGGCTGCCGTCGGGATCGCTGAGCACGTAGTAGAGGAAGTCGGATTCCTCGGGGTGAGCCGCCGCCTCCAGCGATGCCAGCCCTGGGGCGGCGATCGGGGTGGGGGGCAATCCCGTGTACCGGTAGGTGTTGTAAGGCGAGTCGACCTCGTTGTTGAACTCTGACGGGTCGCGGGTTCCGAGCGCGTAGAGAACCGTGGCGTCGATCTGGAGGAGCATCTCGTCCTCGAGTCGGTTGCGAATCACGCTCGACACCAGAGGCCGTTCCTCGGCCACCCTCACCTCCGTCTCGATCAGAGAGGCGATGACAATGCCCTCGTAGGGCTCGAAGCCGGCATCCTCGAAGTCGGACCAGTCGACCGAGTCCACCCGTCGCTCCATCGTGGTGGCGAGGCGTTGGAGGATCTGGGCGGCGTCGGCGGCACGGGAGAACTCGTAGGTATCGGGAAAGAGCAACCCCTCCCATTCGGAGATCTCCGGTGAGTCATCCATCTCGACCAGAGAGGTGGTCACCGCGCCGGACTCGAGCGCGGTGACGTAGTCGTCTTCGGTGAACCCGGTGGCGTCGGCAAGAGCTGCGATGATCTCGGTGACCCGCAGTCCTTCCCGGACCGTGACCCGGTAGGCGTCGGTGACCGGTCCGGCCAGGAGCACGGCGAGTACGTCGCTCGCATCCATTCCTGTCACAAGTTCGTAGGTACCGGCGCGGAGGTCGCCGGCGGCGCCCGCCGCCCGCACGGTGGTCTCGAACTGCCCGGCCGAGGCAACGACTCCCTGGGTGGCGAGGATGGCGGCGATGTCCTGAGCCGAAGCGCCCGAGGGGATCACGATTTCGACGTCGAGCCCGGGCTCCACATCGACACCGTCGGCGGCGTCGTTGCCGCCCAGGGCTCCCCCCACCTGGCGGCCGAGGAAAGAGGCGCCGCCCACGATCGCGACTCCGGCCAGTACGACGATGGCCAGGATGGCGCCGACCCGTCCCAGGCGGGAAAAGGTGGGGGGCGGGACCGGCTCCAGGCTCACGGTCGTTCTCCGGAATCCAGGTACCCGCGGAGCAGGACGGCCGCCGCCACCATGTCGACCGAGCCCCGCCGGCGCCGGCGCCTCACTCCGGCTTCGACCATCGTCGATTCCGCCATGCGCGAGGTGTACCGCTCGTCGACGGCCTTGACGGGGAGCCCGGTCGACTCCTCCAGTTTTCCCACCAGCTCACGTGCCATCCGGGCGGACTCTCCTTCGTCTCCCTGTTCGGTGATCGGGAGGCCGACGATCACCTCGTCGACGTCCAATTCTTCACAGATGTCGGTGATTCGAGCAACTGCCTGGGCGGCCGGAACCACCTCCAGCGGCTGGGCCGTGATCCCGAGCGGGTCGCTCACGGCCAGACCGACCCGGACGGTACCCGGATCGACGGCCAGTATCCGCCCCTTCACAGCTCACTCAGGGCCCGGGAGGCGCTCCCGCGCACGATGTCCAGGGCGGCGTCGAGGCCCGAGCCATCGGGGCCTCCGGCCTGGGCCAGCTCGGGGTCGCGGCTGCCGCCTCCACCCATCGCTGCCGCTCCCTCCCCCGCCAGTGCTCCGGCCGATATCCCGCTCGTCACCAGATCGGGTGAGGCGGCGGCCACCAGGGCACCCTTGCCGTTGTGGCGGGATCCCACGACCACCAGTGCCGGGCCCTCCAGCCGGCCTCTAACGTCCAGAGCGAGCTGGCGCAGATCCCCCGGCGCCAGCTCACCGGCGTCGGCCACCACCAGCCGGCCATCGCCCACCCGGTCGGCGCCGGCAGCCAGTTCGGCGGCCAGGCTCCCCCGGCGCCGTTGGGCGTCGGCCTCGAGCCGGTCTTCGAGCGACCCGACCCGTTCCAGTAGCGCCTCGACCCGGTCCGGCACCTGGGTGATGGGCGCCTTGAGGAGACGTCCGGTGGACTGGAGAGCCGTGCGGATCTCGCTCAGCTGCTGATAGGCGTGTTCGCCGGTGAAGGCCTCCACCCGCCGTATGTTCGAACCGATCGACGATTCCGATGTCACGATCAGGGGGCCCACCTGCCCGGCGGTGCGGGTGTGGGTGCCGCCGCAGAACTCGATCGAGAAGTCGCCCACCTTGACGACCCGGACCCGCTCGCCGTACTTGTCGCCGAAGAACGCCAACGCCCCCATCTCCTTGGCCCGGTCGCGAGTGGTGACGGTGGTGGACACGTCGGCGTTGGATATCAGGCGCTGGTTGGCCTGCCATTCCACCTCGGCGAGCTCCTCGTCACTGAGACCGGAGTAGTTGGCGAAGTCGAAGCGCAGGCGCCCGTCCTCCACCAGCGAGCCGGCCTGAGTGGCGTGGTCGCCCAGCACCTGCCGCAGTGCCCAGTGGAGGACGTGGGTGCCGGTGTGGCTTTTGCGGATGCCTTCCCGCCGGGGTGAGTCGATGGCCAGTTCGGCCTCCTGGCCCACCCGGAGTTCTCCCGACGTCACGGTGACCCGGTGGCCGTGGAGGCCCTGGATGGCGTGCTTGGTGTCGGTGATATCGACCACGGCGGTGTCGGTGGTCATAACCCCCGAGTCGCCCACCTGGCCACCGGATTCGGCGTAGAACGGGGTCCGGTCCAGGAAGACCTCACCGGTGCGACCTTCCTCCAGCCGCTCCACCTGCTCGCCCTCGACCAGGATGGCGAGAACGCGCCCACGGTCCCGTTCCAGTTCGTAGCCGGTGAAATCGGTCAGGCCGAGGTCGTCGGCCAGGGAGCGGTAGACCTCGGCGGCGACGGCGTCGTCGCCCCCCTTCCACGCCGCTCGCGCTCGTTCGCGCTGGGAGGCCATCTCGGCCTCGAATCCGGCCGTGTCGACTTCCACGCCACGCTCGGCAGTTATCTCGGAGGTGAGTTCGACGGGAAATCCATAGGTGTCGTGGAGTTTGAAGGCGACGGCGCCCGGCAGGGTGGCGCCGGAGAGGTTCTCGAGCTCCTGCTCGAGCAGTTCCACTCCCGAGGCGAGGGTGCGGCGGAAGCGCTGTTCCTCCCTGGTGACCGCGTCGAGGATCAGATCGCGGTGCTGGATCAATTCCGGATACGCGGCGCCCATCACATCGATGGTGGTTTCCGCCAGGTCGGGAAAGACCAGGTCACGGCCGGCATCGGGCCGCAACTGCCAGGCGTGGCGCACCGCCCGGCGCAGGATGCGTCGCAGGACGTAGCCGCGCCCGTCGTTGGAGGGCACCACCCCGTCGGCGATCAGGAAGGTGACGGCCCGCCCGTGGTCGGCCAGCAGCCGCAGGGAGACGTCGGACTGGTCGGACGTGCCATATTCGACTCCGGAGTAGCGGGCCGCCGCCTGGAGCATCGGCCAGACCGTGTCGACCTGGAAGACGGTGGGGACGTCCTGGAGGACGGCGGCGATCCGCTCGATGCCCATGCCGGTGTCGATGTTCTTGGCAGGCAATTCCCCGACCACGTGATAGGGCTCGTCCTGGATGTTCTGCATGAACACCAGGTTCCAGAGCTCGACGAATCGCTCCTCTCCCCCACCGATGGGCCCTCCCTCGGCGCCGAAGTCAGGACCCTTGTCGTAGAAGATCTCCGAGGACGGCCCGCACGGGCCCGGCACTCCCATCTGCCAGAAGTTGTCCTTGCCTCCCCGCTGGACGCGTTCGGGCGAGACCCCGACGGCGTCGGTCCAGATCCGGGCCGCCTCGTCGTCGTCCTCGTAGACGGTGAACCACAGCCGCTCGGGATCGATCCCGAACCCCTCCGTGATCAGCTCGTATGCCCAGGGGATGGCCTCGGCCTTGAAGTAGTCGCCGAAGCTGAAATTGCCCAGCATCTCAAAGAACGAGAAGTGGCGGGTGGTGGTGCCGATGATGTCGATGTCGACGGTGCGGGCACATTTCTGGATCGAGGTCGCTCGTTTCCACGGCGCCGGCTCCTCGCCCAGGAAGTAGGGCTTGAAGGGCACCATCCCGGCGTTGGTCAGGAGCAGGGTGGGATCGGTCGGGATGAGTGATGCCGACGGGCGCGCCTCGTGGTCACGGGCGACGAAGAAGTCGGTGAAGCTGGATCTGATCTGATTGGAGTCCATGCGTGAGCCTCGGTGATGTGGTCGTTCTCGGTCGCTGGGGGCCGCCGCGCTCAGGAACGGCGCGGCGGCCGGACGGCTCGGGCGGCGAGCTCGAGCACGTCGGCGCCGGTATGCACAGCCGCCCTACGCAGGTCGGCCGGCTCCGGCCGGCGGCGGAGGGCACGGACGGTCACCAGGCCTCCGGTGAATAGCCCGGTGGCGAACCACCACAACCGATCGAACATGGCTCTGAGGGTAGCGCGCTCAGGAACGGTCCCGCTTGCGTCCGATCATCGCCTCCAGCTCGGCAAACCATTCCGCCCGGGCGCGTTCGGCCCCTTCCGCCGATGGCCGGTACAGCGTCTGCGGCTCCTGGTCGGCGGGCCAGTAGTCCTGGGCGACGATGTGCCCGGGATGATCGTGGGGATAGTGGTAGCCGGCCCCGTGTCCGAGCTTTTCGGCTCCCTGGTAGTGGGCGTCGCGCAGGTGGGCCGGTACCACCGGTGCCGGACCCTCCGCCACCACCCGGCGGGCGGCGGTGATTGTGGTGGTCACCGAGTTCGACTTGGGAGCGGTGGCCAGATACAGGGCGGCGTGAGTGAGGGCGAAGGCGGCTTCGGGGAGTCCCACATAGGCAAGGGCGTGGGCGGCGTCGACCGCCACCCCCAGGGCACGGGTATCGGCCAGGCCCACGTCCTCGGAGGCGAATATCACCATCCGGCGGGCGATGAACTCCGGATCCTCCCCCGCCTCCAGCATCAGATGCAGCCAGTAGGCGGCGGCATCGGGATCGGAGCCGCGCAGGCTCTTGATGAAGGCCGAGACCACGTCGTAGTGGGAGTCGCCCGCCTTGTCGTACCGAACGATGCGGCGCTGGAGGGCCTCTTCCACGTCGGCGGTGTCGATCTGTGCCGAGTCGCGGCCCTGGGCGAGGGTGGCGGCCATCTCCAGGGCGTTGAGAGTGAGGCGGGCATCGCCGCCGCTTCGCTCGGCCAGGGCCCGACGCGCCTCGGGCTCGAGCACCAGGCCGCGTTCGCCCAGGCCCCGGTCGGCGTCGGCCATGGCCCGGTCCATTACCTCTTCGAGTGCCTCGGGGGAGAGAGATTCGAGCCGGAACAGGGTCGAACGTGAGATGAGCGGCGAGTTGACCTCGAAGAAGGGGTTCTCGGTCGTGGCGCCGATCAGGATGATCGTTCCGTCCTCGACTCCGGGGAGGAGGGCGTCCTGCTGGTTCTTCGAGAATCGGTGGATCTCGTCGAGAAACAGGACGGTGCGCTGCTCGTCGGTCTCCAGGCGCTGGCGGGCGCGTCCCAGGACCTCGCGCACGTCTTTGACCCCCGCCGACGTTGCGGAGAGAGTCTCGAAGGCGGCAGCGGTGTGGTTGGCGACCACCCGGGCGAGCGTGGTCTTGCCGGTCCCGGGCGGCCCCCACAGGATCATCGAAACCGGCCGTCCCGACTCGACCACGCGCCGGAAGGCCGCCCCCGGACCTAGGAGCGCCTCCTGCCCGGTTACCTCGTCGAGGGTCCGGGGTCGCATGCGGGTGGCGAGAGGCGCCACCCGCTCGAGGTTGGCTTCGGCCCGTGCCGCGAAAAGGTTCTCCATCGCCGCGAGGGTATCGCCGCCGTCCCGGCAGGCGGGCGATCCCGTTTTTCGCGACAGAATTGCGCGCC
>DATHVR010000145.1:0-3306 GCA_035461175.1 Acidimicrobiia bacterium | reverse complement strand
GGCGCGCAATTCTGTCGCGAAAACGCTCCTCGGACATTCGACTTCGAGTACCTACCGACCCGGGTGACGTAGGATCGGTAGCAGCTACCCGGAAGGAAGAACCATGGCCTCCATGGTCGATGAAATTCTCGCTCAGATTTCCCCCGAGGATCTCGCCCAGCGCCTCGACACCGATCCCGATACCGCCATGGACGCCGTCCGCAAGGCTCTGCCCACCCTGGCGGGAGCCATGTCGGGCAACGTCCAGGCCGGGAGAGGGGAGGAGCTGGGTGCCGCCATCCAGCGTGATCACGACGGTTCCCTGCTCGACAACTCCCAGCCACTGGCCGCAGTCGATACCACCGACGGTGCCAAGATCCTCGAGCACGTTCTCGGTTCCCGCCGGGGTGAGGTTGAACAGACGCTCGGATCCACCTCGAAGGCCGACAGTTCGATCTTCTCCCGCCTGTTGCCGATGCTGACTCCGCTCGTAATGGCATGGCTGGGCAAGCGGCTCGGGGGCGGAGGTGCCACTGCCTCGCAGGCGGATTCTGGTGGAGGCTTGGGCGACGTCCTCGGCGACCTCACTGGCGGCGCCGCCGGGGGCGGCCTGGGCGGCATCCTCGGCGACCTGCTCGGCGGCGAGGTCAACCAGAGCCGTTCGGCCATGCCCGACCTGGGAGGCCTCTTGGACATGCTCGGCGGCGGCTCCGGTCCGAGCCAGGGCAGTGGAAAGCGGGACGACGACATCCCCGACGTTGGAGACGCCTTCTAGCAATTTGCGGATAATACAGATTATCCGCAACACCGAGGTGGACGGGACCGTGCCAGGGAAGGCCCGTGGTCGGGTGGTAGCGAGTTCCGGGTGGTGGGTACCCAGGACCTCACACACACCACCCCGGACCAACCCGGTTGGCCGCCCGAAGTCTCACGCTGGACATCGACCGACACTCACCACTCACCCCGATACCGTCCGGCGGGCCTACGCGTCGCCCGGGCGGGCCCCCTCCCATTCCCAAAACATCACAGTGACGAAATGAGTCATGAATCACCCTCCCCGGGCCAGAGGCTCGAGGGAGATGGTTCGGGCCTCTGCGCAGGCTCGGTAGAGATGCCACAGCGCCTGGCGGGTACCGGAGGCCGTGTCGTCTTCGGCCAGGTCGGTGTCGACGTCGTCCATGGCGGTCTCGATGCGATACAACAGATCCCGGATCCGGTCCATGCGTTCGGCGGACATCAACACCTGGTCCTGGTTCAGCGCATGGGTCCTGGCCAGTGTTCGCGCCTCGTAGGCCCGCTGGCGATGTGAGGGCCGGCAGTACCGGCGTGGTCGTCCAGGGCCGGGGGTGGGAGAAAAGCGCCGCCCGCACCAGAGGCACCGCTCCCCCTCCAACCACTCGCTCGTGGCTTGTTTCGTCACTGTGACGAAAAGGTTATCACCGCCTTGGGTCCGGCTGCGGCAATCGCCGGGCAAGGGTGGCACGAATGGCATCGGTCTTTGACTCGAGGAGCTCGTCATGCTGTACTCTCTTCCCAGTTGACAACGCGCTCATCCAGAGCGGCTGAGGGACAGGCCCTGTGAAGCCGCGGCAACCGGCCAGATTCGTCTGGAACCAGGTGCCAATGCCTGATCGATGAGAGCTTCGGCGGTCTCCCGCTCGAAGCGCCTCTATCGAGCGCGCCGCGAGTAGAAGAAAGAGACCGAGAACGAAGATGCGAAGCCGACTTCCCGCTCCCACCCCCTCCCCCATCACGGGGCTCATGGCCATGCCCGGCTCTCGGGCGGCCTGTCGCTGTACGCGCTGACTCACCGCACGCCCGAGAGTTCGAGCCCGGCGGTGAGTCAGGCCCACCCGTACCCACACAAAGGAGCCCCGTTTGACCACTACCTCTGTTTTGAATCAAGTCGATCTTCAGGCCGTTTCCGGCCTCGCCGAAGCCATCGGCGCCGATCCCGTCAAAGGCCACACCCGTTGGAGCGCCTCCGTCGAATGGAAGGGCGGATTCCGGACCAGGTCGAAAGTCCGCCAGTTCGCCCCTGTCCCGTGCGACGAGCCTTCCGCTCTGGGAGGGACCGATACCGCTCCCAATCCCGTCGAGCAGCTGTTGGCCGCCCTGGGGAGCTGCCTGGCGGTAGGGGTGGCAGCCAACGCCAGCGCCCGCGGTTTGGCCATCGACTCGCTGCAGATCTCGGTCGAAGGTGATCTCGACCTGGCGACGTTTCTCGGCCTGGCCGAAGACCACGCCGGGTTCTCGGACATCAGAGCCGAGATCGCGCTGCGGTCTTCCGCCTCGGCCGAGGAGGTGGACGACCTGCTCCGGCACGTCCTCGCCACCTCACCAGTCGGCCACACGCTGGCACGGCCCATACCCCTCACCGTCACCCACAGCTGAGCAAGGAAAGAGAGGAATCATATGAGCGACTACCGCTACGAAACCCTGCAGGTCCATGCAGGTCAGGAACCAGCCCCCGGGACGAATTCCCGGGCGGTGCCGATATACCAGACCACCTCGTATACGTTCGACGACGCCGACCACGCCGCCCGGCTGTTCGGTCTGCAGGAGTTCGGGAACATCTATACCCGGATCATGAACCCGACCACCGACGTGTTCGAGCAGCGGGTGGCCGCCCTCGAGGGCGGCCTGGCGGCAGTAGGAACGGCATCGGGCCAGTCGGCCCAGCTCCTGACCTTCGCCACCCTACTCCAGGCGGGTGATCACATCGTCTCCACCTCGTATCTCTACGGCGGCACCTACAACCAGTTCAAGGTCGCCTTCCCGAGGTTCGGGTGGGATGTGACGTTCGTCGACGGCGACGACCCAGCCGATTTCGAGGCCGCAATCACCGATTCGACAAAGGCGATCTACGTCGAGACGATCGGAAACCCGAAGTACAACATTCCCGACCTCGAGGCCCTGGCCGACGTCGCCCATCGCAACGGCATTCCGCTGATCGCCGACAACACGTTCGGCGCCTGCGGGTACCTGGTCCGTCCCATCGACTGGGGGGTCGATATCGTCGTCCAGTCGGCCACCAAGTGGATCGGCGGTCACGGGACTTCGATCGGCGGCGTCATCGTCGACTCGGGAAACTTCGACTGGCGCAGTGGCAAGTTCCCTATCTTCACCGACCCCTCCCCCGGCTACCACGGCCTGGTGTTCACGGACGTTTTCAATCCCGAGTCGGACTTCGGGAATATCGCCTTTGCCATCCGGGCCCGGGTCGAGGGTCTGCGTGATCTGGGGGCGGCCCCGTCCCCGTTCAACTCGTTCCTGTTCCTCCAGGGCCTCGAGACGTTCAGCCTGCGGGTCCAGCGGCACGTGGAC
>DATHVR010000144.1:0-3434 GCA_035461175.1 Acidimicrobiia bacterium | reverse complement strand
GGCGCGCAATTCTGTCGCGAAAAGCTGTTCGCCGGGCCCGAGCCCTCACTACCCACCACCCACCACCCACCACCCGATACCTGCCAGCCGGCACACCCTCACCGAACAGAGGCTCTCGGCGTGAGAATCCTCCTCGTCGGGTCCGGGGGACGGGAGCATGCGCTCGGGTGGAAGCTGGCCCAGAGCACCCGGGTCGACGAAGTGATGTCGCTTCCCGGCAACCCCGGCCTGGCCCAACTCGGCCCGGTAGTGGAAGGTGTCTCTCCTACGGATGTGGGGGCGGTGACAGCCCTGGCCCGTATCCACGCCGTCGACCTGGTCGTGGTCGGACCCGAGGCGCCGCTGGCGGCAGGACTGGTCGATGCCCTGACCGGAGTGGGAGTGCCGGCGTTCGGTCCCAGCCGGGCAGCCGCCCGGCTGGAGGCTTCCAAGGCGTTCGCCAAGGACGTCATGACCCGGGCCGGTGTCCCGACCGGACGGTCGTGGACTTTCACCGAGCCATCGGCGGCCCACTCGCATCTCGCCAACGAACCCGGGCCATATGTCATCAAGGCCGACGGCCTGGCCGCCGGCAAAGGCGTTCTGGTCACCGAGTCCGCCGAAGATGCCCACGCCTGGGTCGATCGGTGTCTGGAAGGCGGGTTCGGCCCCGCCGGCGAAACGGTGGTGATCGAGGAGTACCTGTCGGGACCGGAGGTCAGCGTCTTCGCCGTCTGCGCCGGGACCGAAGCCGTTCCCCTGCTTCCCGCCCGCGATTACAAGCGGCTCGGTGATGGCGACAGCGGACCCAACACCGGAGGGATGGGCTCGTTCGCCCCCGTGTCCGACCTTCCCACCGGATTGGTGGACCTCACCCTCGAAAGCGTCTTTCGGCCGACCCTGGTGCAGATGGCCGCCGACGGACACCCCTACACCGGCTTCCTCTACGCAGGATTGGTCCTCACTGAAGAAGGCCCCCGGGTGCTCGAGTTCAACGTCCGGCTCGGAGATCCCGAGACCCAGGTAGTGCTGCCGCTCCTGGAGACCGACCTGGTCGACCTCATCGAGGGCGCCCTAGCCGGTGCCATCCCCACTCCCAGTTGGAGCGACCGGGTGGCGGTGGAAGTCGTGCTGGCGGCCGAGGGCTATCCGGAGAGTCCCGTCAAAGGCGCTCGCATACGCGGAGTGCGGGATCTGCCCGAGGACGTCCTCGCCTTCCACGCCGGCACCGCCGAGGAGGACGGAAGGCTGGTCGTGTCGGGCGGACGGGTCCTGAACCTGGTCGGGCTCGGCTACAGCCTCGCCGACGCCCGCCAGAGCGTCTACGCCGCCGTCGAGCGAGTCTCGTGGCCGGGCATGCAGTACCGCACCGACATCGCCGACTGAACTCGTCCCACCACTCCGCTTGGATCACCACGGCAGCCCCCAAGGGAGGGGAGGGGAGTACCGTGAATGAGATCATGCCCATCGATCTGGCACCGGAGATCACAGGCCCATGTCCTGGGAGGAGTACGAGGGCCTCGGTCCTGAATTCCGAGGCGAGTACATCGCCGGCGAGTTCATCCTGAGTCCGCTGCCGTCCAAACGACACCAACGAGCCTGTCTCCGCCTGGTGGAGCTCCTGGCCGACGCCCTTCCCGAGGGAGGTGATTGCAGGATGGGGTTGGAAACCAGGAGAAGACGAGTTCGGTCCCGATGTCATGGGTCTTCGACGAAACCGACGACGAGGCCAGGTTCACCGGGACTCCCCACCTCTGCATCGAGGTCCTATCCACCGATCGCGGTGCTGACCTGGTGCGCAAGTTCGCCCGCTACGCCGCCGCCGGTCTCCCCCGCTACTGGGTGATAGACCTGGATATCCCAGAGATCATCGTGTTCGAACTCGGAGAGGGAGGCGGCTACCGCGAGGCCACGCACCTGGGTGGCTTTCAGCTAGCCACCCTGGACGTAGGGCCGGGCCAGGTCACGCTCAGTCCGGCGAAACTGCTCCGCTAGAGCTTGAGGCCCGGGCTACACCTTGACGACGGAGGAGCTCTACCGTCGTGCCCATGTCAAAACGTGTTGCCATCGTGATGGGTTCGGGGTCGGATCGGCCGGTGATGGAGAAGGGCGCCGCCATGCTCGATCACTTCGGCATCGAGTACGAGATGAAGGTGCTCTCTGCCCACAAGACCCCCGACCAGGCCCTCGAGTTCGCCACTTCGGCCGCCGACAACGGCTTCGGGGTCATCATCGCCGGCGCCGGCAAGGCCGCTCACCTGGCCGGTGTGATGGCCGCCAAGTCGCTCCTTCCCGTCATCGGGGTGCCGATCAACGCCTCACTGAACGGCCTCGATGCTTTGCTCTCGACGGTGCAGATGCCCACCGGCATCCCGGTCGCCACGGTGGCGATCGACGCCGCCCACAACGCTGCCCTGATGGCGGTGGCGATCCTGGCAGTGGGCGACGAAGAGCTCACCGGGAAACTGGCGGAGTACCGCCGGGACCTCACCGAGAAGACCCTGGCCGGGTGACCACCACCGCCGGCGAGATAGCATTGGCCGTGCCATGAGCAACATTTCCCTTCAGACGCCGGATCCCCGCGACTTCCTCGACACCGACTCCCTCTTCGACGAGGAGGAACGTCTGCTGCGCGACACCGTACGCGACTTCGTCCGCAAGGAGATCGTTCCCAACGTGGGCGAGTGGTGGGAGGAGGGCATCTTCCCGGTGGAGATGGCCAAGACGATGGGCGACATGGGCCTGCTTGGCATGCACCTGGAGGGATACGGCGTCGCCGGCACGTCTCTCACCGCCTATGGACTGGCCTGTCTCGAGCTGGAGGCGGGCGACTCCGGAGTCCGCTCGTTCGTGTCGGTGCAGGGCTCGCTGGCGATGTTCCCGATCTGGAAGTTCGGCTCCGAGGAACAGAAGCAGGAGTGGCTGCCCCGCATGGCCTCGGGAGAGGTGATCGGCTGCTTCGGTCTAACCGAGGCCGACTCGGGCTCGGACCCCTCTTCGATGCGCACCCACGCCCGTCGGGACGGCTCCGACTGGATCATCAACGGCTCCAAGATGTGGATCACCAACGGCAACCTGGCCCAGGTCGCCATCATCTGGGCCCGCACCGCCGAAGGCATACGCGGCTTCATCGTCCCCACCGACACCCCCGGCTTCACCGCCCACGAGATCAAGCACAAGGTGTCACTACGGGCATCGGTCACCTCCGAGTTGAGCCTCGACGACGTGCGAGTGCCCGATGGGTTCATGCTCCCCGAGGTGGCTTCGATGCGGGGACCGCTGTCGTGTCTCAACGAGGCCCGCTACGGCATCGCCTGGGGAGTGGTGGGCGCAGCCCGGGCCTGTTACGAGTCGGCCCTGGATTACTCACTCGAACGGGAACAGTTCGATCAGCCGATCGGCGGGTTCCAACTCACCCAGCGCAAGCTGGTGGAGATGATGATCGCCATCAATCG
>DATHVR010000143.1:0-14652 GCA_035461175.1 Acidimicrobiia bacterium | reverse complement strand
GGCGCGCAATTCTGTCGCGAAAAGGCGGTTGGGTCAGCCATCGAGGGCGGTGCCGTCGGGGCCGACCAGGTACCAAACGTCGTTGAACCCGTGGCCGTTGGTGTCACCCGGGGCATCGTCGCCGGAGTAGTAGTAGAGGGGAAGACCGCCGTAGGTGACCTGGATGCTGCCGTCGGGACGTTCGCCGTTGCCGAGCAGGTCCTGGTCGATCCCCTCCCCCGCCACCGGATCGCCGTAGAAGGCCGGCCACACCTCGGCGCAGGCATTGAGACAGGTGGGGGTGCGGTCGGTGTCGAGCGTGAACCGGTAGAGGGCCATCCCCTCGGCGTCGACGATGTGGGTGCCGTCCTCGGACAGCTCCACCGTCACCTCGACGAACGGCGGGATGGTTCCCCGGGTGGTGGTCGGCCCCGGCTCGGTGGTGGTGGACGGGGGCGGGGCGGTGCTGGTCGTCGTCGGGTCTGTCCCGTTGGAACAGGCCACGACCAGCAGCGCCAGGACGACGGCGACTACGCGAAGCATCCGCAAAGGTTATCGCTCCGCCGCGAGGTCACCTCTCCGACCCCGGTACCCTTCTACACATGTCCGAATACCGCCCCCCTCTCGACGACATCAGCTTCACCCTCAACCACGTGGCTGAGTTTCCCGCGGTGGCAAAACTCGACGGATTCCAGCACCTGGATCCCGACACCGTCGACGGAATTCTGTCCGAGGCGGGCCGATTCTTCGCCGAAGTTATGGCCCCCCTCAACCGGGTCGGCGACCAGCAGGGCAGCGTGCTGGACGACGACGGCGGAGTGGTCACCCCCGAAGGCTTCAAGGATGCCTACGGCAAGTACGTCGAAGCGGGATGGGGCGGGGCCCACATCCCCGAGGAGCACGGCGGCGGCGGCCTTCCCTACAGCGTGGGGGTCGTCATCCAGGAGATGTTCAAGACCGCCAACATGGCCTTCTCCCTGTGTCCCCTGCTGACTCAGGCCGCCATCGAGGCGCTGATCGAGCACGGCACCGACGAGCAACGGGCCGCCTACCTGGAGAAGCTGGTCACCGGGGAGTGGGCCGGCACGATGTGTCTCACCGAGCCCCAGGCCGGCTCCGACGTGGGAGCCCTCACCTCCCGGGCGGTTCACCAGGACGACGGCACCTACCGCCTGACCGGCACCAAGATCTTCATCACCTGGGGTGACCAGGACCTGACCGACAACGTCATCCATCTCGTCCTGGCCCGCACGCCCGACGCTCCTCCCGGGACCAAGGGCATCTCGATGTTCATCGTCCCCAAGTTCATCCTCGACGCGGACGGCAAGCCCGGCGAGCGTAACGACATCAAGATCGTGTCTCTCGAGCACAAGATGGGCATCCACGCCTCCCCCACCTGCGTCGTCAGTTTCGGCGATTCCGGCGAAGGCGCCGTCGGGTACCTCATCGGCGAGGAACAGTCCGGGATGCGCTACATGTTCACGATGATGAACACCGCCCGGATCGGAGTCGGAGTCGAGGGCCTGGCCATCACGGAGCGGGCCTATCAGAAGGCGGCCGACTACGCGCGCGAACGCATCCAGGGACGCGAGGTGGGCGCCCCGGCCACCGACTCGAGCCCGATCGTGCGCCATCCCGACGTGAGGCGCATGCTCATGACGATGCGCGCCTACCGCGAGGCCCTGCGGTCCTTGATCTACCTGACCGGGCGCTACGTCGACGAGGAGAATCAGGGCGAGACCGCCGAGGCACGGGAGGCGGCCGGAGAGATGGTGGCGTTGCTCACGCCGATCACGAAGGCCTGGTCGACCGATGTCGGGGTGGAGATGGCATCGATGGGCATCCAGGTCCACGGCGGCATGGGATTCATCGAGGAGACCGGTGCCGCCCAGTTCTATCGGGACTCCCGCATTGCTCCCATCTACGAGGGGACCAACGGCATCCAGGCGATCGATCTGGTCCTGCGCAAGCTGCCAATGGGCGGTGGCGAGGTGGTCGAACGCCTCCTCGCCGAGGTGCGCCGGGTGGGCGAGCGGCTATCCGCCGACGAGCATCTCACTCGCTTCGGACTCCATCTCGAGGACGGCGTCGAGGCGGTGGAGGAGGGGGTCGAGGTTCTGATGCGGCGCATCACCACCTCGCCCAACGACGCCCTCGCCGGCGCCACGCCCTTCCTACGCCTGATGGGCACGGTGATCGGTGGCTGGCTGATGGGCCGAGCCGCCCTCGCCGCCCGGGAACAGCTCGAGGCGGGCACCGGAGACAAGGATTTCCTCGAGGCCAAGCTGGCCACCGCCTGCTTCTACGGCGAGCAGATCCTGCCCGCCTACCTGGGCCTGATCGAATCGGTCTCGGCCGACGCCTCCCTCCTCTTCAAAATCCCCGACTCCGGCCTTTAGGTCGGAAGGAGTCGGAAGTCTTTGTCCCCCGGAGGACGCGAGGGGGGAAGGTCCCTGCCCGGCGGAGCGCCAGCGGAGCCGGGGAGGTAGGGGCAAAGCCAAACCCGCCTCCCAGCTTGCCCCCTACCCCGCTACGCGGGGACCCCTTCCCCCATGTCGTGGGGGACAAAGCTCAGGGGGCCGCTGACCCATCACCCACCACCCAATACCCACTACCGCCGGCGCCCGACCAATCACTAGGCGCTGATGGCGGAGCCCAGCAGGTTCTGGGCGAAGTAGATCGCGAAGGCGGCGGCTACCACCCACATCAGGGGATGGATCTCGGAGAACTTTCCGCGCACCGCCTTGACCACGACGTACATCACGAACCCGGCGCCGATCCCGACGGTGATGCTGTAGGTCAGCGGCATCAGGATGATGGCAAGCAGAGCCGGGAACCCCTCTTCGAAATTCTCGAAGTCGATGTCCTTGATGAGCGTGCACATCAGGAACCCGACCAGGATCAGGACGGGGGCGGTGGCCTGGGAAGGGATCAGCCCGGCCAGCGGCGACAGGAAGATCGAGATCAGGAAGAGGACGCCCACCGTCACCGAGGTGAGCCCGGTCCGGCCACCTTCGGCGACGCCGGCGGCACTCTCGATGTAGCTGGTGTTGGAACTCACCCCGGCCATACCGCCGATGGCGGCGCCGGCCGAGTCGACCAGGAGCAGCGGTCCCACCCGGGGGATGCGCCCCTCCTCGTCGGTCAGACCCGCCTGTTCGACCACGGCGGTGGCGGTGCCCATGGTGTCGAAGAAGTCGGTGAGCATGAAGCTGAAGATGGTGAGCAGGGCGGCCAGCCAGCCGAGGGCGGTGAACACCTCGCCCAGGTCGAACTCACCCAGAGTCGCAAAGCTGGGAACCACCGAGAAGGTGTCGGGCATCGACTGCACGCCCATGAGCAGGCCGATCACGGCCGTGGCCAGGATGCTGAGGATGAGGGCGCCCTTCACCTTGCTCACGTAGAGGATCACCGTGATCAACAGGCCGATGAGGGTGAGGGAGGCACCGGCCGAATTCGGGAAGATGAACTCGACCGGCACCGGGCCATCGCCGGCGGGCTGTTGGATCAGGCCGCCGTTGACGAAACCTATGAAGAGGATGAAGAGGCCGATTCCGACCCCGATCGCCCGTTTCAGGGCCATCGGGACCGCCTCCATGATCGCCTCGCGCAGGCCGACCATGACCAGCACCAGCACCACCAGGCCCTCGAGCACGATCACGCCCATGGCACCGGCCGGGGAGAGTCCGTTGCCGAGAACCAGTCCGAAGGCGACGGCGCCGTTGATCCCGAGGCCTGCAGCGAGGGCGATCGGATAATTGGAGTAGAGGCCCATGGCGATGCTGAGCACGCCGGCGGCGAGGGCGGTGGCGGCGGCGACCGCACCCGGATCCAGTCCGGTCACACTGAGGATGTCGGCGTTGACGAAGATGATGTAGGCCATGACCAGGAAAGTCGTGACTCCGGCCCGAACCTCGGTACCCACAGAGGATCCTCGCTCGGTGATGTGGAAATAGGAGTCGAGGCTGCTGGCCCCCGACCTCTGGGCCGTGTCCGTCATGGCACCTCCGTCGTCGCTGGCATCGTCGGCGTGTGACCCTACCCGAGTAAGCCCGACGGTGCGTCGAAAACGATGGGCAATGGTCGTTTTCGAGACAGAAAACGGGTTCTCAGGCGTTGAGCGCCCGCCACACCCGCTCGGGGGTGAAGGGGGTGGCGGTAAGCCAGATCCCGGTGGCGTCGTGGACGGCGTTGGCGATGGTGGGGATCGGGGCGTTGATGCCGATCTCGGCCACCGACTTGGCACCCATCGGGCCCGACTCCTCATACGAGTCCACCAGGATCACCTCGATCGGGGGCAGGTCGGCCGTGACCGGGATCTTGTAGCGGGCAAAGTCGGGGTTGCGGGTGCGCCCCTTGCCATCGAAGACCATCTCCTCGAACAGGGCGAAGCCGATCCCGTTGGCGAGGGCCCCTTCCACCTGACCCTCGGCCAGGCGGGGGTTGATGGCAGTCCCGCAGTCGACCACGGCCACGTAGTCGAGGATCCGAATCCGGCCGGTCTCCTCGTCGACGGCCACCTCGGCGAAACTCGCCATGAACGGCGGTGGCGACAACTCGGGAACGAAGGAACTCGTGGCTCCGATCTGGCTCTGTTCGCTGCCGTAGAGGGTGTGGATCCCGATCTGATCGAGGGTGACCGAATTGCCGGCGGCATCGGAGACCCGACCGTCGGCCAGGACCAGCCCGGCGGTCGAGTCGAGCATCGAGGCGACCGCAGTCAGGATCTGGTCACGGACCTCCTCGGCGGCCCGCTGGACCGCCATCCCCGAGACATAGGTGGTCGACGAGGCGTAGGCGCCCACGTCGAAGGGGGTCACGTCGGTGTCCGAGGAGGTGACCACGATCATGTCGAGCGGCACACCCAGCACCTCGGCGGCGATCTGGCCGAGGATGGTGTCGGAGCCGGTGCCGAGGTCGGTCGCCCCCACCAGCAGGTTGAAGGAGCCGTCGTCGTTCATCTTGATCGTGGCCGCCGCCATGTCGATGAGCGGGATCCCCGAGCCCTGCATGTGGGCCGACATCCCTACCCCGTAGCGCCACGATCCCTCCCGCCGCTGCCGGCCCCGCTTCTCCTTCCAGCCGATGCGCTCGGCACCGATCCGGATGCACTCGTCGAGATGACACGAGGTGATGACCTGATCGACGCCTTCCCGTCCCTCGCCCAGGGCACGAAACACCGGCGAGGTCTCTCCGGAGCGGATGTGGTTGAGAAGCCGCCACTCCAGCGGGTCCATCGCCAGCTTCTCGGCCAGCCGATCGACTGCCGTCTCCATCGCGAAGTGGGCCTGGGTGGCGCCGTAGCCGCGATAGGCCCCGGCCACCGGCAGATTGGTGTAGACCGCCTCGCCCAGGAAGCGGATGTGGGGGGCCTTGTTGTAGAGCGGCAGGGTCTTGGAGCCGGCGTTGGAAACGACGGTCAAACCATGGGCGCCATAGGCGCCGGTGTTCGAGGTCGCCTCCATGTCGACGGCATGGAGGGTGCCGTCGTCGCCGGCCCCAAGCCTGAGTGTGACCCGCATCGGGTGGCGGGTGCGGGCCGACACGAACTCCTCTTCCCGGGTGTAGATCATCCGGCAGGGACGGCCGGTGCGCAGGGTGACCAGGGCCACCAGATCTTCGATCAGGACCTCCTGTTTGACCCCGAAGCCGCCGCCGATGCGAGGTTTGATCACGCGGATGCGATGCACCGGGACGTCGAGCAAGAAAGCGACAATGCGACGGACGTGGAAGGGGACCTGAGTCGAGGTCTCGATCACCAGCCGGTCGTTGTCGTCGAGATGGGCGGAGGCGGCGTGGGTCTCGAGCGGGGTGTGCTGGGCGTAGTGAGTCTCAGTGGTGACCTCGACCGTGACCGCCGACTCGGCCAGTCCCGCCTCCACGTCCCCCGCTTCGGCCTCGACCCGCGAAGCCAGGTTGTGGGCGGCGTCAGCGATGGCGAGGGCGTCGTCCTCGTCGTGGATCGAGGGAGCGTCGGGGGCGCGGGCGGCGTCGATCGACAACGCCGTCGGCAAGGGTTCGTAGTCGACCTCGATCAGTTCCACCGCCCGACGGGCGGCCTCGAGGCTGTCGGCCGCCACCACCGCCACCCGGTCACCGGCGAAGCGGACCTTGGTGTCGAACATGCGGGCGTCGTAGGGCGACGGCTCGGGATAGCCCTGGCCGGCGGTCGTGTAGCGCTGGGTGGGCGTGTTGCGATGGTCGAGGACCAGCGCCACCCCGGGGTGGGCAGCGGCGGCGGAAGTGTCGATCCGGGTGATGCGGGCGTGGGCGTGAGGACTGGTGAGTAGCGCCAGGTGGAGCAGACCGGGCGGGTGGGGCGCGTCGTCGACGAAGACCGGCCGACCCGTCACGAGAGCCCGTCCGTCGACCCGGCGTTCCGAGTGCCCGACGACTGCGAACTTCTCAGTGCGCTCCGACATCTTCTTCCTCCATGGCGGCGTAACGCTCGATCGCCTCGATCTGTTTGACATAGCCGGTGCACCGACAGAGGTTGCCGGCCAGGAAGCTCTCGATCTGTCCCCGGGTCGGATGGGGGTGGCGGGCGAGAAGGTCGAGCGCGGTGAGGGCGATCCCCGGGATGCAGAAGCCGCACTGGACCCCGGCGGCGTCGAGAAGGGCCTGCTGAAGGGGATGGAGGGTGCCGTCCTCGCCGGCGAGAGCGTCGACGGTGGTGACCTCATGGCCTTTGATCGCGGCGGCGAACACCAGGCAAGAGGTGACGGCCCGCCCGTCGATCAGCACCGAGCAGGCACCGCAGTCACCGTTGGCACAGCCGTCCTTCACCGAGGTGTAGCCGTTGTCGCGCAAGGCCTCGAGAAGGGTGTCCCCGGCGCGGACCTCCAGCACTCGTTCGCTCCCGTTTATGGTCACCGGGACTCTCATGTCGCCTCCAATCGGGCGGCGGCCTCCTCCAGCGTGCGCCTGACCAGGACCCTGACCAGCTGGGTTCGATACTCGGCACTCACCACCCAGCTGGAGCCGACCGGAATCTCCCCGGCGGCCGCCTCCGCCGCCCTCTCGAAGGTGGCGGGATCCAGACCGGACAAGCCGACGATCTCTTCGGCGGCGGCGGCCCGCTGTCCGCGCTGAGGCGTGGCCCCCACGACGATCCGTACCGCTTCCGTTCCGGTCAGCCGGACGGCGCAGTTGGCCATCGGAAAGTCGTAGGCGGTGCGGGCGAAACGCTGGAAGGCAGCGGCGGTGGGCCGGCCCAGCCCGGGTAGGTGGACACGCATCAGGAGATGAGGGCGGGTGTGGCGGTCGTCGGCGTAGTAGCGGGCCAACGTCATTCGCTCCTCCTCGCCGTCGAAGATCGTCACCTCGGCGTCGAGGGCCAACAGGACGGGGATCACGTCGGACAGCTTGCCCCGGGCGAGGTGGCCGCCGATGGTGCAGACGTTGCGCAGCAAGGGGCTACCCACGTCGGCGAGCATCTCGGCGATGACCCCTGTGGCCCATCCGACAACGTGGGGGTCTTCGACCATCGCGGTGAGGGTGGCCATCGCCCCGATGATGAGGCCGTCGTCGGTGAGTTCGATCCCGGCAGGCAGGGCCTCGGAGACATCGACCAGGGTCGTGACCTCGGGCGGACAGGCGATGGTCAGGTCGGTCCCTCCCGACACCACCCGGACCGAGGCGTCACCCCGGCCCAGCACCTCCCACGCCTCGTTGGGACCGTGGGGGCGGAGATAGGACTCGATCTGGCTACGACTCATCCGCCACCCCCTCGTTGAACTGCTCGATCAGGGTGTCGATCGGCCCGGCCAGTTTTTGGATGTCGGTCCAATAGGAGGGGTCGTTCCACTGCCGGTCCAGCTCCTCGACCGGCTTCCCCTGCTGCTCGATCCACGTATAGTACTTCAGGTTGTGGATCCGTTTGCGGTCCCAGTGACCCAACTCGTCCACGTTGGCGGTCGTCTCGCCCATCAGCCAGCGCTGGTGAGCCACCGCCGCCCCCACCCGGTCGAGCTCGCCCAGCTCCGAGTTCATCTCCGCCAGGCGACTGCCGTACATCTCCATCGAGTCGGTGGCGACCGTCAGGACGACGTCGTGGGGCCCGAGTTCGTACCACTTGGCCATCTTGATCGCCGACAGGAGGTTGGCCACCGACGAGATTCCGAGCAGAGGAAGCTGTTCGATCAGTCCGAGGTCGACGCCCAACTCGGACAGATAGGCGGTCCCCGCCGGCTCGTTGAAGAGCCGGATCAGCGACATCGGTCCGGTGTCGTCGATGCCCATCACCATGTCGGTGTTGCGAAGGTTGTGGATCCAGGGGATGTGCTTGTCGCCGATCCCCTCGATCCGGTGTGATCCGTATCCGTTCCGGAGCAGGGTGGGACACTGGAGTGCCTCCGAGGCCGCCACCTTCATCTCCGGGAAGCGCTGCTTGAGATAGTCCGCCGAGCCGATCGTCCCCGCCGAACCGGTGGTGAAGACCGCCGCCGCGGGCCGGTCGGCTTCGCCTGCCACCTTCTCGAACATCTCGATCAGGGCGGGGCCGGTGATGGAGTAGTGCCACAGGTAGTTGCCGAACTCGTCGAACTGGTTGAAGATGACGATGTCCTCGCCGCTGGCCCGCAGTTCGGCGCACTTGTCGAAGATCTCCTTGACGTTGCTCTCGGTTCCCGGCGTCGAGATCACCTCGCCCGCCACCGAGGCCAGCCAGGTGAATCGCTCCTCGCTCATTCCCTCCGGGAGGATGGCGATGGACTCGCAGGCGAGCAGGTTGGCGTCGTAGGCGCCGCCCCGGCAGTAGTTGCCGGTGGAGGGCCAGGCCGAGATCTGGCTGGTGGGGTCGAACTGGCCCGTGACCAGCCTCGGAACCAGGCACCCGAAGGCCGCCCCCACCTTGTGCGAGCCGGTGGGAAACCACTTGCCGACCAGGGCCACGATCCGCGCCTCGACTCCCGTCAGCTCCGACGGGAACTCGATGACATTGACCCCTCCGAAGCCGCCTCCCGTGGCAGTGGGCTGGTTGTGCCAGGTGATGCGGAACAGGTTGAGAGGATCGAGTTCCCACAGGCCCACCTCGCCCAGCCGGAAAACGACATCTGCAGGAATCGCGCTCGGATCGCGCATCTGGGCGAAGGTGGGGATGACGATGCTGCGTTCACGTGCCCGCTTCACCGCCCGGGCCAGGGGCTGGTCGTTGACGGTGAGATCGATCATGACGGCACCAGCTCTCCCACGGCTCGCTCGACTGCGTCGACCTCGGCCGGGACCCGGAGCGGGGAGATCCCGGCTTCGGTCACCGCGCGCATGGCCGCGGGGATGTCCTTGAGCCCGTTGCCGGTGCCCAGCATCACCACCCGGTCGCGGGGGCCGATCACGCCCGTCTCGTGGGCCCGGAGGAGGCCCGCCCACGCCGCCGCCGCCGCCGGCTCCAGGAACACTCCCGAGCGGGCGGCGACCGCCGGGATGGCGGCCAGGATTTCGCTATCCCCAACGGTGACGAACACGCCATCGGAGCCGGTGACGGCCCGCATCGCCTTGAAACGGTCCCGGGGTAGCCCGGCCGCGATCGAGTCCGCCACCGTCACGGCCTCGATGGCGGGCTTGGAAACCATGTTCTCGCCGTTACGCCACGCCTCGGCCAGATAGGCGGAGCCCTCGGCCTGCACGCCGATGAGACGGGGCATGGACTCGAGCCACCCCATCTCACGCAGGTCGTAGAAACCCTTGTAGACGGCACCGATGATGCAGCCGTCACCCACCGGCACCACGATGGCGTCCGGCACCTGCCAGCCGAGCTGTTCGGCGATCTCGTAAGCCACCGTCTTCTTCCCCTCCGTCATATAGGGGTTGTATCCGGTGGTGCGGTTGTACCAGCCGCGTCGGCGTCCCACCTCCAGACACAGATCGACGGCCCGGTCGTAGCTGCCATCCACCAACAGCACCCGGGACCCGTAGGCGAGCAGCTGTGCCACCTTGGCTTCGGGGGCGGTGGCGGGGACGAAGATCACCGAGTCGCCGCCCACCGAAGCGGCCACCCCGGCCAGGGCGGCGGCGGCGTTGCCGGTGGAGGCGGTGGTGATCACCCTCGCTCCGCTCTCCCCCGCCTTGACAACCGCCATCGCCGAGGCCCGGTCCTTGAGCGAACCGGTGGGCTGGCCGGTCTCGTCCTTGATCCACAGCGTCGCCACTCCTGCCTCGACGGCGAGGGCGGGGACGGCCAGGAGCGGCGTCCAGCCGATCCGCAGCGGCGGCAGCGCCGGGTGAGGCAGGACCGGGAGCAGAGCGCGGTAGCGCCACATCGACTCGCCCTCCAGGCCCGATCGGTTGACACTGTGGGAGAGGTGGTCGTAGTCGTAGACCACGTCGAGTGTCCCGTGATTGCCGTGGTCGGGGCACACGTATTCCACCTCGCCCGGAATGTAGATCTCACCGCAGATCATGCACTCGAGGTAGTAGCGGCTCATTGCACGATCCTGGTGCCGGTCTCACCGGCCAGCGCTCGCGCGATGTTGGCGGGACTGGTGATCAGGGCCTCCCGGCCGCCGGCCTCGAGGAAGGCGACCACGGCCTGGATCTTGGGAGCCATCGAACCGGGGGCAAAGTGATGACCTTCGGCCAGATACGCCTTGGCCTCCGCCAGGGTCATGTGATCGATCCAACGCTGCTCGGGGGTGCCGAAGTCGAGTGCGACCTGGTCGACCGAGGTGCTGATCAAGAACAGGTCGGCGTCGATCTCGGCGGCGAGGATCGCCGAGGCAGAATCCTTGTCGATGACCGCGGCGACTCCGGTCAGGTTGCCGTCCTCGTCGGCCACCACCGGGATCCCGCCCCCGCCCACTCCCACGACGATGAATCCCGCCTCGATGAGGGAGCGGATGGCGTCGATCTCGACGATGCGCATCGGGCGAGGCGAGGCCACCACCCGCCGCCAGCCACGCCCCGCGTCCTCGATCACGTCCCAGCCCTCCTTCACCCGCCGCTGCTCGGCGTCCTCGGCGGACATGAACGATCCGATCGGCTTGGAGGGCTTGAAAAAGGCAGGGTCGTTCCGATCCACCTCCACCTGGGTGACCACGGTCACCACCCCCTTGTCGATTCCGCGCGAGCGCAGGTCGTTGATCAGGTTCTGCTGGAGGAGATAACCGATCGCCCCCTGGGTGTCGGCCCCGCAAACGTCGAGGGGGACCTCGTGGAGTTCGTGGCGGGCCAGGTCCGAGCGGCGGAGGATGAATCCGATCTGGGGTCCGTTGCCGTGGGTGATGGCCACGTCCCAGCCGTCGGCGACCAGAGCGGCGATGTGATGGTCGGTCTCCGCCGCCGCCAGGTACTGGTCCTCGACACTCTGGTGGGCGGCGTCGGTAATGAGGCTGTTGCCTCCGATGGCGACTACGGCACGCCGGGTCACATCGGGCTCACATCGTCAAGGCCATGACGGCCTTCTGGACATGGAGGCGGTTCTCGGCTTCATCGAATGCCCAACTGTGGGGACCGTCGATGACTCCGTCGGTGACCTCGATCCCGCGGTCGGCGGGGAGACAATGCATGTAGCCGGAGTCGGGCCGGGCCAGGTCCATGCGTTGCTCGTCGGCGATCCAGTCGGAGTAGCGAGCGCCGATGGCGGCCGACTCCTCCGGATCCGGGGTGGTGAGCATGCACCCCCACGACTTGGGATACACCACGTCGGCGTCGCGAAACCCCTCGTCGAAGTCGTCGAGGAGGCTCAGGCTGCCACCCGACTCGTCGGCATTGGCCCGGGCCTGCTCCACGATCTCGTCCCGAAGCCGGAACTCGGGGGGATGGGTCAGACGGACATTCATGCCGAACCGGGTGAGGAGCAGGATCAGGCTCTGGGGAACCGACAGCGGCTTCTGGTAGCTGGAGGCGTAGGCCCAGGACACGTTCACCGTCAGGCCGCGCGGGTCGGGGCGCCGCTCGACGATCGTCAGTAGATCGGCCAGGGCCTGGAAGGGGTGGTACCAGTCGCATTGCATATTGAGCACCGGCACCCGGGAGGCGGCCGCCACATCACGTATGTACTGGTTGCCCGCCTCCCAGTCGACCTGGCGGATGGCAAGACCGTCGTTGTAGCGGCCCAGGATCTCGCCGATCTCGGTGGCGGTGTCACCGTGGGCGATCTGGGTGGTCTTCGACTCGATGAACTGGGCGTGACCGCCGAGTTGGGCCATTCCCGCCTCGAAGCTAGCCCGGGTCCGGGTCGACGAGAAGAAGAACAGCATCGCCAGCACCTTGTCACGGAGCAGCGCGTGCGGTTGCCCCAGCGCCCGCTGCATCTTCAGGTGGCGGGCAACCTCGAGCACGGTGTCGAGTTCGTCCCGGGTCCACTCCTGGGTGGTGATCAGGTCGCGGCCGCGTAGGTGGGTCTGCATGCGTCTACTCCACCGCCCCCAGCACCAGCGAGAGCAGGGCCATGCGCATCACCACTCCGTAGTAGGCCTCCTGCCAGTAGCGGGCGTGGCGGGTGCCGTCGACGTCGGGGGGCAGTTCGTCCATGCGGGGCAGGGAGTGGAGGATGATCGCCCCCGGCTTGGCCTTATCCGCCAGCAGTTGGCGGGTTACCTGATAGTTGGCGGGAGTGGTGGGGAGCTCTCCCCCCCGTTCGTCCCGGCCCTTGGTGTAGTCGGCCTGAACGACCGGCTCCATGTAGATCACGTCGGCGTCGGCGATGGCGTCGGCGACGTGCTCCACCTCGCGGATCACGAAGTTCTGTTCGGCCAGTTCCTTCTTGAAGTCGTCGGTGAGCGACATCTCCTCGGGGGCGACGGCGACCATCTCGGCGTCGAACTGGGTGAGGGCGTAGCCGATCGAGTGCATGGTGCGCATGCGCATGTCACCGATGCAGAGGAACGTGAGCCCGTCGACCGTTCCCAGCTCACGCCGCACCGTGTAGAGGTCGGTGAGGACCTGGGTGGGGTGCTCTCCCCAGCCGTCGCCGGCGTTGATGATCGGGACCGATGACCAGCGGGCGGCCTCGGCGGGGGCGCCTTGAGCGAAATGGCGCATCACGACGACGTCGCCGTAGTACTCGAGCATGTGGACGGTGTCTTTGATCGACTCCTGGTAGAAGTCACCGGCCCGGGTCATCTTGGCGTCGGCGAACCCGGTCACGGCCCCGCCCAGACGCAGCATCGCCGCCTCGTGGGCGAGACGGGTCCGGGTGGAGGGCTGGTAGAAGGCGGTGACCAGGGTCTTGCCGCTGAGAAGGTCGGTGTTGCGGCGTTCTCGAGCGATCGGCTCCAGGTCGTCGGCTACCGAGAAAACGTGGTCGAATTCGGCTCGTTCGAAGCCGTTGAGCGAGAGGATGTCGCGCCCGGCAAAGCTTCGCATGGATTCCCTTTCGTCTGTCTCTCGGTGACGCTATCGACGCTCACCGAGCGTCCACTAGGGCCAGAAGGCCCCCGGACCCGGGCAACCGTCAGAAGGTCCGGCGGTACGCCATCGCTTCCCGCAGATGCTCCATCGCCAGCTCTTCCGCCGCCACCCGGGGAAGGATGTCCTCGGATCGGCACCGGTCGAGGACGGCGCGGGTGTTGGTGCGAATCCGGTCTTCAATGGTGGCGAAAGCCTGGGCGGCGGTCCCTCCCGCCAACTCGACGGAGGCGCAGATCACGCCGCCGGCGTTGGCGATGACGTCGGGGACGAAGACGATCTTCCGCTCATGGAAGATCGCCTCGGCCTCGGCGGTGGCCGGGATGTTGGCACCGCACACGATCATCCTGCTCCGCATGGTGGCGGCGCCGGTCTCGGTGAGAACGTCGGGACGGGCGGCCGGAATCCAGATGGCGCACTCATAGGCGATGAGCTCGTCGGGCGAGATCCGGGTTCCACCGGGGAAGTCGGCCACCGACTCGCCGCCATCGCGCCATGCCAGCAGCTTCTCGACGTCGAGCCCGTCGTCGTTGGCGACGGCGCCGCCGATGTCGGCCGCGGCCACGATGAGTGCCCCCCGCTCGGTCAGGAAGCGGGCGGCGTGTCCGCCCACGGCGCCGAACCCCTGGACCACCACCCGCGCTCCCTCAAGCGGGATCCCGCTGAACTCCTCGGCCGCCTCGGCGGCGATGACGACGCCGAAGCCGGTGGCGCCCAGCTTGTCCAGCGGTAGCCCGCCCAGCACGGCCGGAAGCCCCACGGCCCGGTCGATCTCATCGTGGATCTGGGCCATGGCGGCCTCGTTGAGGCCCATGTCCGGACCGGGGGTGTACTCGGTGAGGTGAGCGATCGAACGGGCGAACGCCCGGATCAGATGCTCCTTGCCTTCCGCGGGCAGGGTCGGGTCGGCGATGATCCCCGACTTGCCTCCGCCGTGAGCCAGTCCGGCCGCGGCGTTCTTGAGGGTCATCGCCCGGGCGAGGCGCGCCACCTCGTCAAAGGTGATGTCCGGCGCCATCCGCACCCCGCCGATGGCGGGACCGGCGGCCGTGTTGTCCACCACCACCATCGCCTTCAGGCCCGTGGTGGGCTCATTGATGAGGACGATCTTCTCGGGACCGATCTCGTCGGTCACCCGATCCCATGTGGCTAACACTGTCTACCTCTCGGTCGCCGGCTCGTCCTCATCGAAACCCCACACCGGCCGATCCGCCACGGCCATAAGGCCCGATCCCTCAGGCCCCCGAAGTCGGAAGTCGGAAGTCGGGCTTTTCGCGACAGAATTGCGTCTTGGATTCAGGCGGTGCCCGCGACGAGTGTGTTGAATCG
>DATHVR010000142.1:0-6566 GCA_035461175.1 Acidimicrobiia bacterium | reverse complement strand
TGACCCTCGATGTCTACGGTCACCTCTTCGGGGATGACCTTGAGGCCCTGGCGGATCGGTTGGACGCCGCCCGTGAACGGGCTGTTTCGGAAGCGGCTTCGGCCCAGGGCCGGCCCAGCGTTCGCCCCGAGGTGCGCCAGCTTTCCGATTCAAGGCGACAGGACCAAGGGGCGTAAGGGTTTTCGTAGGTGGTCAGGGACGGCGTCGATCCGTCGACCTCCGGTTTTTCAGACCGGCGCTCTACCAACTGAGCTACCTGACCAAAGGTCAACCCCGAAGGGGCTGGCGGGAACGACGGGATTTGAACCCGCGACCTCCGGCTTGACAGGCCGGCGAACACTCCAGGCTGTTCTACGCCCCCGGGAATCGGGTCGAGATATCCGACATGCGACCGAGCCAGTCTAGCGGTGCTACCGGAGGCGACAACATGGATGGGTAGGACTGAACCTGTAGGTGGGTGCGTCTTGGAGCGGTTAAAGAAGTGCTGCTCAGCCGTCGCTGGACCGAACGGCTCTCAGAGCTGCGAGCACGGTGGCTCCCACCACGATTGGGCCACCGAGCCCCATGGCGACTCCGAAGTCTCCCTCTATCAAGAGCAGTACGCCGGTGACGGCGAGGGCAGTCAAGATGGAGGTCGTGATTGTTGGGCGCCATATCGCTTGGCGATGGGGCGCCGCCGCTACCGCACCCAGCCCCGCAGCGATGCCCGCCGCCGGCACCGTTGAGAGCTCGAATTGCCATCCCTCGAACTCGTTGAGGCCCACCAACGACAATAGGGTGAAGAAGCCCGCGTAGAACCCGATCACGAATCCGATCCCAGTCGCGAGGACAAGGACGATCTTCCGAATAGTCGTCATCCGCGCACCTCCGATCAGATCGAGCTGTCGTACCAGCGGCTGGCGGTACGGAACCTCGAAGACGGACGGCGTGCTAGTTCTGACCGCCGACAGTGGTGGACGCTCATTGTGAGTTGGATAGCTGACCCCTACTCGTATCAACCGCGCGCTACCCGCGTTCTGCGGAGTACAAACACCGTGCGGGTGGGGGCGGGACGTTTGACGGGCCGGGGTTCTCGGGTACGCGGGAGATATGAGACTGCTGCATCGCCCGCCGTCACTTCTCCTGACCGAAGGGTTCCCACGCGCCTTCGAAGCCCACAGCGGCGGTGCGCCTATGGCGATGCGATCCGCGATATTTCCGCCGAATCCACTGTCGTGCTGTCGGTCCAAGTCGAAGGCGGGCCGATGGGCCTGAGAGATCGAATTCGGGGGCATCGTGGCGGTCCTGCTCGATGGCTGCTTGCCATGACCCTGGCAGTTGGGCTCGTGATAGGAGGGCTGGCTGCCTATGAGGCGTTGAGCATGGCGTCAGCCTGGAGATCGATCGAGCGGGTATCGCTCGATGCCGATTCGGATATCTCAATTTCTGGGTCGTCGTTCCAGACGCAGGCCCCCACTCCGCCGACCACCATGCCACGGGTGTGGCCAAATCCAAAGAATTCGACACCGTCGGACACTCGTCAGACGGAGGCATCAGACCGAACTTCCACGACGGTTCCATCTGCCTTGTCACGCCCGCCGTCTGCACCGACTTCTCTGCGGTCCCCTACCGCCACCTCATCATCTACCACGAGCATCGACCCACCCAATGACGCCCTCGTAACTACTTCTGAAGGCGTCGGGACCACAGCGGACGACGAGTCGATTCCTGAGGATGCCCCCTCCACACCGGAAGTCTTCCTTCTCGTTGGCTCTGACTCACGCTCGGGTATCGAAGACCTCGATGATTTCGGTAGCTTCGAGGGCGAGCGCGCCGATGTCATCGTTCTTGCCATCAGAGACGGCGCTGACGTAACCCTGCTTTCTGTGCCACGCGACCTCTTCGTTGAGGACTCCTGTCAGGACGGCTGGCACCGCATCAACGAAGCTTTTGCTGGTTGCGGCGATCGTCACGGCTTGGCCGTACTGGCGGGAGAATTGGAGAGTCTCACCGGTTTGGATGTCGATCATGCCGTATCGGTCGACCTGGCCGGCTTTCCGTCCGTCGTCGATGAACTGGGCGGCTATGAGATATGTGCCGAGCACCCGTTGCGAGACCTGAAGTCGGGTCTCGACCTAGACCGAGGCTGCACCCTCGCCGAGGGTGAGACGGTTCTGCAGTGGCTGCGCTCGCGATACACGGAGCGCTACGTCAGTGGCGAGTGGGAGACTGTTCCCGGCGTTTCGGATCTGTCGCGCAATGAGCGCCAGAGGTCATTCCTGTTGGACATGTTTGAGGGACTGGCCGACAACCCTGGTCCGCGCGAGGTTCGCCGCACCCTTCAATCGGTCGCCCCTCATGTCACAGTCGACGACGAACTGGCGCTGAGGGATCTGGCCACTTGGCTATGGAGTTTCCGCGAGGCCGAAATCGAACCCGAATCGATTCCGGTCACAAGTAAAACCACGGCCGGTGGAGCCGCTGTTCTGGTCCCGACCGTCGATGTCGGCGACTTTGCTGCTTCGCTCAACTCATGACTGACTACTCGAAGCAGTGACTCCGACCAGGGCGAAGACGCCGCCCCGGAGCCGCCGATTGGCTACGAGGCAGTGGCCCGGAGCATCCAAGCCGTCTTCTCGTGGATGTCGATGCGCTGGGTGGCGAGGTCGGCGGTCGCAACGTCCCCGGCGGACTCGGCCTTCTCGACCAACCGGCGGGCGGTGCGCACGATGGCCTCGTGGGCGTCGACGAGACGGCGCACCATCTCCATCGCCTCGAGGACCCCGTCCTCGTCCTTCACGGTTGCGAGCCGGGCAAACTCGCCGTAGCTGCCCGGAGCTGGATGACCGAGAGCACGGATCCGCTCGGCGATGACATCCACCGCCTCCGCCAGCTCTATGTATTGCTCCTCGAACATGAGATGGAGGGAGCGGAACATCGGTCCGCTCACGTTCCAGTGGAAGCCGTGCGTCTTGATGTAGAGCGTGTAGGTGTCGGCCAGCAGGGCGGACAGTTCTTCGGCGAGTTCCTTGCGGTCGCCGTCGGCGATCCCGGTGTCGACATCCATCAGTTTCCTCCGTCGTTGTCGTCACCTACCACCATGGGTTCGCGCCTTGCGGTATGGGAGGGCATAAAGTCATGATCGCCCTCGGTCCACGGGTACCGTCCCGGCGGTGGAGATCCTCGTCCGCGATCCGACCTCGTCCGACCGGTCCGCCTGGACCAGACTGTGGAGTGGGTACCTCGAGTTCTACGAGACCGAACTCGCCGAGCCCGTCACCGCGGCACTGTGGGGACGCATCCTCGACCCCGAGGATCCGGTCAACGGACTCGTGTCCGAAACCGATGGTGAAGTGATGGGCTTCGTCCATTACTTCGCCCACCCCGATACGTGGGACCTACGCCCGCGGTGCTATCTCCAGGATCTGTTCGTGGATCCAGCGGTGCGGGGTGGAGGAGTCGGCCGAGGCCTGATAGAAGCCGTGGTCGGGCACGCCCGGCGGGAGGGATGGTCCGGGGTCTACTGGCACACCGCCGAGGACAACCACGCCGCCCGCCATCTATACGACCAGGTGACCGGCGGACCCAGCGGCTTCATCGTCTACGAGAAAGACCTCGGTCCGGCGTTGGATCGACCCCCGGACGCCGACTAGGTTCGCCGGATGCGGGTCGGTCTCATCAATCAGTTGCACGGACGTCCGGGAGCCCCGTCTCCCGCGCCCAGTTGGAAGTCGGTCTCCGAGCGGGCGGCCGCTGCCGAGGCGAGCGGATTCGACATCTTCGTGTTCGAAGACGCCCTGTTGTATCGAGGTGAACAGGCGACGGACGGGGTCTGGGAGTCGGTGTCGATCGCCGCCGCCCTTGCCGCCACCACCACGACCATGGACATCTCCCAGTCGGTGGTCAACTCCCCCTATCGCTCTCCGGCCCTGACGGCGAAGGTCGCCGAGACAATCGACGAGATCTCGGGTGGTCGCTACGTCCTGGGCATCGGGGCCGGCAACACTCCCGATTCCGACTACGAGGCGTTCGGTTTCCCCACCGATCACCGCTACTCCCGTTTCGCCGAGGCCATCGAGATCATCCATGGCCTGCTCAAGGAGGGCCGGGTCGACTTCGACGGTGAGTTCTACTCGGCGCGTGGAGCAGAGATGGTCCTGCGCGGTCCCCGGGAAGCGGGGCCACCCATCAACATCGCCGCCGGCGGCCCCAAGATGCTGGGTCTGGCGGCCCGCTACGGCGACGCATGGAACTGGTGGGGATGGGACGAGACCAGGGCCCAGATCGATGAACGAGTCGGTCCGATCCTTAGGCGGCTCGAAGCGGCGTGTGAGGCCGAGAAGCGAGATCCGGCCACTCTCGGCCGCACCTTCGATCTCTACACCGTGGTCCCCGAGCCATTCACAGGATCGATCGACCCCGACGAACTGCAGATGTCGCAACCGGTGACGGGTTCGTCACGCCAGATCGCCGAGTTCATCCTGTCGCTCGAGGCCCTTGGCTTTCAGGAGGTCCGGTGTGACGTCTGGCCGAAGACGCTCCCGGCCATCGAGGCGATGCAGCCGGTCGTCGATCTGGTCCATGCCGGCTGAGCGAGATGGAAACTTCCCCATCCCGACACGCGGCGGGCCTCGCTGACATAGAGTCGGTCTGGGTTGGGGAATACAAAGGAGGAAGAAGATGACGGTGCGACTCAATCCGTATCTCAGCTTCGGGAATGAAGCCCGCCAGGCGATGGAGTTCTATCAGTCGGTGTTCGGGGGCGAACTGGCGGTGAGCACGTTCGCCGAATTCGGGATGGCGGACGATCCTCCCGAGGCCGACAAGGTGATGCACAGCATGCTTGAGGCACCCAACGGACTCGTTCTGATGGGAGCGGACACGCCCTCCAACATGGAGTACGTGGCGCCGGCCGGAGTGTCGATCTCGCTGAGCGGCGACGACGAGGCGGCGTTGCGGGGCTACTGGGAGGCGCTGTCGGCGAGCGGGACGGTGGCAGAACCGCTCGAGGTGGCCCCGTGGGGCGACGCCTTCGGGATGTGCGTCGATCGCTACGGCGTCACCTGGATGGTCAACATCGCCGGGCCGGGCGCCTGATCACACCCGGCCCGTGCCCGAGCATCGTTGACAGGCAACCGTGACCGAAAGGCGTCCCCGCCCCGAACAAGGGCGACACGTCAGTCGCTGGACTCGCCCCGATCCCAGCAGTGTGGTCTGGCCCACTCCTCCACACGACGGGCAGATGTCGAGTCGAAAGCTCTGGCCCCGCCCATCACATTCCGGGCACCGTTGGGGAGAAGGAGACGCCAACCGGCGGCGTCCGGCGTCGTATCGGGCCCGAGTCTCGGGATCCCGAAGGATCCGATACGCCTCGATCACCTCGGCCACCGAGGCCGGTGCGGAAGCGGGCGGAGCGGTATCGGGATGCCGGTCGCGGACCAGCGCCCGAAACGCCTCCCGGATTTGGTCCGGGGAGGCGTCGGGATCCACCCCGAGCACCGCATACGGATCCATGTCTCTACTTTACAACACTCGTATCAAGTTTTATACTGAGAAGAGCAACAGGTCGGGTGGATATCCATCCGGCGCCGTACTTAATCCAAGGAGGATCTACATGGCACGTTTCATCGATCCCTTTGCCGAGTTCGATCGGATTTTTGGGGGTCTCGAAGGTCGAGGTCAGGGGGCAATGATGCCGATGGACATCTACGAGCGTGACGGTGTCTACACGCTTCGCTTCGACCTCGCCGGGGCCCAACCCGATAATGTCGACGTCACGGTCGAGAACTCGTTGCTGTCGGTCAAGGCCGAGCGTCCCGAGGAGGACACCGAGGGCGCCAACTGGCTGGTGCGTGAGCGTCCCACCGGAACCCACAGCCGCCAGATTCGCCTCGGTCCCGACCTCGACGCCAGCAGCATCGAAGCCGACTACGAGGATGGGGTCCTCACGGTGTTGATCAAGCGTCGTCCTGAGGCCCAGCCGCAGAAGATCGCCATCGGAGGAGCTTCCCGCAAGCTGGAGAGCTGACTCAATCGAAACTCGGTGGACATCCCGCCCGGCCGGGCGGGATGTCTCGCGTCCGGATGCCATTCCTGCCTCCTACCTGCCTTGGGCAAGAACTGAGACGCGCCAGCTTTGTCCCCCACGAAGTGGGGGAAGGTCCCTGCCGCCGGAGCTTGCGGAGGCGGGAGGTAGGGGGCAAGAGGTGGGGGTCGGGTTTGCCCGGCCCTTCGGGCCGCCCCCTACCCCGCTTCGCGGGGGCCCGTTCCCCCCTCGCTTCGCTCCGCGGGGACAAAGGGGGGTAACTCATCCCCCACCACCCCCAACTCTCTAACGGGAGACGACGACCTTTCCGATCTGCTCGCCGGACTCGAGTCGGCGCAGGGCATCGGGGAGGTCGTCGAATGCGAACACGGAGTCGATCGGTGGGGCGGCGTCGGCCGACTCAACCATGTGCAGCGCCCGGGAGAACTGGGAGTGGTTGGCCATCGACGAGCCGATCAATTCGAGCTGCTTGAACCACAGCACGGGCAGTGTCAGCTCCACCTTGGGGCCGGAGGTGGCTCCACATACCACCAGTCGCCCG
>DATHVR010000141.1:0-9034 GCA_035461175.1 Acidimicrobiia bacterium | reverse complement strand
CGAGGATGGTGCTCACACCGGTCACCACGCCGATGATCTGGTTGGCGATCATGTACAGCAGGTAGGCGAGGACGATCGCCCCCAGGACCGGCCAGAAGCGACCCCGGACGAGCTGGTAGGAGCGGCCCATGGCGGCGACGGGGCCCACCCGCTCGGTGACGAGGGCGGCCGGCGTGACCGACCACATCGTGAAGAGGAAGATGCCGGGGACGAGGCAGAAGACCAGCCCGATTCCGCTCCCGAGCGCGACCAGGATCGTGGCGGCGATCAGGGGGAGGAAGCGACCCCACCCCACCCGTAGCGACGTGGTCCAGTCGACATCTTCGCCCCGATAGTGGTGGGCGAGCACGGTGAGCGAGGCACCCTCCACCAGCACCGAGCCCAGGAACGAGAACAGACCGGTCACGGCGAGGACGGTGTAGATGGGAATGAGGGGCTCGAAGACTTCCATCGGGTTGGCGTCGGGATCCACCACCACCAGGCTGAGGACGTCCACGGGGCCGACCGCGATAGTCGCCACGATCTGGATCAGCCCGATCGGGCCGAGAATCATGGCCGATATCTTGATCAGGGTGAGGAAGTTGGTGCGGTACAGCCGGATGGCGGCATCGACCATCTCGCCGACCCCGAGTGGTCGCAGCTCCGGACGGGTTGGCTCCATCGGCCGGTACGGTAGCGGATCGCATGCCGGAATTGCCCGAGGTCGAGACCACCCGCCGCCACGTCGCCCCCCACCTGGAGGGCCGCACCATCGTCGAGGCAGAACTGGGTCGAGACCGCATGGCCCGCCGCAATGCCCGGCCGACCGACGTGGTCGATCGGCTGGTGGGCCGGCGGATCGGTCGCGTGCGCCGTCGGGGCAAGTTCCTCCTCATCGAGGTCGAAGGGGATCTCACCTGGGTCATCCATCTCGGAATGTCGGGCCGGATGCGAGTCACGACTCCCGACGAGCCGCGTGAGGATCATGCTCATCTTCTGGTCCGCACCGATCGCGGCGAAGAGATACGCCTCATCGACCCACGGACGTTCGGATTCGTCGCCGTCTTCACCCCCGAGGAGTTGGTAGCGGATTCGCTCTCGGGACTGGGGCCCGATGCCCTCGACCAGTTGCCGTCGGCCGACGACATCGAACGGGTCCTGTCAGGCCGGCGCGCTCCGATCAAGGCCCTGCTGTTGGACCAGCGGTTGATGGCCGGACTCGGGAACATCTACGCCGACGAGGTGCTGCACCGGGCCGGCGTCCGCCCCCAGCGGGCAGGCGGAGAGGTGACACGAGAAGAGATCGGACGGCTGGTGGAGGCGATTCCGGCCGTGCTGGCAGCCGGGATCGAAATGGGCGGCACCTCCCTCGACGATCTGGCCTACCTGCTGCCCGACGGCCGGGCGGGGGAGTACCTGGACCGTCTCGCCGTCTACGGGCGCG
Organism: Acidimicrobiia bacterium; assembly: GCA_035461175.1. Classification (GTDB taxonomy): domain Bacteria; phylum Actinomycetota; class Acidimicrobiia; order Spongiisociales; family ZC4RG35; genus DATHVR01. Next base: position 7,611 of record DATHVR010000141.1, on the reverse strand, counting down.
AGGGCGAGCCGTGTCCCACCTGCGGTTCTCCGATCGAGCGGGTCATCGTCGCCCAACGCTCCAGCCACTTCTGTCCCCGATGCCAGACGTGAGACACTGAGATCGTGAAGGCCATTCACGCCCACGTCACCGGCCGGGTCCAGAATGTGACCTATCGGCAGAGTTGCCGCCAGACCGCCCGATCGCTGGGCCTGTATGGCTGGGTGCGCAACCTCGCCGACGGCCGGGTGGAGGTGTGGGCCCAGGGCGACCCCGACTCCTGCGACCGTTTGGTCGACTGGCTGTGGGCAGGCCCGCCGGCGGCTTCGGTCACGGGGGTGGAGGCCGATACCGTCCCCCCCGATCCCACCCTGCGCGACTTCTTCATCCACCCCACCCCCCGCTGACGACCAGCGAGATCGGTTCGGGAGTCGACACGAATCCGAGCATCGGCACTGCTAACCTTCGGCGCTCTACTCACACGTGTGTAATTCATGTATCTGAAATCTCTCAAACTGGTCGGGTTCAAGTCGTTCGCCGACCGGACGCGGCTCGAGCTCCGCCCCGGGGTCACCGTGATCGTGGGCCCCAACGGATCGGGGAAGTCGAACCTGGTCGACGCCGTCTCCTGGGTGATGGGAACCCAGTCGACCAAGAGCCTGCGGACGCCGAAGATGGAAGACGTCGTCTTCGCCGGCACCGCCACCCGCCCAGCCCTCAACCGGGCCGAGGTCACCCTGGTGTTCGACAACGAGAGCCGCACGCTCCCACTCGATCTCGACGAGGTCAGCCTCACCCGGCGTCTGTATCGGGACGGTTCTTCCGACTACGAGCTCAACGGCGTAGCCTGTCGCCTGCTCGACATCCAGGAACTCCTCTCCGACTCCGGGGTCGGGCGTCACCAGCATGTCATCGTCGGCCAGGGCCAGATCGAAACCGTCCTCAACTCCGGTCCGCTCGACCATCGGGCCGTCATCGAGGAGGCGGCCGGCATCCTCAAACATCGGCAGCGCAAGGATCGGGCTCTCCGCCGCCTCGAACGCACCGACGCCGATGTGGTCCGCCTCCAGGACCTGGTCGGTGAACTGGCCCGCCAGATGCGTCCCTTGAAGCGCCAGGCCAATGCCGCCGAACAGCACGCCGGGTTGACCTCGTCTGTGCGTTCTCTTCGCCTGTACCTCGGTGGCGAGCGCCTGCGCGGCCTGGATGAACGTCGGACCGGCCTCGAGAAGGAGCGCGCCGGGCTGGAAGCGACGGCGATCGAGGTGGAGGCCGAGCAGGAAGAGCTGGCCGGGGCCCTTTCAATCCTCACCGCCGAAGCCGGCGAGGTGGGCGAGGCACTCGACCAGGACACCGCCGCTGCGGCCCGGCTGGAGACGATCATGGAGCGGCTCCGCCGCAGCGCCTCGGTGGCGCGTGAGCGCCATCGGGCGGGAGTGGATCGTCGCGACGGAGCCGAAGACCGGCGCCGGGACCTCGAAGACGAACGCCTGGCACTCGGGTCGGAGATCGCTGCGGTAGAGACGGAAGCAGCCGCCGCCGAGGCCGACGCCGAGCGCCAGGAGCGGCGTTTCCGGGCCCTGGAGGACGAGGCGCGTTCCCTGGCCGACCAGGAAGGTCTCACCCCCGAGGGGGCCCTCGTGGTCGCCCGCGGCGAAGTGCGGTCGCTGGACGCAGCCGAGATCCGTGACCGGCGAGAGCTGGACCAGGTCGAACACCGGATCGAGGTGGTCGAGGCCCAGATCCGGGAAGAAGCGGCCGAGGCCGAGGCGATCAACGACGAGATCCGCCATCTCGACGACGAGACCTCTTCGCTACAGACCGCCTACGAGCGAACCGTGGCGGATCGCAAGACCCGTCAGAGCCACTGGGAGACGATCGAGTCCCAACTCGACGAGACCCGCCTCGGCCTGGCCTCAGCGCGCGCCCGGCTGGATGCGGTGCGCGCCGCCGCCGAGGGCACCGCCGACCCCGAAGCCCGCCAGGTGGTAGCCGCCAGCGCCGGGCACCGTGGCTCGTTGGCTTCTCTGCTCGACGTGCCCGCCGAACTGGCCCCGGCTATCGATGCCTCTCTGGGGCCCTGGGCCGATGCCGGCGCCTTCGAGAGCCCCGATGCTCTGCAGTCGGCGGTGCAGGCGCTCAAGTCGCAGGGCCGCGGCGGTGTGCCGGTGGTGTCACCGCCGGGCGAGTCGCCCGTTCCCGCCCGCCGGGTGGCCGTCGAGAGCGGGATGTCGGCCCTGATCGATCTGCTCGGGCCCAAGGCCGACACCCGGCTGGCCGACGCGATGCTGGGCGACGTCCTGTTGGTGGAAGGCTGGGCGGCGGCCGTAACCATCGTGCGCCGGCATCCAGAGATACGGGCCGTTACCCCCGAAGGCGACCTGGTCTCGATCCACGGCATCCGCGTCGCCCATCCTGACGGCGCCACCCCGGCCATGGTGGAGGCGGCCGAGGTCGCGCTCGAGCGGGCCGAGACCGACTACGCCCGGGTCGAGTCGCTCCACAAGACCGCCCGGCGTGACTTCGACGCCAGCCGCCAGTCCGAGCGCCAGGCGCTGGAGGCGCTGGAGGCGGCCGAAGCGCGGATCTCCGGTGCCAGCGAGGCGCTGGGCCGGATCAGCCGGTCCCAGAGCAACCTCGAGGGCGAACTGGCCCGGCTGAACGGGCGGCGTGAGTCCTTGAGCGAGGCCAGCGAGGAGCGGATCGAGTCGCTGGGCCGACTACGCCAGCGTCTCGCCGCCCTGGAGGGAGAAGAGGCCGAGCGGCAACGAGCCTGGGAGGAGATGGAGGCGCGGCGAGCGGGGCTGGAGGCGGCACGCGAGGAGGCACGCGCCTCCTGGCAGGAAGCGACCTCGCGACTGCATGCCGTTCGCGAGCGCCTGGGCTTGCTGCGCCCGCGCCGGGACCTGGTCATCGCCACCCTCGACGACGAGATCACGTCGCCCGTTAGGCCCGCCGAACTCGAGCGGCTGGAACTGGTCGAAACCACCGCCCGCCGAGCGTTGGAGACCCTTAGCGGCCGTCTGGAGAAGCTGCGTGTCCGCCAGGCGGAGCTACGCAAGCGGGCCGGATCGGCCGGCGCTCAGCGGGAGTTGGTGCGGAATCGTCACGAGGACGCCCGCAACCGGCTCGAGGCAGCTCGCAAGCGGTTCAACGAGATCGACGTCGAAACCACCGAGATCCGGGTCCGCCGGGAGAACGTGGCCGAGGGACTGCGGCGTGACGCCGACGCCGACGAGGTAGCCGCTCTCGCCGCCCCTCGACCCGAGATCCCCGACGTCGCCGAGGATGCCGAACTGGCCGACGTTCTCGACGACCTCGAGGCGAGGCTGCGGCGTATGGGCCCGGTGAATCCGCTGGCGGCGGTCGAGTACGCCGAGTTGGAGGAGCGTCATGACTTCATCACCGATCAGTTGGCCGACCTGGAGTCCTCCCGCGACGAGCTGCGCCGTGTGATCCATGCCCTCGACGACGAAATTGAGAAGCGTTTCACCTCGGCCTTCGAGGAGGTGGCCGGCGCCTACGAGGAGCATTTCTCGATTCTCTTCCCCGGCGGTGCCGGACGACTGAAGCTGACCGATCCCGACGACACCCTCGCCACCGGGGTGGAGATCCAGGCCCAGCCGCTGGGTAAGAAGGTCAGCCAGCTCAGCCTTCTCTCCGGCGGCGAGCGCTCGCTGGCAGCACTCGCTTTCCTGTTCGCCGTCTTCAAGGCCCGTCCCAGCCCGTTCTACATCCTCGACGAGGTCGAGGCGGCCCTCGACGACGCCAACTTGAGGCGGTTCTTGCGCCTGGTCGACGCCTTCCGCCGCGATGCCCAGTTGGTGATCGTCACCCATCAGCAACAGACGATGGAGTCGGCCAATGTTCTCTACGGAGTGACGATGGAGCCGGGGGGATCGTCCACAGTCCTGCGCAAGGCGATTGACAGGTTGGATGTGGCTGCCGACCTGGGTCAGGACCGCACCCCGGCGTAGACTTGCGGCCGTGGAAACCATCGACATTCTCCTCTGGTCACTCGGCTTCGCGGTCTTCTTCGCCCTGGGCTGGTACGTAACCCGCAGCCTGCGAGCTGAGAAGCCGGGTCCACCCTCTCGGGTCCCCGACAGCGGCCCTGTTACCGCCGCGCCCGCCCGGGCGGGCCTGGGGGAGCGGCTCACGAAGTCGTCCCGCTCATTGGGGGGCGCCCTGAGGAGCGTGTTCTCGCGCTCTGCCCTCGACGGCGAGTTCTGGGACGGAATGGAGGAGGCCCTGATCGGAGCCGACGTTGGGGTGGCCGCCGCCACCGACATCACGGTACGCGTCAGGGAGCGCCACCCCGAGGACGCCGCCGCCGCTCGAGACGCCCTGGCCGAGGAACTCGAGGCAGAACTGCAGGGAGCCGACCGCAACCTCACCCTGGGCGACTCCAAGCCGGCCATCGTTCTCGTCGTCGGCGTCAACGGCGCCGGCAAGACGACCACCATCGCCAAGCTCGCCCAGCGTCTTCAGGGGGAGGGGTTGAGCCCGCTCCTGGGAGCCGCCGACACTTTCCGGGCGGCCGCAGATGCCCAGTTGCGCGCCTGGGGTGAGCGGATCGGCGCCGACGTGGTCGGGGGCCAGGAAGGAGCCGATCCGGCGGCGGTCGCCTACGACGCCTACCAGGCGGCACGCTCTCGGGGCAAGGACCTGGTTCTCGTCGACACGGCCGGCCGCCTCCAGTCCAAGCACAACCTGATGGCGGAGCTGGCCAAGATCCGGCGGGTGCTGGAACGGGACGCAGACACCATCGACGAGGTCCTGCTGGTTCTCGATGCCACCGCCGGCCAGAACGGGATTTCCCAGGTCGAGGAGTTTGCGGGCTCGGTCGGTGTGACCGGCATAGTCCTCACCAAACTCGACGGCACCGCCCGGGGCGGGGTTGTGGTGGCGGTGGAGCGCACTCTGGGCGTCCCGGTGAAATTTATCGGCATCGGCGAAGGGGTCGACGACCTCATTCCCTTCATTCCGGGCGAATTCGTGGCAGCATTGCTGGCTGATGCGTGACCGCAACGATCTCGTAGCCCTTGCCCGTGAGGCGGCCGTCAAGGCCTACGCGCCGTATTCGAAGTTCCGGGTGGGAGCGGTGGCCCTATCGTCCGAAGGTCTCACCTACCCGGGGGCCAACGTCGAGAACGCCGCCTATCCCTCCTCGAACTGCGCGGAAGCGATCGCCATCGGGCGGGCCGTTTCCGACGGTGTTCGCAAAATCGATGCGGTGGCGGTGGCTTGCCTCGACGCCCCCAACGTGGCCGGAGCGTATCCATGTGGCCGGTGTCGCCAGATCATGTCCGAGTTCAGCGTCGACCACGTCTACGTCACCGCCGGATCAGGCTCCAAGGTGGTGAGCCACACCCTCGACGAGCTGCTGCCATATCGTTTCAGGTTGTAGCCGATGTCGACCCGGGCGCCGGTCGAAACTCGATACGCCCGCGGGCCCGGGGGCTACGTCGCCTATCAGGTTTTCGGCCAGGGACCTCCGAACTGTCTCTTCGTCGGCAACTGGCTCCAGAACCTGGACCTGATGTGGGATGAGCCCACCATTGCCCGCTACTTCGACCGATTGGCCTCGTTCAGCCGGGTCGTCACCTTCGACAAGCGCGGCTCGGGTGTGTCGGATCCGGTGCCGATGGATGCGATCCCCTCGGTCGAGGAGTGGATGGACGACGGGCGGGTGGCCCTGGACGCGGCCGGAGTCGACCGGACGGCGGTGCTGGGAGACACCGAGGGCGGACCGATGGCGATCATGCTCGCTGCCGGACATCCGGACCGGGTGTCGTCGCTCGTCCTCGTCAACAGTTTCGCCCGCTGGCGCCGGGCCGACGACTACCCCATCGGGATGCCGGACGAGACGTGGCGCAAGCTGATCGATCGTTATGAGCAGCATTGGGGGGTGACCGCCGAGATCCTCGGCCTGACCGCTCCGTCGGTCGCCAACGACCCTCGGTTCCGGAACTGGTTCATCCGGTATCAGAGGCTCTCGATGCCGCGCGGTGCGTCCACCGCCACCTACCAATGGGTGACGAGCGTCGACGTCCGGCCGGTGCTGGCTTCGATCCGGGTTCCCACTCTGGTGATCCATCGGGCCTCGAGTCCTCACTACCGGGCCGAGTTCGGCCGCTATCTGGCCGACGCGATTCCGGGCGCGCGCTACGTCGAGATCCCGGGTGCCGACGCCTTCCCCTTCAACGCCGGCGACTTCGATCCGATCCTCGACGAGGTGGAGCATTTTCTCACCGGCACCCGGACCGAGGCGGTGCTGAATCGCTCGGTGGCCACGATCCTCTTCACCGACATTGTGGGATCGACCGGGATCGTCGCCTCGCGGGGCGACGCCTCGTGGCTGGAGATCCTACGTCTCCACGACGAGATCGTGCGCGAGCATCTGCTGCGGTTCCAGGGTCGGGAGGTCTCCTACACGGGCGACGGGTTCATGGCCGTCTTCGACGGTCCCGGGCGAGCCGCCACCTGCGCCGCCCGGCTGGTGACGGCGCTGAGCGAGATGGGGGTGAGGGTTCGGATCGGCCTCCATACCGGCGAGGTGGAGTTGGTTGGCGACCAGGTGGCCGGACTCGCAGTGCATATGGCTGCCCGGATCATGGGGTTGGCGCCGGAGGGAGGCGTGATGGCCTCGAGGACGGTCCACGACCTGGTGATGGGATCGGGTATCGTCTTCGCCGATGCGGGTACCCATGAGCTGAAAGGGATCCCCGGCAGCTGGAGGCTGTATCGCCTGGTCGAGGTGCCGGGTCAGGAAAGGCCCGGTTCGCCGATCACGTAGGCGGCGATGGCGGCGGCGGCCGCCACGTTCAAGGAGTCGATCCCCGCACGCATCGGGATGCGGACCGACTCGTCGACCATCTCCAGGGTGTCGGCCGACAGGCCCGGGCCTTCTGCCCCCAACACCAAAGCCATCCGCTCCGACATCTGGAGGCTGTCGATCGGAGTCGCCCCAGGATCCGCGGAGAGAGCGACCAAGCGGAAGCCAGCCTCCCTCAGAACGCCGAGCCCGTCCGGAAGCGGATCGAGGCGGGCGTGGGGGAGGGCGAACACGGCTCCCATCGACACACGAACGACCCTACGGTAGAGAGGGTCACAGGAGGTCGGGTCCAACAGCAGCCCGTCCATTCCCAGAGCCGCGGCCGAGCGAACGATCGCCCCCAGGTTGGTGGGATTGGTGACGTTCTCGGTCGCCAACAGTCGTCTGCCGTCGGCCACCAGATCCGCAACCGAGAGGGTCACCGGTCGCCGGAACAGCGCCAGAAAGCCCCGGTGGATGTGATAGCCGGTGACCGACTCCACCAGCTCCGCCGAACCGGCGAACACAGGGGTTTCGGCCGGAAACTCGGGAAGTCGGCGGATCTGGTCGCTCGGCACCAGCACCGCCTCGGGCGTCAGCCCGGCCGCCAGGGCCCGTTCGGTGACCAGGTGGCCCTCGCAGATGAAGCGCCCGGCCAGGTCGCCCGCGGGTGACTCCCGATGACGGCGTAGCGCCTCGTCGGTCATGGCCGTGAAAGGCGACAGGCGGGGGTCGCCCGGGTCCTCGACGAAGACCGGGTCCACCCGGCCAGATTGGGTGGACCCGGTTTCGGTCATGAGGCGGATCTCTCCGTC
>DATHVR010000140.1:0-43005 GCA_035461175.1 Acidimicrobiia bacterium | reverse complement strand
GGGGCCGACCTGGGCATCATCCTTCTCTTGCTCATGCTGGGCCTCGAGTACGGAGCGCGGGAACTGGTCGTCAACCTGCGTTCGGGTGCGCCGGCCGGGCTGTTCGATCTGGTGATCAACTTCGGCGTCGGCTTCGTGGCCGGCCTGGTATTGGGTTTCGGTCCCATCTACTCGCTGTTCCTCGGGGGCGTCATCTACATCTCGAGTTCGGGAGTCATTGCCAAGACGCTCGACGACCTGGGCTGGCTGGCCAACCGGGAGACGCCGGTGGTCCTCTCGATCCTGGTGTTCGAGGATCTGGCGATGGCCGTCATCCTTCCCATTCTCGGTGCGCTCGCCATCGGCGGAACGATGATGTCGGTGGTGGGGTCGGTCACGGCCGCCCTGGTCGTCGTCGCCCTGATCCTGGCGGTGGCCGCCAGCCACGGCGACCGTCTGAGTGACTTCTTCTTCTCGACCAGCGACGAGGTGAACTTGCTCAGTGTTCTCGGCCTCACCCTGGTGGTGGCCGGAGCAGCCGAGCAGGTTCACATCTCGGCGGCGGTGGGGGCTTTCCTGGTCGGGATCGGAATCTCGGGCCAGGCGGCCCATCAGGCCCGCAATTTCCTCCAGCCCCTGCGTGACCTGTTCGCAGCAGTGTTCTTCGTCTTCTTCGGGCTGAGCATCGACCCCCGCACGCTGGGGGCGGTGGCGGTCCCGGTGCTGATCCTGGCCATCATCACCGGCGGATCCAAGGTAATCACCGGCTGGTGGGCGGCGCGACGGGCCGGGATCGGCACCCGCGGCGGTCGCCGGGCCGGGGCCCTGCTCATCGCCCGGGGTGAATTTTCGATCGTCATTGCCGGCCTCGGAGTCACGGCGGGAGCCGGCAGCGAGCTCGCCTCGATCTCGGCCGGCTACGTGTTGGTGATGGCCACCGTGGGACCGATCGCCGCCCGACTCATCTCCCGGGCCCCGAGGCCAACCCCCACCCACTCCTAGACTGGGTCTCCATGTCCCGTCTCAAGCCCCTTTTCATCGCCGCCGCCGTCGGCGCCGCTCTCTTCTCCCTCGTGCGCAACCGACTGGGCGAATCCCAGCCGGTCGACGCCGGAGGCTGGAAGCCCGTGGACCCCACCTGATGCGGGTGCTGGTGGCGGTGGACGGCGAGTCCACCACCCGCGCCGCCCAGAGCCTGGCCGACCATCCCGGAATCGACACGGTGGCGGTGCTGGCGCCGGCCAGTTCACGTCACTTCGAGACCGTCACCTCAGCCGAGGGCTTCGACGTCGTGGTGGGCAAGGCGGTGGCCGCCGAGACGGCCCAACGGGCCGGGCTGCCGGCGGTGGTCGAGGACGACCTGGGGGCCGGTTCTGTCGGTGTCTTCGGGGCCTCGATCGTCGGGCTGGCTCTGGCATTGGCCGCCGACCTGGAGGGCGACCCGCTCACGGCTGTCGCCCTGGAAGGTGAGGCGGACGGTGATCGCACCGTGATGTTTCCCTCCCCCATCGACTCGCGCTCGGTCACCGAGGAGAGGATCTCGGGCCGAAGGGTGCTGGTGGGGCGAGGCGAGGGGCCGCTACAGGCGGCCATCGCCCTCGGCACCGATCGGCACCGGGTCGTGATGGACCACGCCCGCTTCATGGAGGGGATCGCGCTCGCCGCCGGGGTCGGGATCCTGCTGGAACGGTCGGCGGACGGCGCCATAGGGGTTTGGGAGGCGGCCTCGGCCTATCTCCGCACCTCCGTCGAGATGGGACTCGTCATCGGGGAAAGACCCGCCCCGGCCTGACCCGTTTCGCGACAGCATTGCGCGCTATAGCGCGCAATTCTGTCGCGAAAACGGTGGTGGAAGGCCCGCTCAGCGGACGATCGGGGCTTCCTGGGTGGGGATGTCGGCGTGCTCGGGAGGAGGAGTGGGTGCTCCTCCGTTGGGGCCGGTGTAGCCGGCGGGAGGATGCAACACGGGGCCGTTGGCGGTGGCGAGATGCTCCTCCAGGACCACGATCTCGATGCCGCCCACCACGTCGGTGACCAGGTTGTACATCACTGCCATCAGCGTGGTGAAGCCGGTGGCGATGACCCACCACACCACGGATCCGAACACGACGAACCGGAAGAACTGCTCGGTGTTGGCGAAGGGGTCGGTGCCCTCCTCGAGCAGGGTGATCGTGACCAGGAAGTCGGTGATGGCGTCGGGGATGCCGGCATTCTCGATCACAGACCAGAAGATGACGACGCCCAGCACCAGGGCGATCGAGGTCACGGCATAGAGGATCGCCGTGACCTTGAGCACGGTCCATGGGTCGATCTTTCGAATGATGCGGCGTACACGCCTGACTGTTGCCATGGGAAAACCTCGGGGGGAAGTCTATGAGGGTAGGGTTCCTAGACCAACGATCTCCGCCCCGGGATGGGTTCCCGGTGGCGGAGATCGCAGGTCAGTCTTCTTCGTCTCCGTTGGCGATGACCGTGAAGGCGGCCAGTGAGCCCTCGCCGACGTTGATCACCTTGACGCCGGTCGAGTCACGCTTCTGGCGGCTGACCTTGTCGACCGGGGTGCGGATGGCGATGCCGCTGGTGGAGATCAGGAAGGCCTGGTCGCCCGGGGAGACGGCGCTGGCACCGACCAGGGTGCCGCGCACCCGGGTGAGCTTGAAGGCCTTGACCCCCACGCCTCCGCGGGCCTGGGCCCGGAACTCGCCCATCTTGGTGCGCTTGCCGTATCCGCCCGAGGTGAGCAAGAAGATCTCCTCACCGTCGACCGAGGAGGTGGCGGCCACCACCGCGTCATCGTCGCGGAGCTTGATGCCCCGCACGCCCTGGGTGCCGCGGCCCATCGGCCGCAGGTCGGACTCCCGGAAGCGGATCCCCATCCCCTGTTTGGTGAAGATCAGAATGTCGTTCTCGCCGCTGCTGGTGCGGACCGAGACCAGTTCGTCATCGTCGACCAGTTTGATGGCGATCAGGCTCTGGTACTTGGAATCGTATTCCTTGAACTGGGTCTTCTTGGCCTGGCCGTTCTTGGTGACCATCACCAGGTAACGGGCCGTCTCGTAGTTCCGGGTGTCGATGATCGACTGGATGCGCTCGTCGGGGTCGAGGGGAAGCACGGACTGGGCCATCACGCCTTTGGCGGTGCGGGTCTGCCGCGGGATCTCGTGGGCGCGTATCCGGTGGACCACGCCCTTGTTGGTGAAGAACAGCAGGTAGGCGTGGGCGGTGGTGTGGACCAGGTGGCTGATGGCGTCGTCGTCGGCCAGGTCGGCGGCCCGGATTCCCCGCCCGCCCCTCCCCTGGGTGCGGTAGGTGCTGGCGGGGACCGACTTGACGTAGCCGGTCTGAGAGACCGTGACGATGAGCTCGTCGTCGGCGATCAGGTCCTCGAGCGACATCTCGCCCTCGTCCGGAACGATCACCGACCGGCGCGGCTCTTCGAACTGACGGCGGATCTCGGACATCTCGTCGCGGATGATCTCGCGCCGGCGCTGCGGATCGGCCAGGATCGCCTCCAGCTCGGCGATGACGCCATGGAGTTCCTCGAGCTCGGTGCGTAGCTTGTCCACCTCGAGGGCGGTGAGGCGGCGCAGGGGCATGTCGAGGATGGCGTTGGCCTGGATCTCCGACAGCTCGAAGCGTTCGATCAGCGAGGCCCGGGCCTCGGCCGTGTCGGCCGACCCCCGGATGATGCGGATCACCTCGTCGATATTGTCGACGGCGATGATGAGACCCTCGAGAATGTGGGCCCGCTTCTGTGCCTCGTCCAGGCGGTGGCGGGTCCGCCGCTCGATGACTTCCATCTGGTGGTCGAGGTAGTAGCCCAGGATCTCGGCGATGTTGAGAGTGCGGGGCACCCCGTCGACGAGGGCGACCATGTTGTAGCCGAAGCTGTCCTGGAGCGGGGTCATCTTGTAGAGCTGATTGAGGACCACCTGGGGAACGGCGTTCTGCTTCAGCTCGATGACGAGACGGGTTCCGACCCGATCCGAGGATTCGTTGCGGACCTCGGCGATGCCGGCCATCCGCTTGGAGTCGACCAGTTCCTTGATCTTGGTGACGATCCGCTCGATCGACACCTGATAGGGCAGTTCGGTGACGACGATGGCGGTGCGGCCCTTGCGGATCTCCTGGACGTCGCAGACGGCCCTCAGCTTGACGGAGCCGCGTCCGGTGCGCAGGGCCTCGTTGATGGGTCCCTTGCCGACCAGGAAGCCACCGGTGGGGAAGTCGGGGCCCTGGATGAACTGGAGGAGGTCGTCGGCGGTGGCATCGGGGTGGTCGAGGACATGCAGGCAGGCGTCGATCACCTCGCCCAGGTTGTGGAGGGGAATGCTGGTGGCCATGCCGACGGCGATTCCCTGGCTGCCGTTGACCAGCAGGTTGGGGAAGCGGGCGGGCAGCACCGTCGGCTGCTGCATCTCGCCGGAGTAGTTGTCCTCGAAGTCGACGGTGTCCTCGCGGATCCCCTCGAGCAGGTGCATGGACAGCTTGGCCAGGCGGCACTCGGTATAACGGGCGGCGCCGGGAGGATCGTCGGGGGTGCCGAAGTTGCCCTGGGGGTCGATGAGCAGGTGCCGCATCGAGAAGTCCTGGCCCATCCGGACCAGGGCGTCGTAGATGGCCTGGTCGCCGTGGGGGTGGTAGTTGCCCATCACGTCACCCACCACCTTGGAGCACTTGCGGTGGGCAGTGGTGGGGCCGATGTTGTTCTCGAACATCGAATAGATGATCCGTCGCTGCACCGGCTTGAGCCCGTCGCGTACGTCAGGCAGAGCCCGGGAGACGATGACCGACATGGCGTAGTCGATGAAGCTCTGCTCCATCTCCTTGACGATCTCTAGATCGGGAAAGTGCTCGTGCTGTTCAGTGGTCATGAGAGAGTTCTGGGTAGTGGGTGGTGAGTGGTGGGTACTCAGAACTCAGAACCCACCACCCGATACACACCGATCCGGCGGTCATATGTCCAGGAACCTGACGTCGGAGGCGTTCTGCTGGATGAAATGTTTGCGGTCGGCGACGTCGTCGCCCATGAGGGTGGAGAAGATCTCCTCGGCCCGGGCGGCGTCCTCCATCTCCACCCGCAGGAGGGTCCGGGTCTCGGGGTTCATGGTGGTGTCCCACAGCTCCCGGGCGTTCATCTCGCCCAAACCCTTGAATCGGGTGGGCTTGACCTTGGGGTGCTCCTTCTGGAACTCGCGCAGGGCGGGCTCATCGGTCAGGTAATGCACCTTGGAACCCACCTTGACCCTATACAGCGGCGGCTGGGCCACGAAGACGTAGCCCGCCTCGATCAGCCCGCGCATGTGACGGAAGAGCAGGGTGAGGAGCAGCGTACGGATGTGGGCACCGTCGACGTCGGCGTCGGCGAGAAGGACGACCTTGTGATAGCGGGCCTTTTCGATCTCGAACTCGTCGCCGATCCCGGTGCCGACGGCGGTGATGATGTCCTGGACCTCGGCATTCTGCAGAGCCTTGGCCAGCCTGGCCTTCTCGACGTTGAGGATCTTGCCCCGGATGGGGAGGATGGCTTGGGTATTGGAGTCGCGGGCCGACTTGGCGGGGCCAGCGGCGGACTTCCCCTCGACGATGAACAGCTCCGACTCGTCGGGGTTGCGGGATGAGCAGTCGGCCAGCTTGTCGGGTAGGCCCCCCGACTCGAGGCCGGACTTGCGGCGGGTCAGCTCGCGGGCCTTGCGGGCCGCCTCTCGGGCCTTGGCGGCGTTGACCGACTTCTCGACGATCCGTCGGGCCTCGGGGGCGTATCGCTCCAGCCATTCGGGGAGACGGCGATTGAGCACCTTCTCGACGTAGGAGCGGATCTCGGTGTTGCCCAGCTTGGTCTTGGTCTGACCCTCGAACTGGGGGCTGCGGACCCGCACCGAGATGACACCGGTCAGACCCTCGCGAACGTCCTCACCGGTGAGGTTCGGGTCCTTTTCCTTGAGCAGGTTCTTGGAGCGGGCGAAGTCGTTGATGGCCTTGGTGAGAGCCTTGCGGAAGCCCTCTTCGTGGGTGCCGCCCTCGTGGGTGTTGATCGTGTTGGCGAACGACAGGATCGACTCGTTGTAGGCGCTGGTCCACTGCAGTGCGACCTCGAGCTCGCCGTCGTCGCTGGTGTCGACGATGTCGATGACATGGGGATGGATCGGTTCCCGCTTGGCGTTGAGATGCTTGACGAAGTCGAGCAGGCCACCCTTGTACTGGAAGTTCTGGGTGACCGGTTCTTCGCCCCGCTCGTCGGTGAGCGTGATCTCGAGACCGCGATTGAGGAAGGCCATCTCCCGCAGGCGGACCACCACGGTGTCGTAGTCGAACTCGAGGGTTTCGGTGAATATCTCGGGGTCGGGCCAGAACGTGATGGTGGTGCCGGTCTTCTTGACCGCCGCCCCCTTCTTGGGATGCTTGGTCTCGGGGACACCGCGCTCGAAGGTCTGGGTCCAGACGTATCCGGAGTTGCGCACCTCGGCATCGAGTCGAGCGGCGAGGGCGTTGACGACCGAGACACCGACGCCGTGGAGGCCGCCCGAGACCTGGTAGGCGCCCTGTTGGAATTTGCCGCCGGAATGGAGGGTGGTGAGAACGGTGGTGAGACCCGACAGTTGGGTCTTTTCGACCTTGTCGACGGGGATGCCGCGTCCGTTGTCGACCACGCGCACTCCCCCGTCGGCCAGCAGCGTCACATCGATGCGAGTGGCATGGCCCGCCATCGCCTCGTCCACCGAGTTGTCCACGACCTCCCAGACCAGATGATGGAGACCCCGGGGACCGGTGGATCCGATGTACATCCCCGGCCGGAGCCGGACGGCCTCGAGACCCTCGAGAACCGTGATGTCCTTAGCTGCATATGTGTCGCGCGTTGCCGTCACAACACTCCTCGGTAGACCTGGATCGCTCCTCCAGGGACGCGGCGGAACAAACAACAGCGCCCGTGGGAGGGTGATTTACACGAGTGTAAGTCTACCGGATCGGGCCGGTCTTCCCAAGCCCATCGCGCCCTCACTCGCCGTCTCGAGCCTGCCACCGCCGCCCCTATCTGGCCCGGGCCGGAGCCCGAATCTCGACCTTTTGGACCACCGACCCGAACCGCTCCGCCAGCCGCCGCTCGAGGTCGCTGATCCCGTAGCGGAGAAACCCCACCGCCGACTTCTCCAGCGCCTCGACGACCAGTGTCCCCTGGCGCAGGTAGAGGGGGCGCGCCTTCGAGATCCACGGCTCCCCCGCCATCTCCTCCCATGCCTCCACGATCTCCAGCATCAGGGCCGGCTCGACCAGACCCATCTTCTTGAGGGCGTTCTCGAGCGCCTCTTCGAGGGGGATCACGTCTCCTCCTCTGCCAGCTTGCCCTCGCCCACCCGCCAGCGTCTCCCCCGAACGGGGACGTCCTCGGGCCGGGCCGAAGAGATCATGGTCTGGGCGCCGGGCAGGGCCGCCGCCAGCCGGCGGGCCCTCCCCTCGTCGAGCTCGCTGAACACGTCGTCCAGCAAGAGGATGGGGGGGCTGCCGAGCCGATCGGTTACGGACTGGTGGACGGCCAGACGCAAGGCGAGCGCGGTCGTGCGCTGCTCGCCCTGGGAGCCGTGGACCCGCACGTCGTGGCCGTCGAGGAGCAGAACGGGGTCGTCACGATGAGGCCCGACCGAGGTGACCCGCCGCTCGATGTCGTGCCGGCGGCGCGAGCTGATCGCCTCCGCCAGGGTTCCGGCCTGGTCGGCCGCCCCCACCCCGGCATCGTCGCTGGCGCCCCATTCCGACTGGTAGCTGATCGACAGCGCGGCGGGGGTGCCGCTGATCTCCGGGTAAGCCTGTTCGAAGTACGGGGCCAGTTCGGCCATGGCGGATGCCCTCCTCGCCATCACCCTGCCACCCGCCTGTGACAGTCTCTCGTCCCAGACCGAGAGCGTGACCTGGTCGGGGGCGCCCTGTTTCAAGAAGGCGTTTCGCTGGCGAAGGGCCCGGTCGTACTCGGCGAAGTCGAGGGCGGCCGTGGGCCGGAGTTGGGTGGCCGCCTCGTCCAGCAGATCTCGGCGACGGGACGGTCCCCGCTTGACGATGTCGAGGTCCTCGGGCAGGAAGGTGACGATGCGAGCCACCTCGAGCAGGTCGGAGGCCCGCCGGAGCCGCTGGTGGTCGAGCTGGGTGCGCCGGGGCCCCCGGCGGGAGATCTGGGTCTCGACCAGAGCCTGTCCCCGATCCTCACCGCGCTCGAAGGCGCCACGCACGTACCCGTGCTCGGCCTCGTCGGCAACCATCGCTTCGTCGTTCACCCCCCGAAACGACCGGACCGTGGCCAGATAACCCACCGCCTCGAGGGCGTTGGTCTTGCCCGATCCGTTGGGGCCGATCAGCAGGTTCACGCCCGGGTCGGGAACCCACTCCAGATGGGGATAGGACCGGAAGTCGGTCAGTTCCAGCCAGGCGAGCTGCACTTACGTCAGACGCGGACGGGCATCAGGAGATAGATGAAGTCGTCTCCCTCGCCTGCGTCCACCACGCTGGGTCGGACCCCGTCGATGACCTGGATCCGGACCTCGTCGCCGACGATGGCTCCCACCCCGTCGGCCAGATAACGGGGGTTGAAGGCCACGCTCACCTCGGCCTCGCTGCCCGAGTAGTTGCCGGGGATGTGCTCGGACTCGCCGCCGACATCCTGGCGGCTCACCGTCACCTCGACACCGCCTTCGGTCAGTTTGAGACGGACCGGGATGTGATCCTCGGCCACCAGTGACACCCGGGCCAGGGCTTCGAGGACGTCGTCGCGCTTGACCACGACCTGGTTGGGATAGCTGTCGGGAAGCAAGGAGCGGTATTTGGGAAAGGCACCCTCGATGAGGCGCAGACGCAGCGTCCCCCGCTCCGATGAGAACACCGCCTCCCGCTCCCCCAGACGGGCCGTCACCTTGGAAGCACCGATGGTCCGGGGTAACTCGCGCAGCCCGCGAGCCGGCACCAGGCCGTTTCCTTCCAGTCCGACTCCGGTCAGGTCCCGCACCGCCAACCGGTACGAGTCGGTGGCCACCATCCGCAAGCCCTCGGGCGAGGACTCGAACAGAACCCCGGTGAGAATCGGCCGAGCCGAGTCCGTGGAGGCGGCCACCGTCACCTGGTTGATGGCGCCGGCCAGTTCGTCGCCGTCCACCTCGACGCCTTCGCCGGTGGTGTCGGAGATCTCGGGGAAGTCCTCGACGTTGAGGGGTCGGATCGAGAAACGGGGGCCTTTGCCCACCAATTCCACCTCGCCCTCTTTGGCCCCGACCGTGACCGAGCCCGGGGGCATGCGCCGCACGGCGTCGGCCAGGAGCTTGCCGGGAATGACGGCGCGGCCCTCTTCCATCACCTCGACCTCGGTCGAGGCCTTGATGGTCATCTCGTGGTCCGTGCCGGTGACCCAGAGATTGGATCCGGTGACCTCGCACAGCAGACCCTGGAGCACGGGGATGGCGGTACGGGCTCCGATGGCCCGATTGGCCCGGCTGAAGATGTCGGCGAGGTCGTCTCGCTCGGCTCGGATTCTCACAGGGTGTTGTCCCTTCTTCTCTTCCTACTTGGAATTAACAAATCTCGTAGTGGTAGTAGGGGCTGTGGATTGTGGATGATCGTAGGAGATCCCGTCAACCAAGCCTTCATCGAGCTGGGTCCGGCTGTGGACAATGTGGTCATGGTTCCACAGCCTGCCGGGTGGCACCGACAAGGGTGTGGAGAGCGTCGAGGTTTTCAACACGGGTTTCCTCACCTTCCCCGCAGCTGCTGGGAGAGGCGGTTGACCTTGTCGAAGACGTCGCGGTCGGTCTGGAGAAGGCGGGTGACCTTGTCCAGTGAGTGCATCACCGTGGTGTGGTCGCGGCCGCCGAACTGGGCTCCGATCTTGGGCAGCGAGAGGTCGGTGAGATCCCGGCACAGGTACATGGCGACCTGCCGACACAGGACCAGCGGCTGCCGCCGGCTCTTGCCGGTCACCTCCTCGATGGTGAACGAGTAGACGTCGGCGGTGGCCCGGATGATCTCGTCGGCGGTAAGCGCCTTGGCCTCGTGGCCGGGCAGCAGGTCCTGGAGAACGGATTGGGCCATGTCGAGGTCGATCTTTCCGTTGGTGAGGGCGGCGTAGGCCGTCACCCGGGTCAGGGCCCCCTCGAGTTCGCGGATGTTGTCCGAGACCAGGGTGGCGATGAACTCCAGCACATCGATCGGCACCGGCCGGGGAGCGAATTCCGCATTCCGGCGCAGAATCGCCAGCCGGGTCTCGACGTCGGGCGGATGGATGTCGGTGATCAGGCCCCACTCGAACCGACTCCGGAGACGGTCTTCGAGACTGGAGAGGTTGCGGGGGTGGCGGTCGGAGCTGATCACCATCTGCTTGCCCGATTCGTGCAAGTCATTGAAGGTATGGAAGAACTCCTCGAGGATCTGTTCCTTTCCCTCGAAGAACTGGACGTCGTCGAGCAAGAGCACATCCACCGAGCGGAAGCGCTGCTTGAAGTCGTCCACCCGCCGGCGACGGATGCATTCGATGAAGTCGTTGAGGAAGTTCTCGGATGTCACATAGCGCACGGAGAGATCCGGATACAGCTCCCGGGAGTGATGGCCCACCGCGTTCAGCAGGTGGGTCTTGCCGAGTCCGGCCGGCCCGTAGATGAAGAGAGGGTTGTAGTTGGTGCCCGGTTTCTCGGACACCGACATGGCGGCAGCGGCGGCGAAGCGGTTCGAGGGTCCGACCACGAACGAATCGAAGCGGTAACGGCCGACGAGACTGCTCGAAACCGGCGGCTCCTCGGCGGCGATCTCGGGTGCGGCCTCGGCCGTCGCGGCGGCCTCGGGGGCGTCCGGGAGGTGGGTGTCGAGCATCGAGACCAGTGGTTCCTCGACCCGATAGCCGATCTCGACGTCCTGGCCGTAGGCGGCGATCGCCGCCGCCTGGAGTGCGTCCTGGTGCTTGTCGATGATCCACTGGAGGTGGAAATCCGAGGGTGCGATCAGAACCAGGTTGTCTTCCTGGTCGTCGTGGTCGAGGCGACTCAGCCACGTTTGCCAGTTGCTCTGCGACACGGAAGCGCGCAGGAAGTCGGTGAAGAGCTCCCAACGGTCGGCTGAGTGTTTTACTTGGACCAAGAAACCTCCTTCCGGCTGGTAGGCGAGAGCAACGGAGTTATCCACAGATGCATCCACACCTGTGGGTAACGCAGCTCCTCCCGGGCGTCGTTCATATGTCGGGCGCGCACGACCAGCAACATGCTTCGCGGGGAAGTGAGCTACCGGCGTGTGCTCAAGGCGAGGAAGTATGCGGACGCCGACCGGAAGCCGTCAAGAGCGCGGAAATCGGGCTTGGTGGCAGTGACAGGAGGTGACGCGGGAGGGGAAACTCCCAGGTCAGGTGGTCGTTTACCAGACGTTTCCTGCAGCCGACTCGACGCTAGTTGCTCTGATCGAGGTGAATTGTGTTTTTCGCGCCCCCCAGATTTTCTTCGCGCTCCCATCGCCGGGGGAGCTCCACCTGGGCGTGGAGGCGCCCCGCCAACCTCCTCCTCCTTTGACATAGGGGTCGAGGGCTTCGTAACCTTGATCAGTCGCCCCCTTTTCTTGTCCACCCAGGCGAAATGTCATGAAACGAACCTATCAACCCAAGGTGCGCCGGCGGAAGCGCCGCCACGGCTTCCGTCACCGCATGCAGACCCGTTCGGGTCGCGCCGTATTGGCGTCCCGACGCCGCAAGGGACGCAAGCGCCTCGCCGTTTGAACCCCGCTCGCTTCGGCGCGCGGGCGACTTCCGCAGGGTCCTCTCCGGCGGCCGACGCGTCAAACGAGGGCCGTTCACCGTGGCTGCGGTCGCCGGTGATTCCGGCCCGGCCCGGGTCG
Organism: Acidimicrobiia bacterium; assembly: GCA_035461175.1. Taxonomy (GTDB): domain Bacteria; phylum Actinomycetota; class Acidimicrobiia; order Spongiisociales; family ZC4RG35; genus DATHVR01. The sequence continues at coordinate 31,179 of DATHVR010000140.1, read as the reverse complement.
GACTGGTCGTCGGGCGGAGAGTCGGTAACGCCGTCGAGCGAAACCGGGTCAAGCGCCGACTACGGCACGCACTCACACAGATCCCATTGGAGCAAGGTATGGACTACGTCATAATCGCCGACCGCGAGGTACTCGACATTCCGTTCGAGTCGCTGGTCGAGCGTCTGGCCGCAGCGGTGGCAGCGTGCGCCTGACCCATCTTCCCCGCCGGGCGGCTACCGGCCTGATCGGCGCCTACCAGAAACTGGTAAGTCCCAATCTGGGTGCCAACTGCCGCTATCAGCCCACCTGTTCGACCTACGCCTACCAGGCGATCGAGCGTTTCGGGGTGCTAAAAGGCACATGGTTGGGCTTGCGACGGCTCTCCCGGTGCCATCCCTTCCACGCCGGCGGCTACGACCCGGTACCGAATGGCGGGGGTGAGTGATGGGAGCGCTGTGGGAATCCCTCAAGGCGCTGCTCGGTTCCAGCCTCAGCTTCTTCTACGACCTGGTCCCCAGTTACGGCCTGGCGATCATCTTCCTGACGATCGTCATCAACCTCATCCTTTTCCCGCTCACCCTCAAGCAGACCCGGGCCACCCGAGCCTTCCAGGCCGTTCAACCCGAGATCAAACGGATCCAGAAGGAACTGAAGGATCAACCCGAGGAGATGCAAAAGGAACTGATGCGGGTGCAGCGGGAGGCGGGCGCCTCCCCGGGTGGCTGTTTGATCCCGCTCCTGGTCCAGATGCCGATCTGGTTCGCTCTGTTCCGGGTTTTGAGCGAGCCCCTCCAGTATCTTCCAGGTGGTTCCAACCTGGCGGTAGCGGTCGAGGCCGACGCCAGTACCTTCCTGGGCATGCACATGGGCGATACCCCCGCCCAGGCATTCTCCCAGGGGCTCGTGACCGCCCTCCCCTATCTGTTCATGATCGTGTTGATGGTGGCTACCCAGTACATCCAGACCTGGCACTCCACCTACGGTCAGGCCAAGCCGGAAGGCCCCCAGGCCGGGGCGCAACAGGCTGTGACCAAGATCATGCCTCTCTTCATCGGCTTCATCTCGTGGAATTTCCCCGCCGGCCTGGTTCTCTACTGGGCAACGGCCAACCTCTTCCGACTGGGCCAGCAGATGGTGATCTTCCGTATCGACGGTCGCCCCACCCCGCCGGCTGTCGTGAGCACGGAGGCATCGAGCCCTCCCCCGGCCAGTGATGCACCGAAGAAGCCCCAGCCGGGATCGCAGAAAAAACAACGTCGCCGGAGAAGGAGCTGACGTGGCATACGTCGAGGTAAAGGCAAAGACAGTAGAGATGGCCATCGAGGCCGCCATGCGGGAACTGGGAGTGACCGATCGCTCCCGGATCGAGGTCGAGGTGATCCAGGAGCCCGACCGGGGGTTCCTCGGGTTCGGAGGTCAGGACGCCATCGTCAAGGTGAGCGAGCGCCAGGCCGAGAAGGGTCGCCACCGGGAGGGCAAGGGCCGCTCCCGCTCCCGGAATCGCTCGGACAAGTCCCAAGGTGGTGGCTCGAGTCGCTCCGGCGGGGGCCGCCAGGCTCAATCCCGATCCCAGTCCCAGTCCCAGTCCCAGTCAGAGTCTCAGTCCCAGTCGGGCCGTAAGCCCCGGAACCAGTCCGAATCCAAACAGTCGAACAGCCGGAGTCGGGACCAGGGCAGTCGCCCCAAGAAGGACGACGACCGCGATCCACTCGGCACGCAGGCCCAGGAGCCGCTGGTGGAGGAATTCTTGAGTGGTCTGGTGGGTGCTTTCGGCCTGGAGGGCTCGGTCGAGACCCGGATCGACGACGATGTCATCATCGCCAACGTGGTCGGTCCCCAGACCGAGGCGCTGGTCGGTCCCCGCGGTTCGGTGATGGAAGCCGTGCATGAGTTGACCAAGACTGTGCTCCAGCGCACCGCCCAGGACTCGGCCCGAGTGAGGATCGATATCGCCGGGTACGCCGAGCGGCGCCGGCAGGCGTTAACCATCTATGCCGGAGAGCTCATCCAGCAGGTCCTCGAGGACGGAGGCGAATTGATGCTGGAGCCAATGTCGGCCTCGGATCGCAAGGTTATCCACGACGCCGTCGCCCAGCACGAAGCAGTCCGTTCCTACTCTGAAGGCGAATCTCCCAAGCGATACGTAGTGATCGCCATGGCCGAAGGCGCCGAAGCCGGCAACCAGTCCGGCGACGAAGAAGAGTAGGTCGGAGGTCGGTAGTCGAAAGGGCTCCTGACGGTGTCGGGGGCCCTTTTCGCGTCCTCTCGCCCTGGGGGTATCGAGTTCTGAGTCGTGGGTGGTGATTCGGAGGTTGGCTCCGCCAGGACGGTGGTGCAGTTGCGCTGATGGCGCCACAGTCACTCATAACCCACCCACACCCACCACCCGCTACCCGGTACATGACGCCGAGTCAAAAATCCCAGACCTTGTCGGGGCCTTCTCGCGTCTCTCGCTCTGGTGGTATCGAGGCTCGAGTTGTGGGTGGTGAGTCGGAGGTCGGTGGCTCTCGCAAGCCGCCCCTATCACCCACCACCACCAACCCGCTACCCGCTACCCGATGCCGGGTTTCTCCCTGGCACTCCCCCAAGGTTCAAGTTCCACGTGAAACATCGTAGGATTCGGGGATGGATTGGATCGAGCAGGCGGCCGATTGGGCCGGAGTGAGGTTGGAGCCGGCCCAACGACGGCTGTTGGAGGAGTATCGGGACTGGCTGCGGGAGGAGGCAATACCCGCCGGTGGTTTGGGGCCCCACGAGGCCGCTCGGCTGGACCAGCGCCACCTGGCCGACAGCCTGCTCTTCGCCGGCGGCTGGCAACGGGAGACCCCGCCCTCCACGGTGCTGGATCTGGGGTCGGGGGTGGGCCTGCCGGGAATTCCGCTGGCCATCATCTGGCCAGAATCCCGGGTAACACTGCTGGATCGGGCCGGGCGGAGGGTGCAACTGGCCCGACGGGCGGTGCGGATCCTGGGCCTGGACGGGGTGGCGGTGGTGCAGGGAGAAGCGGTAAGCCGAGATTTGCGGGCGCAGATGGTGGTGGCTCGGGCCGTGGCCGACCCGACCACGGTGCTGGCCTGGGCCCGGCGCCTACTCGAACCGGGCGGCCTGGCGGTGGTGGGTGGCTCGCATGAAGAGAAGCCCGACGCCCTGATGGGAGAAGAAATCATCGAGATTCCGGCCGAGATCCTTGACCACCGCATCTGGCTTCGTATCATGGCCGCTGCATGACCGACACTCTCATCGTCGCCCTCGCCAACCAGAAAGGCGGAGTGGGCAAGTCGACCACCGCCATCAACCTGGCGGCGGGGCTGGCCTTTCAGGGCGTCAAGACCCTGCTGGTCGATCTGGACCCCCAGGGCAACGCCACTTCCGGGTTGGGGATCGATCGGTCTGCCATCAACCACTCGATATATGACGTTCTGTTAAAAGAGTTCCCGATTGAAGACGCCGTCGAACCCACCAGTGTGCGCGATCTCTACGTGGTGCCCGCCACCATCGATCTGGCCGGGGCGGAGATTGAACTGGTCTCGGTATTCACCCGGGAGAAGCGCCTCAGCACCGCCCTGGCCGGTCTGTCCGGCGACTACGACGTGATCCTGATCGATTGTCCCCCCTCGCTGGGTTTGCTCACCGTCAACGCTCTCGCCGCCGCCGATGAGGTAATGATCCCGATCCAGTGTGAGTACTACGCCCTAGAAGGGCTGAGCCAGTTGCTGCGCAATGTCGAGCTGGTCCGGGGCAATCTCAATCCCGACCTCGAGGTGGGTGGGGTGGTGCTGACAATGTACGATGCCCGCACCCGTCTGGCCAAAGACGTGGCCGATCAGGTGCGTGAGCACTTCGGACCTACCGTCTACCGGGCCCTGATCCCGCGCTCGGTGCGGCTGTCCGAAGCTCCTTCCTACGGTGAGCCGATCGAGGCGTTCGACGGCATGAGCCGGGGAGCCATCGCCTATCGAGAGTTGGCGCGGGAATTCCGACGCCGGCATGGAATGGACTGAGGAGGAGGATGAGCACCAGGAGATCCGGCTTGGGACGCGGCCTGGAGTCGCTCATCCCCAGCGGCAACCAGGACCAGGAGTTCCGCCGCCTACGGGTGGATGACATCATCCCCAACCCGCACCAGCCTCGGGTCAACTTCGACGAGGAATCGCTGGAAGAGCTGACCGCCTCGGTCGGCGAGGTGGGCGTGTTGCAGCCGGTGGTGGTGCGTGCCCTGGACGATGGCCGATTCGCCCTCATCGCCGGCGAACGCCGGTGGCGGGCGGCCAAACGGGTCGGGTTGAGCGAGATTCCGGCCATGGTCCGGGACGCCGACGATCAGGCCTCTCTCACCCAGGCTCTGATCGAGAACGTCCAACGCCAGGATCTCAGCCCGCTGGAGGAGGCGGCTGCCTACCAGGAGTTGCTGGAAGAACATGGAATGACGCATGAGCAGGTGGCGTCGGCGGTGGGCAAGAGCCGCCCGGCGGTGAGCAACACGTTGCGCCTGCTCCAGTTACCGGCCGCCATCCAGGGGATGGTGGAAAGGGGGGAGCTGTCGGCGGGGCATGCCCGGGCGTTGCTGGGGATCGAGGACTCGGCCTATGCCGAGCACGTGGCGGTACGGGCCGCAGCCGAGGGGTGGACCGTGCGTCAGGTCGAGGAGGCGGCGCGCGCTCGCCAGGCCACCGCCACGCCCTCCCGGTCACGGGTCACCGAGGTGCGGCCGGTTGAGATTGTCGAGCTGGAGCAACGTCTGCGGGACCAGCTTGGCTCCAAGGTCGACATCCGCTATCGAAACCAGAAGGGAAAGGTGGAGATTTCCTTCGCCTCCCTGGAGGACCTGGAGCGGATCTACCGGCGGTTCTTCGTCTGAGCGGCTCCGACGAAGAACCTCTCGATCCCGTCCACCACCCTTGAGCCGGTCGCTTCACTGATGTCGGTGCATTCGATCACTACTGCCGGCGCCCGGGTCTCCTTGAGCATCGGGGTGGCGCGGCCCCGCACGGGACATTTCAGTCGTTCCCCGATGGCAGCGGCCAGGCGGGCTCCCACCTCGCTGCGTCCCAGATCGGATGAGAAGTAGTAGACGGCGGGATCCTCCTCCGTCAGGTTGAGTGACACGATCAACTCGGCGCCTAACCGGTTGGCCCGTCGCACCCGGATCCGCTCCGGTGGGGCAAGGTCGTGGCTGCGCGAGAGCAGCGGCACCCCGCCCCGCTCCTGGAGTGAGAGGGCGGCGGCACTGGCGGCGGCCCAGGTAGCGGCCGCCTCGTGGTCGGATCGGCAGCCGGGATCGAGATAGATCCGGGCCCCGACCACGGTGGGAGGGCGGTTGCGGAGCCATTCCAGTTCCCGCACTGCCTCCCGTCCGGCCCGCATCGTGGCCCGCGTCACCAGCCGCAGTTCGGTGATGAACTCCGGTCCCGCTTTTCCATCTTCTGCCAGGTGACGGTTGCGCTGGAAGTCGAGGATCGCCCCCTCCGTGTCGGGCCCGAAGATGCCGTCTACCTTGCCGGCGTCGAATCCGAGGCCGTTGAGTCGACTCTGCAGCTCGGCCACGTCCTCGCCCCGGAGCATGGGCCGGCGCAGAAACAGCAGGCGATCGCCCAGGCGGTACCCGGCTTCGTACAGTGCCCGCCAGGTGTCGGGCCCCACGATGCCATCTACTCCCAGACCCCGACTCTTCTGAAAGCCGACTACCGCCTGTCGGGTCCCCTCGTGAAATTCGCCCCGGGGGTCGGGGTCGCAGGGGAGGCCGAGGCCGGCGAGACGATCCTGGATGTCGCGGACCGACTCACCGGCGTCACCGTGGCGATAGAGACGCATGACGCGATGGTAGGTCGGGCGAGGACTTCCACCGCCGCCGGAGTAACGGGTACTAGGTGGTACGTGGTAGGTGGTAAGTAGGGGACCGACCTACCACCTACACCTACCACGGGCACGCCAAGATCAGCGAGAGCCGCTACAGGTACTCCGCCAACTCCTGCATCAGGGCGGTCTTGGGGCGGGCTCCGACGATGCGCCGCTTCTCGACCCCGTCCTTGAACAGGATCAGGGTGGGGATGCTCATGACGTCGTGGCGGGCGGGGGCCTGGGGGTTCTCGTCGATGTTGAGCTTGGCGATCTGGATCTTGTCCTGCTCGCCGGAGAGTTCTTCCAGGATGGGGTGGATCATCCGGCAGGGTCCACACCATTCGGCCCAGAAGTCGACCAGCACGGGGTCTCCCGAACTGATCGTCTCTTCGAACTGGGCGTCGGTGATTGTCTTGATCTCGCTCATGATTGGTTCTCCTTTTTTTCAAAAACGGGCCGGAATCGGTCCGGTCACTCCTGGTCGGCCAGCCAGCGTTCGGCGTCGATCGCCGCCCGGCAGCCGGTGCCGGCGGCAGTCACAGCCTGGCGATAGTAGGAGTCGGCGACGTCGCCGGCGGCGAACACGCCCTCGACCGAGGTGCGGGTCGAGACTCCGTCGGCCAGCACGATGTAGCCGGCGGCGTCCACCTCCAGTTGATCCTGGAAAATGCCGGTGGTGGGGGAGTGGCCGATGGCGACGAAGAGGCCGTCGGCGGCGAACTCCCTCTTCTCGCCGGTGACCGTGTCCTCGAGCATGACCCCGGTCACACCGTCGTCGCCCAGGATCTCGGTGACGACCGCGTTCCAGATCACGTCGATCTTGGGGTTGTTGATGGCCCGCTCGGCCATGATCGCCGAGGCCCGGAACTCGTCCCGGCGGTGAACGATGGTGACTTTGGAGGCGAACTTGGTGAGGAAGGTGGATTCTTCCATGGCGGTATCCCCGCCGCCCACGACCACCAACTCCTTGTCACGGAAGAAGAAGCCGTCACAGGTGGCACACGCCGAGACGCCGCGTCCGGTGAGGCGTTCCTCGCCCGGCACTCCCAGCCACTTCGCCTCGGCGCCGGTGGCGACGATGATGGCGTCGGCGCGGTACTCGTCGGCGCCCACCCAGACTCCGAAAGGACGGGCGGAGAGATCGACCCGGTCGACGTCGACGGTCTGGAGGCGGGCCCCGAAGCGCTCGGCCTGCTTGCGGAACCGATCCATCATCTCGGGGCCGGTGATGCCATCGGGGAACCCGGGATAGTTCTCGACGTCGGTGGTGATCATCAGTTGGCCGCCGGCCGAGTAACCCTCGAACACGAGTGGGTCGAGGTCGGCGCGGGCGGCGTAGAGGGCGGCGGTTAGACCGGCAGGCCCGCTGCCGATGATGATCACCTTCTCGTTGTTTGCCACAGGGTCAGTCCTTGGGTCGCTTCACCCACATGAACACTCCGGCGAGCACGAATAGTCCCGCCAGCACGGCGTAGGCGCCCCAGGAGCCGAGCGGGATCTCGAGGGCGGCGTAGATGGTCAGGAACAAGAACACCACCGCCATCAGCCCGAAGGCGGCGGCGATGATCCCGAGGGTGGTCATGCGCACGGCGTTGGCGGCCCGGTCCACCGTCATCGATCGAGCCTTACCGGCGATCTCTTCGAGGTAAGAGGCGAGTTTGGCTGGGAAGTCTTCCATCCATCCGCAGCCTAGCCGTTCGGCCGGGCCTCTAGCGGGGGTCGAACAGGAAGGTGCAGTCGCTCTGGTGGAGGACGATTACGGCGCTCACGTCGGTTCGGGAGCCGAGAGCGATGAACAGGACCGGGGCTCCGTCGAGGGTGACGCTCTCGGTTGCCACCACCCCTTCGCCGTCGAGCTCAGTGCCGACACAGGTCTGCGTGTCGGCGTCGGGCTGATAGCCGGACTCGACCTGGTCCTCGAAGGCAGCCACCGCTTCTTCCAGTTCGGCGGTGGTGATCACGAGTGGCACCTGCCGGGAGAAGGTGACCGCCGTGTCGGCCGACCCGTCTGCCGCCGTCGTATCCTCGGGAGCGGCCAGCATGTCGGTCATGCTCTCCTCGTCGGGGGATTCGCCTCCGCCCGTTTCCTCCTCGAGGCTGTCGCTGTCCATCTCGGCCGCGACGGTGTCGAAGGTGGCGGCCATATCGTCACCGCCGGTGAGAGTGGCGCCTACCCCTACCACCACGGCCAGCGCCGCCGCCACCGGAGCCACCCGGTACCACCAGGGAGTGCGGGGAGTGGCGGCGGGGGCCGGGCCGACGGCAGGGGCCTTCTCCTCGGCGATCTCGGCCCAGAGGGAGTTGTGGAGACGGCGCCGCTCCAGATCGGTCATGGTCGCGGCAGGACTGGCCGCCACCGCCGCCCGTACGGTCAGATACGCCTCGTAGGCGTCGGCGCATTCGGGGCAGGTGGCAACCAGCTCCTCGGCCGGGTGCGGATCGGTCAGGGATCCGTCGGCGAGGGCGATGACGAGATCGAGATCGTGTTCGGTGTGCATGCCTTCACTCACTTGGATGTCACCCCCACGCTTCCCGGTTCCCGAGAATTCCCGCTAACTGCTTTCGGCCCCGGTGAAGACGGGATTTGATCGTGCCCTCGGCGACCTCGAGGATCTGTGCCACTTCCGCCAGAGCGAGGCCCTCGACGTCGACCAGAACGATGGCGGAGCGAAACTCGGGAGCGAGCGCGGCCAGGGCGGCGTTGAGGTCGGGACGCAACTCGACCGCCCCCAAATCGTCCTGGACCGACTTGTCGGGAGGATCGTGGGACTCGGGTAGGGGTTCGGCGGCCCTGCGCTTGGCACGTCGCAGGTTGTCGTAACAGGTGTTCATGGCCACCCGGTACAGCCAGGTGGAAAAGGCGGACTCGCCCCGGAACTGGTCGACCTTCCGGAAGACGGTGAGGAACGTGTCCTGGGTGGCATCGAGGGCGGCCTCACGGTTGCGCATCACGCGCAGGCAGACGGCGAAGACCTTGTCCTGGTGCCGCCGCATCAGTTCGTCGAAAGCGGGACGATCGCCGGCCCTGGCGCGGGCAACGAGGTCGAGGTCGTCTGCGTCCGTCACCGGCGGAAGGCTAACGAGCCGGAACGTGGCGGGCGTCACTCCCGGAAACGGATCTCCGAGACCGATGCCACGTAGTCGCCGTCGACGGGAGGAAGGTCGGTGAACCAGATCAGCCAGGTCCCGTCCTCGCGGATGGGCAGGCGCAGGGGGGTCACGCCCGGCTGGGAGATCAGCCGCGCCAGGATTTCGTAGTCCTCGAGGTCAGAACGAGGCCCGGGTGCCCACCGGACCTCGAAGACGGCGTCCCGGGCCAGGCCCAGGATCTCCAGCTCGCGTGGGACCCCTTCGGTCTGGAGGGTCAATCCCACCCCCGGCTTGAGGAGGGGGAGGGGGTCGAGATACACCTCCGTTCGCCAGGCGGTGGAGAGGTCGCCGTCGATCACCGCCCCCACCAGGTCGTCGTTCTCGCCTCCGCCCCCGAAGGGGTCGAAGGTCGCCACCGCCGAGACTTCTATCGGCCGGCGTACGGCCAGAGTGGTGGTGGTCGTGGTGGTAGCGAGGGTGGAGGTTACGGCCGGGGTATCGGCGCCGTCTTCGGCCGCCGGCGGGGGAGGAAGCGCCGTCCCCGAGGGAGTGAACAAGCGACCGAGGCCGACCAGCGCCGCCGCCGCCACGGCCAGTCCGATGGCGATCAGCAGCAACCGCCGGCTGGGTCGGGTCGATTCGGGCTGAGGGCGGCGCGGGGTGGGGGCGCCGGCAAACGCCTCCGACAGGGCTCGCCCGCCGATGGTGCTGCGCCGCCCTTCCCGGAGGATCCGGTCGACGTCGGGGCTAAGGCCGTCGATCACCTCCGAGGGGGGCGTGGTACCGGGCGGGGAACCCGTGAGTCCCTGTTCCAACGCCTCAGACAGCGAGCGGACGTCGTCGTGGGCGGTGGCGCCCCGGGCCCGCCGGCCGAAGGCACCCAGCTTGGCGGGATGGGCGACGGTGTAGGTGATGGCCTCGAGATCGATGCCCCCATGGACTACACCCGCCTCGTGCAGGGCCCCGAGGGCGGCCGCCAGGCCGGCGGCGTTGGGGAGGAACTCGTCGGGCTCGATGGTGTCGCCCGCTTCGAGGCGCGACCGGAGAGTGGCGCCGCCGGTCCATTCCGACACCGAGTAGGCGCCGTCCTCGGTCTTTTCCACCAGGTACACGGCGGCAAGGTGGGGGTGGCTCACTTTGGAAGCCTCCTGCACGGCCGTCACGAACGCGCTCCGTCGCTCGATCTCGCTCTCGGGCCCGAGCATGCGGATGAGAACCGGGCGGTCGAGCGAGCCGTCGGTGGCGAGCCACTCCTCGAGATCCCCATCGCGTCCCAGTCGGACCTCGAGGCTGAAGCGTTCGGGCAGGGCTACCGGCATGTTCTCCTCATCCTGGGGCCGGGCGGGCCAGAACCCGAAGCCGCGGTCCCAGGGCTACGAAGCCCTCCCGGAGGTAGAGGCGGGCGGCAGCCTGATTCTCGGGTTGGGTGTTGAGCAGCATGGTGTGAGCTCCTCGACCGCGTCCCCACTGGCAGCCGGAACGTACCAGCGAGGATCCGATACCTCCTCCGGCGTGGTCGGGGTCCACCGCCAGCCGCTGGAGGTAGGCCACGCCGGCCATCTCGCCGACGATGGCGAATCCGAGGGGGATGTCCCGGTCCGTGACGGTGAGCACGACGGAGCCGGGGGTGGCCTCGATGGCATCTTCGAGCCCACCGCGGCCCACCCGCCAGTCGGGTGCGAAGGCGCGGTCGTCGATGTCGGCCAGGAGGGGGATGTCGGGGGAGGCGAGTTCGGTCACCCGTCGTGCCGGCCCCTCGAACGGATCTGTCAGGGAGCGTTCGAACACAACCAACTCGAGATGGTCAGAAAAGCCGGCCCGGCGCCACAGACCGGTCTGGGCCTCGCCGAGGGCGGGGGACCGGATCAGCTCGACCCCCTGGTCGACGAGCCAGTCGGCGCACATCCCGAGGAACCTGTCGCCGCCCCGGTCGAGGCGTAGCGCCGCCACCGTTTCGGTCTGGTCGTTCCAGGGCCGGGCCATTGCCAGCGCCCACCCGCGCCGCATCTGGATCCTTTGCGGCCACGAACCTCTGATTCGCATGCCACTCATCGTGGCCCGTGGCCACGGCATCGGAGGTAGCGGATTCGATCGATCACGGCCGGTTCCTGGCAAGTGCCCGTAAAACCCTGGGTATGAAGCGGAAGGGGAGTGAGGGCTGTGCCACGTCGAAGGCGCCGCCGAGCACGACGTTGAGTTCGGGGCAGTGGAAGAGCCAGGTGGCGGTGGAGCCGCTGTGTCCCACGATGGGCGGGATTCGGAAGAAGGGCGACATCCACCGCGGTGGGGCGTAGCGCATCACCCCCAGCCCGTAGTCGATCGGAAAGAACACACGGTTGAACCGAGCCTGCATCCGGTCCCAGGTTCCCGGGTTCTCGAATATCTCGCCCACAACCAGAGCCTGCATGAAGCGGATCTGATCGGCCAGGGTAGAGATGATCCCGCCATCGGCTTTCTGGTGGGTGAGTGCCCCCTCAGGACGCAAGACGGTGTTCTTCGACCAGATGGCGGCGTTGGGCTCGGGCGCCGTCCCGCTACGGGGCGGATGGGGATAGGACGACGTCGAGTCGAGGCCGAGCGGTTCGAACAGAAGGTCGTCGAACACGGCATGCAGAGGCCGGCCGGAGATCGCTTCGATCACCGCCCCGAGTAGCTGGTAGTTGGTGTCGGCGTAGCGGGCCCTCTGGCGGGTGCTGGAGGTCGACTGGGGAGGAAAATGCGGTGTCATCTTCCTCACCACCGTCAGCACGTCCTCGAACGGCATCGGTGCGTCCTCACCTGCCAGCAGCCGGGCCTGAGCACTGGTGCCGCCGGCTGGTGCCTCCTCGTAGTAGTCGGGAAGGCCGGAGGTGTGCCCGAGCAGGTTCTCGACCGTGATCTCATCGGTGTGGTCGACGCCGGCGAGGATGTGGAGACCGGTGGTGGCGGCGGGCGGCAGCAGCTCTGTGAGCCGGCCGTCCAGCTCGAGCCGTCCCTGCTCGACGAGTCGCATGACGACCGTGGCGGTATACAGCTTGGTGACGCTGGCCACCGGATAGCGGGCCCCTACCGTGGCGGGAGATCCCTCGGGGTCGAGGATCCCGTCGGCGCCGGTCCACTCCCAGGACCTGTCGGCAGCGGCCACCGCCGACAGGCCGTGCCGGACGAAGCGGCCGCGCACCGCTTTCTCCAGTAGAGCCTGGAGGCGATTCTCGAGATCAGTCGAAGGTGAGGCCATGTAGGGAGTATTCCATGCGGCCGTTCCGGCACCGGGGTCGGAGGTGTCGCTCCGTCAGGCCGCCACGTTCCTGGACGCACAGCCGCGCGGTCGGGCTGCCGGCCAGGGGTCGGCCTCGGTGGCGTGTCTCCCGGTCATCGGGTGCCCGTTCGACTCGCCAGGCTCATTGGAACGCGGTGCCCGATATCGTGGCCCGGACTCTGGCGCTGAGTGATCGGATCGCCACGTCCGCAGCGGCTCTGGTCGAACGCGATCGGTGTGTTGTCATCGGACGCGGCTACAACCACTCGACGGCCTTTGAGTGGGCCCTCAAGATCGCCGAGCTGGCGTACCTCGTCGCCCAGCCGTTCTCCGCCGCGGATTTCCGGCACGGGCCGCAGGCGATCGTCGAGCCCGGTCTCGATGTTCTCGCCACTGCCACCGATGGCCCACTCTTCGACGATGTCGCCGACCTGATCGGGATCGTCCGTGACCGAGGAGCGCGGGTGATTGCGCTCTCGGACCGGGCGGACTGTCCCGCCGATGACCTGATCGCGCTGCCATCCGGTCTGCCGGAGTGGATCACCCCGGTTCCGGTGGTCGTCGCCGCCCAACTCTTCACCTATCACCTGACTGTGGCCCGCGGATACGACCCCGACACCCCGCGTGCCCTTCACAAGGTGACCAAGACGGTGTGAGGTCGATCCGGCCCGGTACCCCGGGCGATCGCCGGCCGGACGTCCCCCGGCCTAGTCCACCTGGAGCTCCCGTCTTCGTCGGATTCGTAGTTATGGGACAGTAAGGAGGTGAGATTGCTGCATGTGACCCACCCGAGCGGGTTCGATCACGACACCGGCTCGCTGCATCCCGAACGGCCGGCCCGGCTGCGGGCCGCCGACGCCGGAGTGGAAGCGGCCCGGATCGAGGTCGAGGCCACCACCGCCGTTCCCCTGGAGCCCGAGGAGCTCCTCGTGGTTCACGAGCCCGGGTATGTCGAAGCTATCCGCCGCTTCTGCGCCTCGGGTGGGGGTCATCTAGATCCCGACACTCTCGCCTCGGAGGGTTCGTGGGTGGCGAGCCTGGCCGCCGCCGGAGCGGGTCCTACCGCCGTGTCCCATCTCCTCGACGGCTTCGACGGTCCCGCCTTCATCTCGGTGCGGCCTCCGGGACACCATGCTCTGGCCAACCGGGCGATGGGGTTCTGTCTCTTCAACAACGTCGCCATCACCGCCGCCCGTCTCCGCGACGCCGGTTTCCGGGTCGCCATCGTCGACTGGGACGTCCACCACGGCAACGGGACCCAGTCCATCTTCTATTCCGATCCCGACGTCCTCTACGTTTCCATGCATCAGTCGGCCTTTTATCCTTTCGAGGGGGACCTCGCCGAGATCGGGGAAGGGCCAGGCGAAGGCACCACCGTCAACATCCCGCTGCCGGCCTTCACCGCCGCCGACGTCTACCTGCCTGCATTCGACCGGGTGGCGATGCCGGCCCTGCAAGCCTTTCAGCCGGACTGGATACTGGTTTCGGCCGGATTCGACGCCCATGCTCACGACCCCCTCGCCGAATTGAGGCTGGTGGAACGGGACTACGCCTACATGGCATCGGCTCTCACCACGGTGGTCGAGGCCCGGCGGGTGATCGCCTTTCTGGAAGGCGGCTATCACCTTCCGGCGATTCGGGACTCCGTCACCGCCGTCGTCCGGTCCCTCGTGGGGGAATCGGTCGACGCCGAGGCGTCTCCGTTCGAGAGCCCCCTCGACTCGCACCGGGTGCTGGATCGAATCCGCATCGCCCTGTCGGGGCGGGTTCCCGGGCTGGACTGAGACGTGTGGCGCCCGCTGGCCGATCTCCTGTTGGGACGGCGCACGCAGGGTCGGCCGCCCTCCGGCAACGGTGCCTCTTCGTTTCACCTCGGGTGGCTCGACCTGCCGCCGGCGCGCGAGGTGTCGGTGGAGTTGGAGGTGGTACGGCCGCCGGCGGTGGACCGGCTCTACTTTTGGGCTCTTCAGGCTTCGTTCGCCCCGGGCGGGGGCGGCGGCCATCTCGGCCTGCAATGGAACCCCCGTCACGGCGGCGGCCGGGCCGTCAACTGGGGTGGGTACGAATCGGGAGGCTCCATCCTCGCCGGCACTCCATCGACGCTCGTGTCGACGGTCGAGGACCCCAACACCCGCACCTGGCCGTGGGAGCCGGGTCGTCGCTACCGACTTCGCATCCATCGCAGCCGCCAGCCGGGTTGGTGGTCGGGTGAGGTGACGGACCTGGTCACCGGAGCAGCGACTCACGTCCGGCAACTCGGCGGCGGGGGCGAACTGCTCACCGACATCCTCGTCTGGTCGGAGGTCTTCGCCGATTGTGACGCCCCCTCGGTCGCGGTCCGCTGGTCGCGACCGCGCGCTCTCCTTCCCGACGGGAGGATTGTGAGCCCTTCCGCCTACGAGTGTCGCTACCAGCGCTTCCAGCACGGCGGATGCACCAACACCGACTCGCGGGCCGACGAGGCAGGGGTCGTCCAGGTAACCAACACCGAACGCATCAATCCTGTCGGGAGCCGCCTCGGTCCCTGATTCCAGGTCCCCGCTTCAGAATTGGGCGCCGCCGGTCGATACCGGTTCCGTTCCCTTCACGAGGCATTGAGGAATTGGTATGACCGTTGCCATTGATGAGCTGCTGCGCCGGGTCGTCGAGACCGGGGCCTCCGACCTCCATCTCAAGGTCGGTTCGGGCCCGGTGGTCCGGATCGACGGAGAGCTGACCCGGATGCAGGGCTTTGACAGTCTGAAGCCGGCCGACACGGAAGCGCTGGCCGCCGAGCTGTTCACCTCCCGGGCCGCCCGCGATTTCAAGGCGACCGGCGAGGCCGACTTCGCCTATGGACGACCCGACGTGGGGCGGTTCCGGGTGGCGGCCTTCCGTCAGCGCGGGTCCGTGTCGATGGTGCTGCGGCGTGTGGTTCCCGGGTCTCCCAGCTTCGAGGAGCTGGGGCTGCCGGGCGTGGTTCGCAAGCTGGTCGAGGACGGCCAGCACGGGCTCGTGCTCGTGACCGGGCCTTCGGGGTCGGGCAAGACCACCACCATGGCGTCGATGGTGGACTGGATCAACGAGAACCGCGGGGTATCGATCGTGACGATCGAGGATCCGATCGAGGTGCTCCATCCCGACAAGAAGGCCGTGGTCGCCCAGCGTGAGATCGGTGTCGACACCGTGGATTATGCCGGGGCGGTCCGGGCCGCCATGCGCCAGGACGCCGACGTGATCGTGATCTCCGAGATCGATGATCTCGAGACCGCCAAGGCGGCCATCACCGCCGCCGAGACGGGCCATCTGGTCGTCTCCTCGATGCGGACCACCGACCCGGCCGAGACCGTCAACCGACTGGTGGGCTACTTCGCCACGCCCCAACACTCGATGGTGCGCGGCCAGCTCGCCAGCCTGGTCAAGGGGATCATCAGCCAGCGCCTGCTCGAGACCTCCAACGCCTCCGGCCAGGTACTGGCCTGCGAGGTGCTCACCAGCAACGAGCGCACCCAGGAGTGGATCCTGTCCGAGAATGCCGTCAGCGAGTTGCAGGACGTGATCAAGGAGTCCGAGTTCTTCGGCATGCAGACGTTCGACCAGTCGATCCTCAGGCTGGTCCTGGCCCGTCACGTCGACGTACCCACCGCCCTCCCCCACGTCCGCAACAGCCACCACCTCCGCGCCAAAGCCATCGAAGCCGGATTGCTCAGCTGATTGTCAAGGGGGGACGTCCGCCCATCGGGCGGCATCGGGTGGTGAGTGGTGAGGCTTTGTCCCCCGCGAAGTGGGGGAAGGTCCCTGCCGCGGGAGCTTGCGGAGGCGGGAGTAGGGGGCAAGTGTGTGAGACGGGTTCACCCGGCCCTCTGGACCGCCCCCTACCCGCCTGACGGCGGACCCTTCCCCCCCGCTTCGCTCCGGGGCTCAAAGCTCAGAGGGACAAAGCTTCCGACTTCCGACTTTCCGACTCAGGACCCAGAACCCACCACTCGATACCACCGTCGCGGTCGACGCGTGCCCGACCGGTAACCTCTGATGCGTGATCCCAGAGCGCATGCGCTGGCTGGTGGATCCTGCTCTCCCTCCCATGCAGTTGGGGCAGCGGTTCGCCGCGGCCGGCTACGAACTCTTCCTCGTCGGCGGCTCCGTTCGCGATGCCTTTCTCGAACGTGACCATGACATGGACTACGACTTCGCCACCGACGCCCGCCCCGACGACATCGAGAAGCTACTCCGGGAGTGGGCCGACACCGTCTACACGGTGGGCAAGACCTTTGGCACGGTGGCGGGGATCAAAGACGGCCACACCATCGAGGTGACGACCTTCCGCGAGGAGGTGTATCGGGATGACTCCCGCAAGCCCCGGGTCGACTTCTCCGACGACATCGAGGTCGACCTCTCCCGGCGCGACTTCACCATCAACGCCATGGCGATCGCCTTCCCCGAGGTGGAACCGATCGATCCCCACGGCGGCACGACCGATCTGGCCGCCCGCGTCCTCCGCACCCCGCTCGCCCCCGAGATCTCGTTCTCGGATGACCCGCTGCGGATGCTGCGGCTATTCCGGTTCCAGGCCACCCTGGGTTTCACGCCTGATCCGGCCGCTCTCGCCGCCGCCCGCGACATGGCGGACCGATTGGCGATCGTCTCGAGTGAGCGCATTCGCGACGAGTTCTCCAAGTTGATCGTGGCCGACGATCCCGGTCCTGCGCTGGAGGGGTTGGTAGCTACGGGCCTGGCCGACAGGTTCATTCCCGAGGTGCCTGCCCTGGGTATGGAACAGGACCCGGTCCACCGCCACAAGGACGTTCTCTCGCACACGATCGCCGTTACCTGTAAGGCCTCGCCCGACCTGGTTCTGCGCCTGGCCGCACTGCTCCACGACATCGGCAAACCTGCCACCCGTGAATTCGGCCCGGGTGGGGCCTCGTTCCATCACCACGAGGTGGTGGGAGCGCGGATGACGAAGAAGCGGTTGCGCGAGCTCCGCTATCCGAAACAGATCGTTGACGACGTCTCCAAGCTGGTATTCCTCCATCTACGTCCCCACACCCTGGACCTGGGCTGGACGGACTCGGCCGTGCGCCGCTACGTGCGGGACGCGGGCGACCTCCTGTCCCGGCTCAACGAACTGGTGCGCTGCGACGTAACCACCGGGAACCCCCGCCGCGCCCAGGCGATCCAGCGCCGCATCGACGACCTCGAAGAGCGGATCGAGCGACTGGCGGCCGAGGAGGAGATCGCCAAGTTGCGCCCGCCCATCGACGGCCGCCAGGTGATGGAGTACCTCGGCATCCAGCCCTCACCGCTGGTGGGCGAGATCATGGACATGCTGCTCGAGCGCCGGATCGACGAGGGGGCGTTCTCGCCCGAAGAAGCCTTTGAGATGGTGCGCAGCTTCGCGCTGGAACGGGGCCTCGAGGACCCCGAACGACCTCCGGCCTGACCGGATCGGACTCTATTCGCATATGCGTATAATGTCGCCGATGGTTCTCAAGACTGCTGTCTTCGGCGCCTCGGGTTACGCCGGAGGCGAGCTGGTCAAGCTCCTCGACTCCCACGACGAGCTGGGGCTGGTGCATCTGGGTGCCCACTCCCAGGAGGGGAGCCGGCTGGGGGAGGTGCATCCCCATCTGGCCGGGGGCGACCGTCCGCTCGGCGCCAACTCGATGGCCGCCGCCGGCGACATCGACGTCGCCTTCCTCGCCCTTCCCCACGGCGCCTCGGCCGAGATCGGCCGGGAGTTGCGGGGGGCGGGGGTGGTGACCATCGACCTGGGCAGCGACTATCGCCTCGACACCGCCGACCGCTACCTGCAGGCATACGGCAGCGACCATCCCTACCCCGACGACCTGGGGGAGTGGGTGTACGGACTCCCCGAGTTGTTCGACGTTAAGGGAGCGACGGCGATCGCGTCACCCGGGTGCTACCCCACCTCCGTTCTCCTTGCCCTTGTCCCCCTGCTCGAAGGCGGCTTCGTCACCGGCGGGCCGGTGGTGGCCGACTGCCTGTCGGGAGTGAGCGGGGCGGGCAGGTCCGCCCGCGCCGACCTCATGTTCGGGGCGGTGGACGAGGGCGTGCGGGCCTACGCGGTGGGAACCCATCGCCACCGTCCCGAGATCGAGATGGCACTGGATGCCCGTCTCGGCGGAGAGCACCGCGTCGTCTTCACCCCCCATCTCGTGCCCATGCAGCGCGGCATCCTCGCCACGGTCACAGTCACGGGGGAGGCCCCGACCCCGGACCTGCGTGCGGCCCAGCGTGACTTCTATGCCGCCTCCCCCTTCGTCGATGTGGTGGACGTTCCACCTCAGACTCGCTGGGCAACTGGATCCAACCGGGCCCTGGTGACCGCCTTCTACGACGAGCATGCCGGGGCGATCGTGGCCCAATGTGCCATCGACAACCTGGTCAAGGGGGCAGCCGGGCAGGCCGTGCAGGCGGCCAACATCGCCCTCGGTCTCGATGAGACCACCGGGGTTCCGACCTCGGGATGGATGCCGTGAGCGTCACCGCTCCCCACGGATTCGTAGCCGGCGGCACCGCCTGCGGCATCAAGGCGGAAGGACTCGATCTGGCCCTGGTCGACGCCGGAGCGCCGGTGGCGGCGGCCGGCGTTTTCACCGCCAACACCGCCGCCGCCCCACCCGTTCATCTCTCCCGGCACCACGTCGCCGACGGCTCCATCCGGGCGGTGGTGCTGTCGTCGGGGTGCGCCAATGCCGCCACCGGAGAAGCGGGTGCCCGCGCCGCCGCCAGAACCGCCGATGCGGTTGCCGCGCATCTCGGGTGTGCGGCGACAGAGGTGGCGGTGTGTTCGACCGGTCCGATCGGCAACGTAGTCCCCGTGGACCGTATCGAGGCCGGCCTCTCCCAACTCGAACTGACCGACGACGGCGGTCCGGTTGCTGCCCGGGCCATCCTCACCACCGACAGTCGCCCCAAGGAAGAGACCTATGCCGGCGACGGCTTCGTGGTCGGGGGGATGGCGAAGGGAGCAGGCATGCTGCGGCCCGACATGGCGACGATGCTGGCGGTGGTCACCACCGATGCCGTTGCCGATCCGGCGCTCCTCGATCGCGTCCTGCACCGGGCCGTCGACCGGTCCTTCAACGCCCTGAATGTCGATGGCTGTGAGTCGACCAACGACACCGTGATCCTCCTCGCCTCGGGCGCCTCCGGGACCGCTCCTGACGAGGACGCCCTGGGGGAGGCGGTGGAGTTGGTGTGCCGGCGCCTCGCCCGCCACATGGCCGAGGACGCCGAGGGTGCCACCCGGGTGGTGGAAATCGAGCTGAGTGGTGCAGCCGACGACGCCACCGCCCTCACCCTGGCGCGAGCGGTGGCCGACTCGGCCCTGGTCCGGTCCTCCTTCTACGGCGCTGACCCCAACTGGGGGCGGGTGGTGGCCGCGCTCGGTTCGACCCGTCTCCCCTTCGACCCCGACGCAGTGGCGGTGGCGTATGCGGGGGTGCCGGTGGCCGAGGGCGGAGTCGACGTCGGAGCCGATCACGACCGGATCTCGGAGAAGCTGGCCGGAGACTTCACCGTGACGGTTTCGGTGGGAGAGGGGCCGGGAAGCTGCTCGCTCCTGACCACCGACCTCACCCCCGAGTACGTGCGCTTCAACGGAGAGCGGTCATGAGCATCGGCCACACCCAACCCGACATCCAGAAGTCCCGCATCGCCAACTCGATGGGGCGCGCCAAGATCCTGATGGAGGCGCTCCCCTACATCAAGGAGTTCCGCGGCAAGACGGTCGTCATCAAATACGGCGGCTCGGCCATGGACGACCCCGCCCTGCGCGAGAGCTTCGCCGGCGACGTCACGCTGATGGCGATGGTGGGTATCCGCCCCGTCGTGGTCCATGGCGGTGGTCCCCAGATCTCGGCGGCGATGAAGACCGAGGGGATCGAGCCCGCCTGGGTCGAGGGCCTGAGGGTGACCGACGCCGCCACCATGGGAGTCGTTCAGCGGACATTGGTGGGCGTGATCAACCCCGAGATCGTCCGTTTTCTCAACGGCCACGGCGCCACCGCCATCGGGGTCAACGGTCTCGACGCCGATCTGTTCCGCGCCGAGCCCCGCGACGCCCGCCTCGGCTACGTGGGCGAGATCACCAAGGTCAACACCGGGGTCATCCAGGGCATGGTCGAGCAGGGTCTGGTGCCGGTGGTGGCCCCGATCGCCCGGGGCGAGGACGGCCACGTCTACAACGTCAACGCCGACACTGCCGCCGGGGTGCTCGCCACCGCCCTTCAGGCCCAGAAGTTGGTCTACCTGACCGACGTCGAGGGGGTCTATCTCGACCACAGTGACCCCTCCACCCTGGTGTCGCGCATGAACCTCCCCGACCTCGAGGGGATCCTCGCCACGATGGACGGGGGCATGCTCCCCAAGCTGCTGTCGGTGGCCCACGCCCTCCGGGGCGGGGTGGCCCAGGCCCACATACTCGACGGCCGCACCCAGCACGCCCTCCTCCTCGAGGTGTTCACCTCCGAGGGAATCGGCACGATGATCACGCCAAAAGGCGCGCAGTGACGGACCCAAGGTTGCCGGCAGCGGTTTCCGAGGTCTGGAACCCAAGGTTGCCGGCAGCGATTTCCGCTGTCGGGGGCCCACAGAAGGGGGGTGGCTGATGACCGCCCTGTTCGATCGCGAGGCGGCGGTGGTGATGCAGACCTACGGACGCTCTCCGGTCGCCTTCGTGGCAGGGGAAGGCTCGTGGCTGATCGACGAGGCGGGGGAGCGCTACCTGGACTTCCTCACCGGCCTGGCCGTCACCTCGCTCGGCCACGCCAATCCGGCCGTCGCCGCCGCCGTCAACGACCAGATGAGCCGGCTGGTGCACGTGTCGAACCTCTTCTACACCGAACCGATGGTGGAGCTGGCCGAGGCTCTCACATCCCGCTCCGGGC
The DNA here is from genome assembly GCA_035461175.1 of Acidimicrobiia bacterium. Taxonomy (GTDB): domain Bacteria; phylum Actinomycetota; class Acidimicrobiia; order Spongiisociales; family ZC4RG35; genus DATHVR01. Next base: position 10,137 of record DATHVR010000140.1, on the reverse strand, counting down.
TCGACCGGGTCTTTTTCGCCAACTGCGGAGCCACCGCCAACGAGGCCGCCATCAAGCTGGCCCGTCGGTACGGGCAGGCCCACTTCGGACCCGACCGCCACCGCATCGTGTCCCTCGACGACTCCTTCCACGGCCGCACCCTGGCCACGCTGGCGGCCACCGGCCAGCCCGCCAAGCAGGCCACCTTCCAGCCGTTGCCTCCTGGTTTCCTTCAGGTGCCACCGGGGGACGTCGACGCCCTCGCCTATGCCGTGGACGAGACCGTGGCGGCGGTGATGCTGGAGACCACCCAGGGCGAAGGCGGGGTACGGCCACTGACGGAGGAGTATCTGCAGGCCGTTCGCCGTCTATGCGACGAAGGGGGCGCCCTCCTGATAGTCGACGACGTCCAGGCCGGGATGGGACGCACCGGTACCTGGTTTTCGTGGCAGCAGCTCGGGTTCGCCCCCGACATCGCCACCACCGCCAAGGCGCTGGCCAACGGGCTTCCGATCGGGGTGTGCATGGCGACCGACGAGGCAGCTTCGGCCTTTCAGCCCGGGGATCACGCCACCACCTTCGGAGGCGGGCCGGTGGTATGCGCCGCCGCCCTGGCCGTGATCGACGAGATCGAGAGCCGCGACCTCCTCGGCAACTGCCGGGAACGCTCCGCCCAACTGATGGGCCGTCTCGCCGATCTCCCCGGCGTCAAGGCGGTCCGGGGCCGGGGCCTGCTGGTGGCCGCCCAACTCGAGGACGAGGTAGCCGGTGCCGTGGCGAGGAGAGCACTGACCGAGCAGCACCTGGTGGTCAATGCCGTCCGTCCCGACGCCGTCCGGCTGGCTCCGCCGCTGACGGTCACAGCGGTCGAGATCGACGAGGCCGTGGAGCGTTTGGCCGCAGCCCTGGCCTGAGCCCAGCCAATTGTGGCCCGGATCGGCCTGCCCTGGTCGGCCGACCCGGGTACTTTCAACCGTATGACCGGCAATGTCGTCGTCGACGACATCCAGACGGAGGAGGAGAGACCGGGCCGCCGGGCTCCCGTCTGGCTCCTGGCGCTCGGGGCAGTGGCCCTCGCTTCCCTGTTCATGCTGTCGCGTCAGCCCGAGGCGCTGCCGCCCGCTCCCTCGCTGACCATCCCCGAAGTGATCGTGCCGGAGGACCGGTGGGAGCGTCTCGACCTGCCGGGCAGCGGTGGTCTGACCGACGTGACTCTGCTGGACGGCACTTACGTGGCGGTGGGAGAAGGCCCTCAGTTCTGGTCGTCGACGGATGCGACCAACTGGAATCTCCTGCCGTCGGCCGACTCCGATCCAGCCGTCGCGGCGGCGGTGGCCGGGTTCGGTGATCGAACGGTGGCAGTGGGAACTGCCTGGCTGGGCGACGGGTCGACTCGCGCCACGGCGTGGATCAGTTTTGATCTCGAGACGTGGGAGTCGGTGGCGCCTCTCGAGCAGGGCGACAGCGGCCTCGACGGCGTTGTGTCCGATGGCGAGATCCTGATTGCGTGGGGCTGGCAGGGAACCGCCCAGCCATTCTCTCCGGCGGGCGAAGCCGTGCTGCTCGTCTCCACCGATGGACTGGCATGGCAGGAGATCCCGGCTCCCTCCCTCGATGCGCGGGTCTACGCCGTCAGGCCCCGGCCGGCCGGGGGATGGTGGGCGATGGGATACGAGATCGGACGTCCCGCCCTGTGGTTCAGCGAGGACCTCCAGAAGTGGGAAGCCGTGCCGAGCCGCGGTTTGCCGTTCGGGTGGGCGATGGTCGATATGGTCGACCCGAATCGGGAGCGTCTTCCCCTGCTGGCCACTCTCGTCGACGTCGGGGATGATCGGATTCGGCGCTGGCAACTCGAGCCGGACGGGGAGTGGACGCCCATGGGCGATCGGTTCGGCGGGCCATCACGTATCACGACGCATCATGTGGAGCTGTTCGGAACCGGAGGCGGTCGCCTGTGGGTGTTGGGCGAAGATCACACCGAGTGGGACGCCCTCGACGTGTGGGAGCCGCTCGATCTCGACGGCGAGGTGCAGGCGGTGGAACGGCGGGTAGCGGTGGGGATGGCAGGCGACCGATTCCTGCAGCCCAGCCTGTGGGTGCTCGACGCCGACACCGTCACCTACTCCCTCCCCGTCGTCACCGGTCCTGGTTGGGAGAAGGTCGCCGAGTTCGGGGAGGGGATGTACGTCGGCGCCTGGCCCGTGGGCTCGGGCTGGGTGGTGGGAACCTCCGAGACCGACTGGTGGTTTGTCGATGCGGATGGTGTGGAGCCGATCGACCCCGGATGGACCGATCTGTGGCGAATCGATCCGGTGGGATCGGAATGGGTGGCGATTCCGTCGATGCTGTGGAGTGATGACGGGCGGGAATGGGAAGCGAGAGGGGAGGTGCTTCCGAGTCTCGGCGACCTCCTGGCGATGAGGGAGGACGAGAACGGCCACATGGTGGCCCTGTATACGAGTGCGGGGTGGATGTGGACCGTCGCCCGCTCCGGCGACGGGGGGCGCTCATGGGAGACGGTGTCAGAACCGACGGCGTCCACTCCGGTGTGGAGCGTGGTCCCGACGTCCACCGGCTTTGCCGGCGCGGCCGCACGCCAGCGTGGGACCGAGGAAATCGTCGTCTCGAAGGACGGGGTCGAGTGGGAGGATGTCGACGGGTTGACGCGCATGCTTCCCGCCTTCCAGCCGGCAGCGATGACAGCACAAGGAACGCTGCTGCTCCTCGACACCGGCGAGGAGGTTGAGGTTCCGCGCCAGGACATCCTTCAGGTGGCTCGGGCCGGGGAGGATCTGGTCCTCCTCGCCGGTGGCCGGATCTGGGTGGGAAGGAGCGGCGACTGGGAGTCGTTCCCGCTCGACGTCCCCCACGGCCTGGCCCCGACTAGCGCCGTCCCCATCGTCATCGACGGCAGGGTGCACGTTGTCGCCTCCGACGGCACCGGGGTCGCCATGTACGAGTGGAGCGAGTGAACGAGCCCGTTTTCGCGACAGAATTGCGCGGCATGCCGCGCAATTCTTCGCGAAAGAGGCCCTGGGCAGCCGGTTTGCAGGTCTGTATACGCATATGCGTATACTCATCGAATGTCAAGTTCCTCCGCCCGCAGGCGGATCATTCGCTCCTTGCTCACCGATCACGCCGTGGCCTCTCAGAACGACCTCGTCGAGATGCTGGCCGAGCAGGGTTTCGAGGTCACCCAGGCCACCATCTCCCGCGATCTCACCGCCATTGGGGCGCGGAAGGAGGGCGACCGCTATGTGCTGGGGGGCAACCCCGAGCACGACGGTGCCGAGCATGCCCTGGCAGGGATCATCGACGCTTTCGTCACCTCGATCGAGCCTTCGGGGAACCTGGTGGTGCTACGCACTCCGCCCGGTGCCGCTCAGGTGGTGGCGGCGGCCATCGACCGGGTCGACTACCCGGAGATCGCCGGCTGTGTGGCGGGCGACGACACCGTGCTGGTGGTGGCCGGGGAGAAGTCCAGCGGACGCCGGGTCGCCCAGAATCTCCAGGTGTTGGGGGCGAGTGTATGAAAGTGGTGCTCGCCTACTCGGGCGGCCTCGACACCTCGGTGATCCTGGCCTGGCTGAAAGAGACCTACGACGCCGAGGTGGTGGCCTACACCGCCGATGTCGGTCAGGGCGACGAGGTCGCCGAGGCGAAGGAGAAGGCCATGGCCACCGGCGCGGTCGAAGCGGTGGCCGAGGATCTGACTGCCGAGTTCGTCACGGACGCTGTCTTTCCCGCCCTGCGTTCCTCCGCCATCTACGAGGGCTATTACCTGCTGGGAACTTCGCTGGCCCGGCCCATCATCACCCGGGGCCTCATGCGCACGGCCCGGGCGGTCGGAGCCGACGCCATCGCCCACGGTGCCACCGGCAAAGGCAACGACCAGGTCCGCTTCGAGCTGTCGGCGTACGCCATCGACCCGGACATCAAGGTCATCGCTCCCTGGCGGGAGTGGGACCTGAAGGGCCGGGCCGATTGTGTGGCCTACGCCAAGCAGCGGGGGATCCCGGTCCCGGTGACTCCCGAGAAGCCCTATTCGATGGACGCCAACCTGCTCCATATCTCCTACGAAGGTGGTGTTCTCGAGGACCCGTGGGAGGCGCCTCCGCCAGGCATGTTTAAGATGACGACCGATCCCGAGAAGGCTCCCAACGAGGCCCAGTACGTGACGGTCACCTTCGAGGCCGGCAACCCCGTCGCCATCGACGGAGAGGAACTCGATCCGGTTGGCCTCCTCACCCGGGCCAACGAGATCGCCGGCCGCCATGGGGTCGGTCGCATCGACATCGTCGAGAACCGCTTCGTGGGCATGAAGTCGCGAGGGGTCTACGAAACCCCCGGCGGCACTCTCCTCTATCACGCCCACCGGGCGGTGGAGTCGATCACCCTCGACCGGGAGGTGACCCATTTGCGGGACGAATTGATCCCGCGTTACGCCGAGATGGTCTACAACGGCTTCTGGTTCTCGCCCGAGCGCAAGGCGCTGCAGGCGTTCATGGACGATATCCAGCGCCGGGTCAACGGCCAGGCCCGCCTCAAGCTCTACAAGGGCGGGGTATGGATCGAGGGCCGTCGATCCGAGCACTACGACCTCTACGATCACGCCACGGTGACCTTCGAGGAAGACGACGTCTACGACCAGGCCGACGCCGCCGGCTTCATCCGCCTCAACGCGCTTCGTCTCCGCAAACTAGGCGAAGAACTCCTAGGCGAAGGCGAATGAGTTTCGAGTCGGAGGTCTTGTCCCCTACCTCCCGCCTCCGCAAGCTCCGGCGGCAGGGACCTTCCCCCACTTCGTGGGGGACATACCCCGTTGTCCCCCGGAGCGAAGCGAGGGGGAAAGGGGCCCCCGCCGGTGGTGGCGGGGTGTCAGGGCAGCGGGGTAGGGGGGGACCCCGAAGGGGTCGGGTAGAGCGCGCCTCAGTTTTCTCTCTCCGACCCTCGTCCTGGAGCACCATATGACGCTGTGGGGCGGGCGGTTCGGGGAGGCACCCGACGATCTCTTGTGGCGATACACGGTCACACCTGAAGACCGCCGACTCCTGGCCTGGGACGTGCGCGGCTCCATCGCCCACGTCCAGATGCTGGCCGCCACCGGCATCCTGGAAGAGACCGAGGCAGGCAGCTTGCTGGAAGGACTCCACCAGATCGCCGCCGATGCCGCCGACGGCACCTTCACCTTCCTCGACACCGACGAGGACGTCCATTCCGCCGTCGAGCGCCGCTTGATCGAGCTCGTCGGCCCGGTGGGAGGCAAGGTCCACACCGGCCGATCCCGCAACGACCAGATCGCCCTCGACCTGCGCCTCTACCTTGCCGACGCCGCCGCCGCCCGGATCCGGGAGTTGGCCGACTTCGCCGCCATGCTGGCCGAGAGAGCCGAGGAGCACGCCGAGGTCGTGATCCCCTCCTACACCCACCTGCAGCAGGCACAGGCGGTCTCTCTGGGCCACCATCTGGCCGCCCATGCGTGGTGGGCGGTGCGCAACGCCCAGCGCTTCGCCGACGCCCGCCGGCGGATCGCGGTCTCACCGCTCGGAGCCTCCGCCTCGGGTGGGTCCTCGCTCCCGCTCGACCCCGCCCGTACCGCCGCCGAACTGGGATGGGAGGAGCATTTTGCCAATTCGATGGATGCCGTCGCCGCGCGCGACTTCGCCTCCGAGTACGGCTTCTGCTGTGCCCAGGCCATGGTCGACCTCTCCCGCCTGGCCGAGGAGATGATCCTGTGGACAGCCACCGAGTTCGGGTGGGTGACCTTCTCCGACGCCCTCACCACCGGATCGTCGGCGCTGCCGCAGAAGAAGAATCCCGACATCGCCGAACTGGCGCGGGGGAGGGCGGCCGGGGCGATCGGATCGCTCACCTCCCTCCTCTCCCTCCAGAAGGGCCTGCCCCTCACCTACAACCGGGACCTGCAGGAGGACAAGCTCCACGTCTTCGCCCTCGACGACGCCCTGGCGGGCACGGTGGAGGCACTCGCTGCCCTGGTCGAGTCGGCCCGGTTCCATCCCCCGGAGCCATCCAGCTACACGACCGCGCTCGACCTGGCCGAGGTGCTGGTGGAGCGAGGGGTCCCCTTCCGCGATGCGCACCGGGCGGTGGGTGCGCTGGTGGCCGCGCTACTGGCCGAGGGAAAGGAGTTGAATGAGGCCACGGCGGCAGATCTCACGGCGGCGGACCCGCACTTCCGCTCCGCCGATCTGGAACTGGTCGACCCGGCCGCTTCCATCCGGCGTCGCCGCTCCCCGGGAGGGGGCAGTCCCGACTCTGTCCGCGCCCAGGTCGAGGCCCTGCGCCGGGCGGTCGAGCAGCTTCGCGCCGCCGGGCCATGACCGTCGCCGAGGGGGAGTTGCGACGGGAGGTGGGGTTGGGCGGAGCGGTGCTGCTCGGACTCGGCTCCATCATCGGTACCGGTGTCTTCGTCAGCCTTGGCCTGGCGGTGGGCCTGGCCGGCTCGGCGGTGGTGTGGGCAGTGGCGATCGCCGCCGCCGTCGCCATGTGCAACGGTCTCTCCTCCGCCCAGCTCGCCGCCAGCAACCCGGTTTCGGGAGGCACCTACGAGTACGGGTATCGCTACCTGCACCCGGCGGCGGGCTTCACCGCCGGATGGCTCTTCCTGATCGCCAAGTCGGCCTCGGCGGCGACGGCTGCGCTCGGGATCGCCGCCTATGTGGGCGTCGGGACCGAGCGGATCCCGGCCCTGGTGGCGCTGCTGGTGGTGACGGGCCTGGTCCTGGCCGGGCTGCGCCGGTCCAACCAGGCCAACTTCGTCATGGTCACGGTGGCGGTCGGGTCACTGGTGGCGCTGGTGGTGGCCGCCTGGCCCTCGGCCCTGGATGCGCCGGCCGGAAGCCGCGGCGACGGGCCTGCCCTGCTGGAGGCGGCGGCGTTGGTTTTCGTAGCATTCACCGGTTATGGCCGGGTGGCGACGCTGGGCGAAGAGGTGCATTCACCCCGCCGCACCATCCCCATCGCCGTAATCCTGACCGTTCTCGTCTCGACCACCCTCTACATGCTGGTGGCATTCGTCGAATCCCGGCTGGGAGCCGATGTGGCCGGGAGCGGTTCCCCCTTGGTTCCGATCGGCGAGCAGGTATCCGGGAGAGGCCTGGCCACCGCCGTTCGGATCGGGGCCCTGTCGGCCATGGTCGGGGTCCTCCTCAACCTCATCCTGGGGCTGTCCCGGGTGGCGCTGGCCATGGGGCGGCGCCGGGACCTACCCGCCGCCATCGCCCGGGTATACCGGGAAGGACGCAGTCCGGCGTCGGCCGTGTTCCTCGTCACCGGGATCGTGGCCGCCTTCGTCCTCGTCGGCGACATCCGGACCACCTGGTCCTTCTCGGCGTTGACCGTGCTGATCTACTACGCCCTCACCAATCTCGCCGCCCTGCGCCAGCCGGCCGAGGAGCGCCGCTTCCCCCGGATCTTTCAGGCCCTCGGCCTGGCCGGGTGTCTGGGCCTGGCCGCGTTCATCGACCCGGCGATGTGGGCCTGGGGGGCGGGTCTGGTGGTGGCGGGTTTGATCTGGCATCTGTTCCGGCATCGCTCCGGATGAAACCACCGGACCGACCGGCTCTACTCTCCAGGCGATGATCCTGCTGGCGATCCCCGCCTACCTGCTGGTACTGGTCAGCATCGCCGCCTTCTTCGGGCGGTGGTCGTGGGTGCTGGACGTCCTCGCCAACTTCCGGGTTCAGTACGCCTTCGCCCTCGTTCTGATGGCGATCTTCCTGGCCGCAGGCCGCTGGGGTCGTTCGGCGGCGGTGGTGGCGCTGGGTGCCATCGTCAATCTGGCCGTGATCATTCCCCTCTACATAGGGGAGGGCCAGACGCTTCCTCCCGAGGCGCCGGTGCGGGTGCTGTCGTACAACCTCCTCTCTTCCAACGAGCAGTTCGGCGATGTGGCCGGTTACATCCGCGACATGGATCCGGATGTGGTGTTCCTGCACGAGGCGTCGCGCCCGTGGGAGGTGGCGATGGAGGCGGCCGACCTCGGGTACACGGTGACCCGCTCTCGCAGCCCCGAGCTCATCTTCGGCACCCTGGTCCTGTCCCGGGAGGGGGACCGGGTGACGAGTTTCGGCTTCACCCTGGGAGGCCCTCGGTCGGTGGAGGTGGTCCACGACGGGATCGCCTTCCTCGGAGTGCATCCCCTCGCCCCGACCACGGCCGAGCGTTCGGCGCTGCGCAATGCCCAGATCGACTTCGCTTCCGACTGGTCCCGCCAACAGGAGGGCCCCCACGTGGTGGTGGGGGACTTCAACGCCACCTCCTGGTCGTATCCCGTTCGCCGCCTCCTGGCTCAGACGGAGATGGAGAACTCCCAGAGCGGTTTCGGGGTGCACGCCACCTTCCCGGCCTCGGGCAACTTCCTGATCCGGGTCCCGATCGACCACCTCTTCCATTCCCCCGACCTGGCGGTGGCCGATCGCATCCTCGGACCCCCGATGGGCTCCGACCACTACCCGCTGGTGGTGGACATGTGGCTCCCGGGCTGATCCCCGAACCTGAGGTTCCCGTGTACCAGGGCGGTACACAACTATCTCGAGTTCGTTGGGCCAGTTCGGAGTGGCTTCGTTCTGGAGAGACTTTTATACCTCGGCGGTACAGCCGAACCTGAGGTTCGCTGGATGGGTTAGCGTGACGGGTATGGCCGACAGATACAGAGAGCACCGCAGTCGTCTGGCGGAGATCGTGGGGTCGGACGGCATCGCCGTGATCCCGGCCGCCGCCGAGACCATCCGCAACGACGACGTCACCCACCACTTCCGTCAGGAGTCGAACTTCGTCTACCTCACCGGCTTCGAGGAACCCGACGCCGTGGCCGTGATCGCACCCGGGCATCCCGAGGGCGAGTTCGTCCTCTTCGTGCGGCCCCGTGACCCCGAGATGGAGGCCTGGAACGGGTACCGGGCCGGGGTGGAAGGGGCCCGGTCCCGCTACGGCGCGGACGTCGCCTATGACATCGGCGAGATCGACGAGGTGCTGCCCCGGATGATGCTGGGCCGGTCCGAGCTCTGGTACCGCCTCGGCAACACCGCCCACGACGCCCGCATCACCACCCTGGTCGGCAAGGCACGGGCCTATCGAGACCGCTACGGCCGGCCCGCCCCGGAGGTGGTGCGCGACATCTCCGACGCCCTCGGGCGGATGCGACTGGTCAAGAGCGAGGCGGAGCTGGAGTCGATGCGGGCCGCCGCCCTGCTCTCCGCCGAAGGGCACCGGGAGGCGATGCGATTCGCTCGGCCCGGACTCCACGAGTATCAGGTGCAGGCGGCGATGGAGTACATCTGGCGCGAGGGTGGCTCGCCCCGCAACGGCTACGGGTCGATCGTCGCCTCCGGGCCCAACACCTGCATCCTCCACTACGTCGAGAACGACCGGGAGATCGAGGACGGCGACATCATCCTGATCGATGCTGCCGCCGAGATCGACTACTACTCGGCCGACATCACCCGCACCTTCCCCGCCAACGGCAAGTTCACCGCCCCCCAGCGGGCCCTGTACGACGTGGTGCTGGCCGCCCAGCGCGCCGCCATCGCCGAGGCCCGGCCCGGTGCCGCCTGGAAGACGATGCACGACACCGCCACCCGGGTCCTGACCGAGGGCCTGGCCGACCTGGGGCTTCTGCCGAAAGGTGTCGACGATTCCCTGGCGATGCACCACTACCGCGAGTACTACTTCCACGGCACCGGGCACTGGCTGGGTCTCGACGTCCATGACCAGGGCTCCTACCGGCTCGAGGGCAAGAGCCGTCCTCTCACCGAGGGGATGGTGTTCACGGTCGAGCCGGGCCTGTATCTCGACGCCACCAAGCCCAAGCGGTCGTTTGCCCTCCTCGACTACGACCTCGACAAGTGGACCGAAGAGCGCATCCTCGAGGGCCGCCCCGCCCGGGATCGTCAGGAGAAACTGCAGGCCGAGGCAGAGCAGGTCGAGTTCGAGGTTCCGTCCGAATTCGTCGGTCTCGGGATCCGGATCGAGGACGACATCCTCATCGACGCCGACGGCCACGAGAACCTCACCTCCCATGTCCCGGTGGATCCGGACAAGATCGAGGCTCTGTGCGCCGAGGAGTCCTGGCTGGTGAGGGAATAGGTCGGAGAGGCTCGATGGTCGGGGGTCTCGAGCCGGAGTCCCCTTTTCGCG